>CAIMWE010000129.1 GCA_903845115.1 uncultured Acidobacteriota bacterium | reverse complement strand
GGGCGCGCTCCGCTCCGGGTTCCTCCTCGCGGCATGCGGGGCCGTCCTCGTCGCGATCCCGGAGCTGATCGCAGTGACCGACCCGTACGGCGAGGAGATGCACCGGATGAACACCGTGTTCAAGTGCTACGCCGGCGCGGCGCTCCTGTTCGCCCCGGCGACCGCGCTCCTCCTCCCGCTCCCGCTCTCGTCGCGCCGGGCGCCCCGCGTCGTCAGGGGGCTGCTGGTCCTGGCCCTCGCCGGGGCCCTCGTCCATCCGGTGAGCCTGGCGGTCGGCCGCGCGCGGGGGAAGAACGGGACGCTGGACGGCCTGGCCTGGATGAGCGCCGAGGCTCCCGGCGACCGGGCGGCGGTGGACTGGCTGCGGAAGAACACCCCCGCGGAGACCCGTCTCCTGGAGGTCCCGGGCGGCGCGTACAGCGACCACGGCCGGATCGGGACGTTCAGCGGGCGACCGACCCTCCTGGGCTGGGCGGGCCACGAGGAGCTCTGGCGCGGCGACGCGGGAGGTCCCGAGGTGGCCAGGCGCCAGGCGGAGATCAAGACCGTCTACGCCTCCACCGACGCCGCGGAAGTGCGGGAGATCCTGACGCGGCGACGGATCGGGTACGTGGTGGTGGGCCCCCTGGAACGGAAGGAGTTCGGGCCGGACGCCTTCCCCCTCCGCCAGTCGTACCGGGTCGCGTTCTCGGCGAAGGAGACGGAGCTCCTGGAGGTGGGGCCGTGACCGCGGCTCCGGCTTCCGGGACCGGCCCCGGTCCGGCGACCCGCCGCGAGCGGCAGCTGTGGGGAGCGCTCCTCCTCGCGGCGCTGCTCCTCCGGCTGATCGCCCTCGGCGACCGGCCGCTCCACCACGACGAGTCGATCCACGCCTGGTTCTCCAACAACTTCCTCCACACCGGCGACTACAAGTACGACCCCGTCTACCACGGCCCGATCCAGTACTTCGCGGTCGCCACCAGCTTCCTCGTGCTGGGCGCCTCGGACTTCAGCGCCCGGCTCCCGGCGGCGCTGGGGGGGACGGCCCTCGTGGCGATGGCGTTCCTCCTCCGGCGGCGCTTCGGAATCCACGCGGCCCTCGCGGCCGGCGTCCTGACCGCCTGCTCGCCGAACCTCCTCTACTACACCCGCTTCTGCCGCGAGGACGTCTGGAGCCTCCTGGGGACGGCGGGGGCGTTCCTCTTCTTCGACGAGTGGCTGGCGGGCCGGAGGCTCCGGGACCTCGTCGCCGCCTCCCTGTTCGCGGCCGTCGCCTTCGCGTCGAAGGAGAACTTCTACGTCCTCCTCGCCCTGATGGCGCCGTCGGTGGCGGCGGTCTACTGGGAGCCGGGCGGCGGTTTCGTCTTCTGGCCCCGGATCAGGAGGCTGGTCGACTTCCTCGAGGAGAACACCGTCGCCCTCGCCGCGGCCCTGCTCCTCTTCTTCGTCGTCTCCGAGCTCTGCTACACCCTCTTCCTCGTCCACCCGGAGTCGGGGAACCCGGCGTTCCAGGCGATCGGCTACTGGTGGGGACAGCACTCGGTCGAACGGGTGGGCGGCCCCAAGACCTTCTACCTTCCGCGTCTCGCGCAGTACGAGTTCGCCCTCCTGATCCCGGCGTTCCTCTGGATCCGGAAGAGACGGCGGGAGCTGGGAGGGGTCGAGCGTTTCCTCGCGGCCCTGGGCGTCGCCTCGCTCGCGATGTACGCCTACCTCGGGGAGAAGACGCCGTGGCTCATCGTCCACCAGATCTTCCCGTTCATCCCGCTCGCTGGAGCCTACTGGGCGAGCCTCTTCACCGGACAGCGCCCGCGCGACGGGTTCGACCCGCCCGCCCTCGCGGGCCTCGCCGTCGCGGCGGCGTCGCTCGTCACCGCGGCGACCCTCTGCTACGCGTACCCCGCCCTGACGCCCGCCGTCCAGAAGGCCGAGTCGGTGGTGTACGTCCAGACCGCGCCCGAGCTCAAACGGCTCGTTCTGGAGATCGAGGCGGCGGCCGCCGCCGGAGCGTCTCCGGCCGCCTCCGTGCAAGGGGAGTCGGGCTGGCCCCTCAACTGGTACCTCCGCAAGGTCCAGGTCGACTGGAGCCTCCCGGTCGCCGGGCGGCTGCCGCCGATCGCCGTCGTGGATCCCGAGAAGGCGCAGGAGGCGAGGGCGGTCCTGGGGCCCGGCTACCGGGAGGAGGAGATCCCGCTGCGGGCCTGGTGGCTGCCGGAGACCTCTCTCCGTCCGCTGCAGCCGACGCCCCGCCAGCTCCTCGAGTACCTCTTCACGAGGACCCCCTGGTGCGTCATCGGGGCCCAGAGGATCACCGTGTTCCGGAGGGTCCAGGCGCCGTGAGGCCGGAGCTGTCGGTCGTCCTCCCGGTCTTCAACGAGATCGAGACGCTGGACGAGCTCCGGACGCGCCTCCTCGCGGTCCTCGACGCCTGCGGCCGGACCTTCGAGATCGTCTTCGTCGACGACGGCAGCCGCGACGGGTCCTTCGAGAAGATGGCGTCGTTCTCGCTCGCGGACCGCCGGATCCGGGTGGTCCGCCTCTCGCGCAACTTCGGACACCAGATGGCCCTGACGGCGGGGGTGGACGCGGCCCGGGGACGGCTGGTGGCGGTGATGGACGCGGACCTGCAGGACCCCCCCGAGCTCCTCCCGCAGATGCTCGCCAGGGCGGACGAGGGGTTCGAGGTGGTCTACGCGGTGAGGGCGGCGCGGGAGGGGGAGGGGGCGTTCAAGAAGGCGACGGCCCACCTATTCTACCGGCTGATGCGCCGCTGGACCAACGTGGCGATCCCGGTCGACGCCGGCGACTTCCGCCTCCTGGGGCCGAAGGCCCTGGCGGCGTTCCGGTCGCTGCGCGAGCGGCACCGCTTCATCCGGGGGCTGACCGCCTGGGTCGGCTTCCCGGCGACCAGCGTGTCGTACGTCCGGCCACCCCGGGCTCACGGCGAGACGAAGTACCCGTTCCGGAAGATGGTCCGGTTCGCGGTCGACGCCCTCACGTCGTTCAGCTACGTTCCGCTCCAGCTGGCGACGTGGCTCGGGTTCGCCGTCAGCGCCTTCTCGTTCTTCTACATCCTCGTCGTCCTCGTCCTCAAGGTCCTCCACATCAACGTGCCCGGCTGGACCACGCTGATGGTCTTCGTCCTGCTGATCG
Organism: uncultured Acidobacteriota bacterium; assembly: GCA_903845115.1. GTDB lineage: Bacteria > Acidobacteriota > Thermoanaerobaculia > UBA5066 > UBA5066 > CAIMWE01. Next base: position 14,675 of record CAIMWE010000129.1, on the reverse strand, counting down.
GCGGCGTCCAGCTGATGGTCATGGGCGTCCTGGGGGAGTACCTCGGCCGGATCTACGAGGAGATCAAGGGACGGCCGCTCTACCTCGTCGACGAGGTGGTGGGTCCGGCGGACGAGGAGCCGGAGGGAGCCGCGCCCGGACCGCGCGAACGAGGCCCGATCCGGAACGAACGGAGCTGACCGACGGAGTGCGGCCGCGGGAAACGGCACCGTCTCGTCGTTGTCCGGGCGTCCCGATCGGGACCGAGGTCCCGGGCGTCCGGGCCGGCGGAGAGTCCCCGCTCGCGACCGATCGGATCGAGGCCGAATCGAGGCCGAGAACTACAATCCGCGGATGGTACCTCCCGACGACGAGCGACCGCACAGGCCGTGGCTTGAGGAAGGCCGGAAGTGGCTCCTCTCCTTCGTGGGAGAGCGGACCTCGGAACGACGGGCTCTCGAGTCGATCCCGCTCTGGCCGGAGGCCGGGGTGATGCCCGTCTGCCGCGTGAGCCGCGAGAAGCGCCGGGCCTGCCATCCCTCCTCCTTGCTCGGCGAACGGCCCGGCGCGCCCGTGTGACGTCTTGGAGAAGCGACGTCATCGGGAGGCGGATCGACCCCCGCCCACGTCCGACCAGAGCGTTTCGAGTCCCTGCGTCGCCTGTGGCGGCACCGGGGGGAGGCCGTTCCACGCCGGATTGCTCCGCTGTCCGACGTGCGGTCACGGCTGGGCCGACCTGCAGCTTTCCCTGGACCGGCTCGCCGGAATCTACGGTCGCGGCTACTTCTTCGGGGAGGAGTACCTCGACTACGTGGCCGACCGGGCCATCACCCAGAGGAATTTCCGGCTGCGGCTCTCGGTGCTCGACCGTTTCACCGATTCCGCCAGGCACCGGCGTTTCCTCGAGGTCGGCTGCGCGTACGGATTCTTCCTCGACCTGCTCAGGGGGCGAGCGGGGTCGGCGACCGGAATCGACATCTCCGAGGATGCCGTGAAGTACGCCCGTGAGAATCTCGGCCTGGACGTCGTCCTCGGAGACCTCCTGACCCACGACTTCGGAAAGGACGTCTTCGACGTCGTCTGCCTGTGGGACACGATCGAGCACCTCGCCAGGCCGGACCTCTACATCGAGAGGATCGCGTCCTTGACCGAGCCGGGTGCCGTGCTGGCCCTGACGACGGGCGACCTCGGGAGCTGGAACGCGCGGATCAACGGCAAGCACTGGCGCCTCATTCACCCGCCGACCCATCTCCACTATTTCACCAGGCCGTCTCTCGCGCGGCTCCTCGACAGGGCGGGATTCGACGTCGTGTACGACGGCACCTGTGGCTACTACCGGGGCCTCGACACGACGGCCTACAACCTCTTCGTCCTTCACTGGAGGCTCCCGGCGGTCTACAACATCCTGAAGCGGTTGGGGATGACCGGCCGCGACTTCTACCTCGACCTCTTCGACATCCGATACGTGCTGGCCCGCCGCCGTTAGCGGGCCGAGCCCCGGCGCGCCGGGTTCCGTCGACCTCGCAGCGCCAGGGACCGGCCGCCCTGTGGAAGGCGGCCACGGCTCTCGAAGCCCGGTGGGATGCCGAAGGGGCCACGCCCGGAGGCTTGCCCCCGAGCGTCAGGCGGGCGGCCTCCCCGACCCCACGGCCGTCAGGGCTTGCCCACCAGAAACGACGAAGGCCCCGCTTCCCTTCCAGGGCTCCCTGGTGCAGTCTAGCCGCGTGCTGACTGTCGGAAGCCGGCGCGGAGAGCCAATCGCGTGGCTTCCCGGCATCCTCTTCGTCGCGTCGGGGCTGCTCCTCTTCTGGCTCGTCGGGAAGTCGGGGCAGGGAGCGCACGCCCGCGGCGAGCGCGTCCTCGGCGGGATCGACCCGGGGATGTCGCTCCTGCGCGGCGCCCTGCGGGGGGTTCTCGTCCGCCTCTGGGAGGGCCGGCTGGCGGTCGCCCTCCTCGCCGGGGCGATCGCCCTCGGGCTCGGGCTCCTCGCGCTTCGCAAGGGAGAGGGAGACCGCCCGCGGTCCTTCTCCCTGCTCCTGCTCGGGGTGGCTCTCCTCCTGGCCGCCCTCGGGGAGTCGCTGGTTCTCTCGGACAGAAGCACGGCCGGAGGCCTCCTCCTGTCGGCCGGGATGGCCGCAGCATTCGGGCTGGGGCTCGTGAGCCCCCTTCGCCGCCTGGCCGGCTTTCCGGATCCGCGCGGTCTCTCCGCGGACGACGCTTCGGCGGGAGCCCCGAGCCGTCCCTTCGGCTTCCGGGAGATGGCTGGCCTCCTCTGCTTGACCGCGATCGGGCTCCTCCTTCGCGCGTGGGCGATCACCGAGCTTCCGAGCCACTTCGACGACGAGACGATCTTGATGGTCAACCAGAGCGCCACGCTCTGGGGGTTCAAGCTCTACCTCCAGACCGGGCTCCTCGGTACCGGGAACGGCGTGTTCCATCTGCTCACGAACTGCCTCTTCTTCAAGCTCTTCGGCGCGTCGCATTACACGGTCCGCCTGACGGCGCTCTTCTGGGGCGCCATGGCGATCCCGCTCTTCTATTCCCTGATCCGGCGCCTCGCCGGCGTCCGCCCGGCGGCCCTGGGAACCGTGATCTTCATCTGCATGCCGGAGCAGCTCTTCTGGTCGCGGAACGAGAACTCGTTCTTCTCGCTCGTGGCGATCGTCGCGCTGTTGACGGCGCACCTGACGCTCTGGCTGCTGCGGGACCTCTCGGCCCCGGCGGCCGTGGCGACCGCGTTCTGGATGCCGGTCTGCCGGTTCGTCTACACGCCGGCCTTCATCATGTTCTCGCTGCCTCTCTTCTCGGTGGCTCACGCCCTTCTCTTCCGCCGCGAGGCGCGGCGAAGGAGCTGGTACCTGGTGCCGGCCGTGGGGACCGGCCTCGCGCTCTGGACCTTCAGCCTGACCCTCCTCCTCTTCCCTCTGCGGGACCGGTGGGAGTTCGTCCACCCCGGGAAGGTGCACGGCGAGGTCGCCTGGCGCGCGGGGATCGGGGCGGATGCGGGCCCCCTGGAGATCGCCGGGATCCAGACGCGGCGCGTCGCCACGAACCTGGCGTCCGTCGTGAAGGGGCTCGCCAACGACACGCCCTACTGGACACACTGGTACGAACGGCTGTGCCTCTCGGAACGGCACCGGACCGTCCTCAACGCGGGGTTCTTCGTCCTCGCCGCGCTCGGGGCCGCGTACCTTGTCCCGCAGGTCGCGGACGCACGGGCGGCGATGCTCGTGGCGTGGCTCGGCATCGGCCTCTTGCCGGCCGTCATGAGCGACGAGCCCGAGGCTCGCCGCTTCTCGCTCGTCTTCCCGGCCCTCACCGTCGTGGTGACGCTCCTCCTCGCGGCGGCGGCGCGCATGGCCCGCGCCTCCTTGGGTGGGGCGGCCGCCCGGACGGCGCGCGTCGCGGTCGTGATCGGAGCGGGCACCGTTGCCTTCACGAGCCTGGCGTCGCACCTTCTGCTGCCGGTTCAGCCCTTCCCCAAGGACGCTCGGCACCGCTTTGCTCGCCCCCTTTTCGAGCGGTGCGGGACGGTCCTTCACAACCTTGCCTACCGCGACGGGCCGAACCTGGGGCTCGATTACCTGACCACGCTCCTCGCGAAGGACTCCCGGCTCTGCTACCAGCGGATCGACCCGAGGGACTGGCCGGGAGCCGCGCTCTTCCCCTCCTGCTCGTTCGTGGAGGAGACCTACCAGCTGGCGCTCCCGGCCGAGGAGATCACGCGCCGCATGAGCCTGCCCAGGTCCGGCCGGGTCGGGTTCCTGATGGAGGAGACGTACGAGAGCAAGCCCAGGATCGAGCTCCTGAAGCGGCTCTACCCCTCGGCCTCCGTCCGCCGGCAGGAGTTCCCCGGCGGCCAGACGGCGCTCGTCGCGATCGAGGTCGAGGGGAGCGAGCTCTCCCGTCACCGCGCCCTCGAGGCAGGTAGCCGCGAGCCCCTTCCGAAGGAGGTGTTCGCCGGCATCCCGCTGGAGGCAGGCCCGGCGCCTCCGGCGGGTCTCGAGGTGAAGGGGGGATTTCTGGTGCCCTCCTCCGGGTACTACCGTCTGACACTGCGGCCGGAGTGCCGGGCGGCGGAGCTCCTCACGGGACCCGATCGTCTTCCCGGAGGAGCGCTTCGCCCTTACCTCGCCGGCGCCCAGAAGATGGAGGTCCGCCTGCCGTCCGCGGCCGCCTGCTCACTTCCTCTGACCCTCCGCCTGAAGCGGGAGGGCCCGCCGGGCGAGCCCGGCGAACCCGACGTCGAGGCCCGGCTCCTATCCCCTCATTTCGTGGCGTTGCCGGGTCTGAGCGCGCCCCGGGTCGTGACGGATCCCGGCTTCGGAGAGACGACGCTGGTGGCGAGCTTCTCGGAGAGCCCGATGGACGTGGGCGTGGACGGGACCGGCGTCCCGTACGTCCTCCTCTTCGGCGACAACGGCTGGCGGCTCCGGAGGCTGGGAGGCCCCGATGGCTCGTTCGACGTCGAGTCCGGGGCGGGCACCGACCCGACCGATGTCTCGCTTGCCGTCGAGCCCGACGGATCCAGCGTCGTCGTGGGTCCGAAGATCGTCGAGATCCGCGACCGCGACGGAGTGTTGCGGCACTCGTTCTCGATTCCCAACGGCGAGGTGGCGACCGACGTGGTCGTGCTGCCATGGGGCGACCTCCTGTTCAGCTTTCCGCACGAACAGGAGATCGGGGTCTTCTCTCCCGAGGGCGTCCCCAGGCACGTTCTTCGGTCAGCGGAGCAAGGCCCCGGCCACTTCGACGGCCCGGGCGGCGTCGCGCTGTCTTCGCGTGGACAGCTCCTCGTTCTCGACTGGGGCGGCAAAGTCCATTCGTTCCAGCTCGAGAAGGACGCCTGGCCGCCGCAGCCCCTCGGTGCGTTCCAGGTCGATTTTCCGGAAAATGCGAGCGCCCAGGACCAGCGTCACATGACCTTCGACGGCGAGGACCGGATCATGTTCCCCCAGCAAGGGCGACGACTCTCTCTCGTGTACACCGCGTCGGGGGATCGCGTGCTCGCCCCGACACCGGACGGAGCGCTGGGTTCGAATGGGATCGGCGCCGCCACCGCCCTTGCCTCGACGCGCGACGCCTTGTTCGTGGTGGACAGCGGACAGAGGCGGCTCTACCGGGTGGCGCGGCGCTGACTTCCGGCGCCCCCTTGCCTCGTGCCGCGGCACGTCCGCCGGCGATCCCGCTCCTGGCCACATTCCCGCGCCGGTGCTCTTCGCGCGCGCGACGTGATGACGTGCGAATGCCGGCGGCGGGCCGTCGTCGGGAGGGAGTCCGTTCGAATGGGAGAGGCGCCGGTTCTCGCGCGACCGGACGGCGCTGACCGGGAGGATCCTCGCCTCCTGGGCTGGACGCACCCTGGAGGAGTCGAGTCGGGAACGGAAGGTCCGCACCAAGGAGCTCCTCCTCGCTTGCTCGTGCGAGAGGAGGCTTACGAGCCGTACGCGGCCTTCCGGCGTGCGCCCGCGTGGCTGTCCATCCCTTGAATCCCGCGGAATCTTCGCGGTATCCTCCGGGCGATTGGGAGGTCTGGAATGAAGAGATGGATGTCGTCGGTGACGCTCGTCCTCGCGTTCTGCCTGGTGGGTTGCTCCGGTAAGAAGGAGGCACCGACCGGGGGAGGCGAGAAGCCGGCGAAGGAGGCCGCCGTCGCGCCGACGCCGACGCCGGATCCGAATCATGTCGAGACGACGCAGTTCCGCTTCGGGCGGGTGCTCGGGCCGGACGGCATGGTCACCGGCGAGGGCGGGCCGTTCGCCCAGGGGGAGACGCTCCACACCAGCTTCCGGGTGAGCCGTGCCCCGGCGGGGTCGGTCTACAAGGTCGTCGTGACGGGGATCGCGGACGGCAAGCAGTTCTACGAGGAGCAGAAGGCGCCTCCCGCGAACTCGGGCATCATGTCGTTCTCCCTGCCGGACACCCGGACGTGGCCGGTCGGGGACTACCGACTGGAGATGGTCTACGTCAACGGCGCGGACAGACTCCGCGGCACGTTCGACTTCCGGATCGTCTCGCCGAAGAAGTGACGGGGGACGGGCGCTCGAGAACCCGGTGACCGTCCGGGAGTCCCTCGGAGGCTGGCTTAGGCCGGCCTCCTTGCGTCTCCTCCCCTCCGTCGGGCCTGTCCTCGTCGTCGTGGCCGTGGCGGCCGCCTTGCGCTTCGCGTTCCTCGTCGCTCAGGGAGTGGTCGAATACGACGAGGGCTGGCTCATCGACGTGGCCCGGCGGAGCGCCCTCGAATGGTCGGACGGAGGCCTCCGGTCCTACAGCAACTTCAAGTCGTCGCACACGACGTGGGCCTCCCTCGTCCTCTCCCTGCGACTCTTCGGAATCTCACCCTCGTCGATCCAGTACCCCTTCGCGCTGTACGGCGTCCTCGGCGTGGCGTGCGTCATGTGGCTGGCCTCCCTCGCGTACGGCCGGCGCACCGCTCTCCTCGCGGGGGCTCTGCTGGCCGTCAGTCCGATGCACGTGCTCTATTCCCGGACGGTCAGCGTCGACGCCCCGGGGGCCGCCTTCGTGCTCCTGAGCTGGGCCTTCCTGTCCCTCTCCCCGGGCCTGGCTGCTACCCGCGAGCGGACGGCGGGGTCCTTCGTCGCGGGGATCGCGATGGGTCTCGCGGTGACGGCGAACTACCGGGCGTTCGCCACCTGCATCGTCCCCGTCGCCGCGCTCCTCGTCCTCGAGAGGTCGTGGCGCGAGATAGCGAGGCTCGCGGCGGCCTACCTGGCCGGCTTCGTCACCCTTCTCGTCGCCTGGGACATGGTCCTGAGGGCCGTGTTTCCGGTCAGTGGCGGCTACCTCCACGCGTTCCTCTTCGTGGATCAGTCCTTCTTCCGTCAGGGGTTCGGAGACGTGGGGGGCTGGCTCTCCCGGTTCCAGCTTCGAGAGCCGGACTTCTACCTGCGGGCCCTGACGGAGCTCGACAATCCCGTCGTCCTGGGCCTGGCCGCGCTGCTCCCCTTCCTGTCGTGGGGGATCCGGACGCCAGGCCCGGAGCGGCGACGGGACCTCGCTGTCCTGATCGCCATCCTCGCGCCGGCTCTCGCCTTCGCGCTGATGGTCTTCAAGGCGCCCAGGGCCTTCTCGTTCGTCCAGCCCCTGATCGTCGTCGCCGCCGCCCGCTCGATCCAGCTGACCTCCCGGTGCTGCCGCTCCCTGCGCCCCGCGACGCTGCGACCGCTCCTGCCTGCGGCTCTCGCAGCTCTCGCGGCCACGTGGGGTCTCGTCCGGACCCTCTCTCCCGACGTGCTGGGGCGGACCAACCCGTTCCGGACGGCGTTCCGTGACGTGGGTCGGGACGCCGGCGGGGCCTCGGGGAAGCCGGGGATCCTGGTCATCCTGGACGGCGCAGGCCCGGATCTCTATGCCACCGAGACGGGCCGCCGGATCGAGCGGGTCGCGATCGGGGCAACGCTCGGTGACGTGGTCCTGGCGGCGGGGCGCGGCTTCCGCTACCTGCTCGTGGACGGTCAGCTCTCCGTCTACGAGACCGGCCTCTCCTGCGTGTGGCCGGCGTTCAAGACGGTCTCCCCTCAGATGCTCGTTCCGGCGGCCAGCTACATCCGGCTGGACCATTTCGCGGAGCACACGGTCTATCTCCACACCACGTACGCGGAAGAGGAGCGGAAATACAGGACGTGGCTCGGCCGATGGGGCCCCAACCTGCCCGTGTACGACCTCGCGCGGCTCGTCTCCCCGCTGCCATGGCAGGGCTCGCCCTCCGGCTGGTATCGCGCCGGCGACGGGATCGTGGCGATGGCCGGGGGCAGTGCGCCGTCGTCGTCGGCCCGGGCCGTCTGGGACGAGACGCGGCCCGCCGACGTCGTCGAGGCGTCGATCGCCGACGAGTACAACCGGCTCCCGTTCGAGGGAGGGCTCGTCCTCCGTGCGGCGGGCGGCGACACGGTCGCCCTCTACCTGGACCTGAGGAAGGACGGAAGAACGGCCGCGATCGTGCCGCTGGCGTCCGGGGGCGACCTCGGTCCACCGGCGGCCTCCTACACGATCCCCTTGATGGAGCAGGTCCGGACCATCCGGCTCTCCTGGTCCGACGGCGTGGTCCGGGGATTCGTGAACGGCGCGCCGGTCCTCTCCGTGGACCGCCCCCTCCCGCCCGGGCGCCCGGTCGCCGGACTCGTGTCGCCGGCCAGAGGGGGATTCGAGGTCCTCTCTCTCGGAAGCCGTCTCGACGCTCGGCCGTGATGGTCGCGCGTCGGCGGCGGCTCCTGGATCGTTCTCGGCGGCCTACCTCGGGACGTCCGCGCCCGTCGCCGGGACCGCGCTCCAGACCTGGTAGCCGTTCTCCTCGAAGGCGGGGCGCCACCCCGCCGCCGTCAGGGCTTGCTGCAGCGCCGGGACGGCGACTCCGGGGCAGGGGGGGGCGAGCGTCGTCGCGAACGACGGCCCCGTCGCGACCTGGGGCGCGTTGTCGTTCAGGAGGAGCCAGGGAGACTCCCGCCGGGCGCGCTCGAAGTGTCGCACCCAGTCCCCGTCCGGCGGGCAGGCGAGGTAGTCGATGCGGACGTCGGCGCGCCTCCCGGCAACCTTGGCGTCCACGGAGAGGGCCCCGCTCAGCAGGAGCAGCGTCTGCGATCCGACGGCGGCGGCGACGCGCGCGTTGCGGTCCGGGGCTTGCCGGTCCGCGAACCGGGGAAGGTCGCGCCAGCCGAGGGTGCGGGCCTCCACGACGAGCCCCGCCGACACGAGGAGGGCGACGAGCGCCGTCGATCGCTGCGCGGCGGCACCCCACAGGACCGCGAAGGCCGCCAGCAGCACGACCGAGAATCGCGAGGCATAGCAGTTCGGGTTGAGCGGCGCGAAGAGGGCGAGGAGCAGCGCCAGGAAGAGAAGGGCCCCTTTGAGGCGCCTCCCCTTCGGCAGGAGGGCCAGGAGCACCGGCGACGCGAGGAAAGGAAAGACCCCCGAGCGGTTGGTCGTCGCGTCGACCAGGGGATACCACCTCTCCCGCGTCCCGGCGCCGAGCGCCTGATAGAGGCGGTCCAGCCCGACGGAGTCGAGCCAGTCGAAGCGCGGGGGCTCGGGGACGAGGGCGAAGGGCTCGACGGCCCAGTGGAGGAGGCCGAACAGAGCCGCGTGCACGACGCCAGCCGTCCCCCGGAGATACGAGACGAGGTCCCGCCCCTCGGGGCCGCCGACGAGATCGCCGAAGAGCCGCCACACGGGCAGGTACGACGCGGCGCAGAGGAGCGCGGCGGCCGCGGCGCCGGCCGACGCCGCGGCGAGGGCGCGCCAGTCTGCGAAGCCGCGGAACCGGGACGCGAACAGGCCGGCGGCCAGGACGAGGACTGCCGGGGCGACGTTGGCCTTGCAGGCGATGGCGGCGCCGGCGAGAGCCGGAAAGAGGAACGCGCCTTCCGCGAGCGAGCGGGCTCGCGTCGCGAGGACCCAAGCTGCCAGGAGCGGAAACGCGGCCGCCATGTCGCTGCTCACGTCGACGAGGCGGAAGCCGACCGCCGGGAAGGAAAGAAACGCGAGCGCCGCGACGAGGGACGGGCGCCGGCCGGCACCCAGCAAGCGCGTCGCCGCGAAGACGGCCGCGGCCGCCCCGAGCGAGAGCCAGACGGTCGTCCAGGCGGCCCCGAGCCATCCGATCCCGAGGACGACGCCCGGCAGCAGCAGGACGTCGCCTCCGACGGGGAGGCCGACCTGCTGCCACACGGGAGAGAGCGTCGGGCGGAAGTCTCCGTGCCGGGCCCAGAGGAGGACGCGGGGGATGTGGTAAGAGAGGGCGTCGAAGGCGATGGTGCCCTCGATCCAGTCCCGGGCGACCTGCAGCCCCATCAGCAGGGCGGTCGCGAGCGCCGCCGGCCCGAGGAGCAGGTCGACGGGACGGAGACGAACGCCGTGGAGGGCCGAGCGCCCCGCGGCCCAGACCGAGCCGGCGCCTCTCGCCGCGAGAACGAGGAACCCGGCGGCGACGACGCTCCAGAGGACGAGCGGCGCCGGAGCCCGCAGGAGGCCGACGGATCCGAGGAAGAGCCCGGAGGCGAGGAGAACGGACTCGTACATCGCGAGGCCCGCGACCACGATCCAGAGGATTCCCCGGCGGCGCGCCATCCGCCCCAGCGCGAGGATCGAGAGCGGTGGAAGAACGAGATGAAGCGCGGTCGCAGCCCCGGTCATCCGGCGTAGGGTACCGCAGTCCCGGCGCCTGAAATCGGGGAGCGTTCCGCCGTGTGCGTCACCACCTCAGCTCGATCGGCCGGTTCGGCGGCTGGAGGCCGGCCGGTCCGATCGCGCTCAGGGGCTCGGGCGGACCGACGCCGGCGCCCGGAGGGAGGGCGAGGGCGGACGGCGGGACGATCGACTCTGGTCCGGACGGCGTCTTCCACTGCCACTCGATGAAGCCGGGGCCGGTCTCCGCGCGGTACCGGATCTCGACGGGGTGCGGTCCCTCGAGCAGCTCGACGCTCGCCGTGGCGGGCTCGGCCTCGACGACCCTGCCTTTCAGGATCTGGCGCCCGTCGAGGTCCATCTCGACCTCTCCCTGGGCACGAAAGGCGAAAGCGTATCTCCCGCTCTTCGGGGCGAGCAGGGTCCCGGTCCAGATCGCGAGGTCGGGGACGCTCGAGCGCATCTCGTCGGCCAGGCCCCCGGACGCGATCGTCCGATCCCTGCGATGGATCTCCGGGCGTCCCTCGTGGACGAGGCGGGCGAACAGGCCTCCGGGCTCGGACGCCGTCGCGAAGACCTGAGAGGGCAGTACGTCCTCCCAGCGAGGGGTCTCCGGAAGGGTGGCGGACTCGTTCGCCATCGCCCACCGGAACGTCGCGGGCTCGCCGTGGGGCCCGATCAGTCCCTCGAACCGGATCTGGTGGTCTCCCTGGGCGAGACAGAGCAGGGCATCGCGAACCGGGCTCCCCGGCGGCACCTCGAGGATCGTCCGTCCGTCGACGACGAGCCGCGCCGGGCCCGGCCCGATCCGGAAGCCGTAGTTCCAGTATCGGGGGACGCGCAGCGCGGCGTGCCAGGTCGCGGCCCCCGCGGACCATCCGGGAGGCACGGCCCCCAGGGTCGTCACGTGGACGGCGGCGCTTCCCGGACGTTCCGCCAGGGCCCCCAGCTGACCGGCCCAGAGCGCCCCCGGGACCCGGTAGACGTCGAAGACGACGACGTCCGGCTGGTGGGTCGCCCGGGTCACGGTCCCGCCGGGATGGAGCTCTCTCAGGAGCGGCAGGTAGGCGGCCTGCCGCGGCGGGACGATGAAGGCGAGGTCCCGGTTCGGGATGAGAGCCACGGGAAGGGAGCTGCCCGGAGAGAAGATCGATCCTCGCGGCACCCAGGGCGCGTAGAGATAGACCCAGCCCGAGCTGACGACGTGGGCGATGCGGCCGAGCCCGAACGCCCAGCATCCCGGTCCCAGGGCCGCGATCCCTTCCCCTTCGGTGCGCGGCCAGGGCCAGCGGTCCTGCTTGGCGTAATCGCGGAAGTAGTAGTCGACCTCGGAGGCGGACAGCGCGAGCGCGACGACGGCCGCGGCCAGGCCGGCGCCGGATCGAGACCACGCCCGGCGGCGAGGGGACAGGTCCGGTCCTGCGCCCTCGAACCGCCTGGCCACGTCGTCGAGGACGAGCGCGGCACAGAGCGGCACGACGGGGATCGCCGTCGCCATGCGATGGAGGTTCGGGGTCTCGACGGTGACGACGACGCCGACGAACCCGAGGCAGAACCAGGACGAGAGGAGGAGGAACCGCTCGTCGCGGATCTTCACGACGCACGACCCGAGACCCAACAGGGCCAGCATGGCAAAGGCCGGCGGGAGGATCGGCTTCGGGATCGGCCAGAAGTAATTCCCGTCGGGGAAACGGTTGAAGATCCCGATGGCGTGCTCGAGCTGGACCATCACCAGCTTCGCGGTCGACCACGCCGGGTCGTAATAGGAAAGCCGGAGCGGGTTCTCCTTGATGAAGATCGTCGTCTCCCGGGCCCGGATGTAGAAGATGTCCGGGTGTTCCAGGATGAGGCGGAAGAACGGGGTCATGATCGCCAGCGCGGCCGCCGCGGCCAGCGCGGTTCCGGCGACGACGCGCCCCCGGGTCCCCTTCGGGCCGCGGATGATCAGCCCGATCGTGAAGATGGCGGCGACGACGCCCCAGAGGCGGCCGGTGGGGTAGAAGTAGATCGACGCTCCCCCGGAGAGGCCGGCGAAGACCCAGGCCCACGCGCGGCCGGTGCGCGCGGCCTCGAAGAAGAAGGCGCCGCTGGCGGTCCAGAGGAGCATGGTCGGCCCGGCCACGGTCGTTTCCCGGGAGAACTGGATGGCGGCACCCATCCCCGCCGCGAGCGTCCCCGCCAGGAGCCCGGCCCTCCTCCCGAAGTTCCGGACCCCGATCCCGAGGACGAGGGCCACGGTGGCGACTCCGCAGACGGCGCCCAGGACCCGAGCGCCCCCGACCGAGACGCCGAAGATCGACATCGCGAAGGCGAGGGCCCGGAAGTACATCATGCCGATGTGGTACCAGCCGACCCCGAAGAGCTCGTCGCTGCGGGTGTGCCGGAGGAGCTGGATCCCGACCATCGCCTGGTCGCCCTCGTCGGCGTTGATCCCGTACGGGATGAGCTCGAGGTCGGGGAAGCGAGTCGCGCAGGCGAGCCCCAGGACGGCGACGACGGCGCACGCGAAGAGAGCCGCCCGGCGCCACCCAAGCCGTGGCGGGAGGGGCCAGCGCGGAGCGAACGCCGTGATCGGCCCGGCCGCGATGCTTCCGGCGGCGAGCGCGAGGGCGGCGGCCAGCCAGAGGCGGACGGCAGGTTCCTGCGTCTGGCCCGAGAGGGACCTGAACTCGACGGCGGTGAGAACGACCGCCGCGAGGACGGCGGAAGAAAGGACCACCAAGCGGAATCGTGACCGGCCCGGCGCCGCCTCCCCGGCGGTGTCCGGGGAAGGCAGCGGCCAGGCTTTCCAGGAGAACACGGCGATGGCCGCGAGATAGAGACCGAGGCCCAGGCCCCAGGTGATCCGTGACCGGATGACGTACTCGCCCACGGCCCCCAGGCCGAGGGCCAGCAGCCCGAGGAGCGCCGGCACCCAGCGCCGCGTCCCGTTCCCGGGGGACTCTGCCGCCTCTCCGGTCATGCCGGCGGAGTCAGGCTCATCGGGCCGATCCACGCGAGACCGGCGCGAGCGGAACAGGGCCCGGCCCCCTTCTCGCCGCGGCAGGTCCGGGAAGGCGACGAGGCAGGGGCGGGAGCGGTCTGAGCGGCGACGGACCTGGCCCTGGAGACCCGATGCATCCGTGAATCGTACGGTACGGATCCGCCGGGGCCAAAGTCCGAGGACGTCGACCTTCCCGCCCGGGGAGATTCCGTCCGCGATGGCGACCGAGAAAGCGGACCGGAGCTGTCGGCGGTCGGGCCCGGGAACGAGAAACGGCCAGGAGCCAAGCCGCTATACTCGTTCCAGCCAGGGAAAGGGAGGTCGGCATGCGTATCGTCCCTGCTTTCATTTCGCTTCTGATGGCCACCGGGATGGCCGGGGCTGCGTTCGGCGCCGACGTCATCCTCAAGGACGGCCAGTCGATCGCCACGTCGAAGCCGTACGCGGTCAAGGGGAAGATGGCGATCCTGACCCGCGTCGACGGCTCCCTGGTCTCGATCCCGGTGGAGGACATCGACCGGGAAAAGACGGCTGCGGCCGCGAGGGCCGTCCCCGAGGCACCCGCCGTCGAGGCGACGCCGGTCCCCACGAAGAGGCCGACCACTCCCGCGGAAGCGGCGCAGGCCCGCCCCGGGAAGCGGGCGTCGGTGGTCCTGACCGACGCGGACGTCAGGGGGACCGTCGAGCAGCCGGACGGAGAGAAGTCCGAGAAGGGCGACGGCGAGGTCTCGATGGGGCCGACGTCCGAGACGCGGACGAAGACCGGCTATTCGATCTCCGGCTCGGTCGTCAACTCCGGGAAGGGAGACGTCAAGGGCGTCGGCGTGTCGATCGAGGTGGTCGGCGAGGGCAACAAGACCCTGCAGTCGACCTTCGGACGGTTCGCGAAGGACTCCCTGGCCCCGGGAGAGAAGGCCACGTTCACCGCCGAGGTCGAGACCGAGGGCGAAGCGAAGAAGTTCCGGTACGTCCCGTCGCACCAGATCACGATCCCGGTGAAGGCTGCCGGCTCCGGTCCCGGAGGAACGGCCGCCGCCGAAGCCGCCGCCGCGGGAGGGGGCGCGTCGGCCAAGCCCGCTTCTCCGCCCGCGGAAGTGAATCCGGCGCCGGGGAGCCTCTCGTCGAGAACGCCGAAGAGCCAGCCGGCTCCGGAGCCCACCCCCCAGATCGTCCCCAGGCCGGACGTCGCTCCGCCGTCGGCGAGCGCTCCGGTAGGCGCTCCGACGACCCCGGGCGGGGCCTACCTGCCCCGGCCGTCCGACAGCCAGGCCGGCTCGCCGAAGACCCCCTGAGCGCCCCGACCGGAACCGCGCCGCCCCCGGGGCCGGCACAGACGCAGGCCGAGATCCTGCTCGTCGAGGACCGCGAATCGCTCCGGGCGATGCTGTCGGAGACGCTGGAACGGGAGGGCTACCGCGTCGAGCCGGTGGCGGCCGGCGACGAGGCGGTCAGGCGCCTGGAGGAGGGCCGGCGCTACAACCTCGTCCTGACGGACCTCAAGCTCCCGGGGGCCGACGGCCTCGCGGTCCTCGAGGCGGCGCTGGCTGCGGACCCGGCCCTCCCGGTCGTCCTC
>CAIMWE010000128.1 GCA_903845115.1 uncultured Acidobacteriota bacterium | reverse complement strand
GGGCGGGACATGTTCATGCCCGGCGACGCGCGGAAGATCGTCTCGCCGGGCGCCCGGAAGGAGCGCCTGCGTAGGGAGAAACTGGGCGAGGCGGCCACCCGCGCCGCGACATCCACCCGTGCCGGGGCCGGCTCCCCCGCCCGCTACGCCGAGCTCCACGCCGCCTCGTCGTTCTCGTTCCTCGACGGCGCCTCCGACCCGGAGGACCTCGTGGCCCGCGCGGTGGAGCTGGGGCTCCCCGCCGTCGCCCTCGTCGACCGTAACGGGGTCTACGGCGCGCCCCGCTTCTTCAAGGCGGCGCGGGCGGCCGGGATCAAGGCGCTGGTGGGGGCGGAGATCGTCCTCGACGAGCAGGCGCGGGGGGGGCCCTCTTCCACGCCCCCTCCGCACGAATCGCAAAGTCTGCCGGGCCCCCTCGGCCTCGTCCCGCCTCCCCCGCCGGCCGGCTTCGTCCCCTCCCGCGTCACGCTCCTGGCCGAGAACCGGACCGGCTACAAGAACCTCTGCCGCCTCCTGACGCGCGGGGCGCTGGGAAAGCCGAAGGGCTCCGCCGCCGCGACGTGGGGAGAGATCGCGATGCACGCGGAGGGGCTGCACCTCCTGACCGGCGGCGACGAGGGGCCGCTCGCCCGCGTCCTGACCCAGGACGGCCCCGAGGCCGCGCGGCGATGGCTCGACCGGACCGCCGGGCTCTTCCCGGGCCGGGCCCACGTCGAGCTGCAGCGGCACCGCCGGCGCGACGAGGAGCACCGGAACCAGGCGCTGGTCTCCCTCGCCGGGTCGCTGAAGCTGCCGCTCCTCGCCACGAACGGCGTCCGCTACGCCACGGCCGCAAAGCGCGAGCTCTACGACGTCCTGACGTCGATCCGCCTCCACACGACCCTGGACGCCGCCGGGACGAAGCTGGACGTGAACCGCGAGCGGCACCTGAAGGGGGCCGGCGAGATGGCGGAGCTGTTCCGCGACCTGCCGGGTCCCCTCGCCCACGCGGCCGATCTCGCCGACCGGCTCGACTTCACCCTGGCCGACCTGGGGTACCGCTTCCCCGCCTACCCGCTGCCGGAAGGCGAGACGCCGGCGTCGTACCTCCGCCGGATCACCTGGGAGGGGGCCAGGTCGCGCTTCCAGCCGCTGACGGCGAGGGCGCAGGCGCAGATCCAGAAGGAGCTGGCGCTGATCGAGAAGCTCGACCTGGCGGGCTACTTCCTCATCGTCTGGGACATCGTCCGCTTCTGCAAGGCGACCGGCGTCCTGGCGCAGGGGCGCGGTTCGGCCGCCAACAGCGCGGTCTGCTACGCCCTCTCGATCACCGCCGTCGACCCGGTGAAGATGGAGCTGCTGTTCGAGCGGTTCCTCTCGGAGGAGCGGGGGGAGTGGCCCGACATCGACCTCGACCTCCCGTCGGGCGACGCGCGGGAGAGCGTCATCCAGTACGTGTACAGGACGTACGGGCCGCACGGCGCCGCGATGACCGCGAACGTCATCACCTACCGCGACCGGTCGGCCGCGCGGGAGACCGCCAAGGCCCTCGGCTTCTCGGCCGAGCAGGTCGACAAATTGGCCAAGCACCTGGGCAAGTGGAGTTTCGGCGAATTCAGGGACGGCCTCCGCAACTTCGACGAGGAGATGCTCGCCGCCGGCTTCGACCCGACGGACCTCCGGGTCCACCACTTCGGAAGGCTCTGGAAGGAGATCCAGAACCTCCCCCGGCACCTCGGCCAGCACTCGGGGGGGATGGTGGTGGCGCAGGGACGGCTCGACGAGGTGGTGCCGCTGGAGCCGGCCGCGATGCCGGGGCGGGTCGTGATCCAGTGGGACAAGGACGACTGTGCCGACCTGGGGATCGTGAAGGTCGACCTTCTCGGGCTGGGGATGCTGGGGGCGATCGCCGAGATGGTCCCGCTGATCAAGGAGCACGAGGGGGTCCACGTCGACCTCGCGCACCTCCCGGTCGACGACCCGGCCGTCTACCGGATGCTGAACGCGGCCGACACGATCGGGACGTTCCAGGTGGAGAGCCGCGCGCAGATGGCGTCCCTCCCCCGCAACGCCCCGAGGTGCTTCTACGACATCGTCATCCAGGTGGCGATCATTCGCCCCGGGCCGATCCAGGGGGGGATGGTCCACCCCTTCTTCGACCGCCGGCAGGGGCGCGCCCCGGTTCTGTACCCGCACCCGTCGCTGGAGCCGATCCTGAAGCGGACGCTGGGCGTCCCGCTCTTCCAGGAGCAGCTCCTCCGGATCGCGATGGTCGCCGCGGGCTTCACCGGCGGCGAGGCGGAAGAGCTGCGCCGCGCCATGGGCTTCAAGCGGTCGTCGGAGCGGATGGCCGCCATCGAGCAGCGGCTCCGGGACGGGATGACGGAGCGCGGGATCGTCGGCGAGGCGCAGGAGCAGATCGTCAAGTCGATCACGTCGTTCGCGCTCTACGGCTTCCCCGAGTCGCACGCGGCCAGCTTCGCCCTCATCGCCTACGCCAGCTGCTGGCTGAAGGCGCACCACCCGGCGGCGTTCCTCTGCGCACTGCTGAACGCCTGGCCCATGGGCTTCTACCACCCGGCGACGCTGGTGAAGGACGCGGAGCGGCACGGCACGCCGCCGCTCCCGATCGACGTGAACCGGTCGGGGTGGGGGTGCAAAGTGGAAAGGACCCCCTCCGCGTCCCGGGGCACCAAGGATCGTCCCTTTTCTGGCGCCTCGTCTGTCCTGGGCGTGCGGCTGGGGATGCGGTTCGTGACGGGGCTGCGCGGCTCGGCGGGAGACGCCGTCGCGCGCGAGGCGGCGAAGGGGCCGTTCTCGAGCGCGCGCGACCTGGCGCGCCGGTGCTCCTTGCGCGAGGACGAGCTGACGGCGCTGGCCCACGCGGGGGCGCTGGCGTCCATCCCGGACGGCTCGCGAGGGCCGGAGCGGGCGGCCGGCCTCACGCGGCGGTCCGCGCTGTGGCAGGTGGCCGCCGCCGGAAAGGACCAGGGGCCGCTCTACGACGCGCTCGACGACGGGTCGGCCTCGCCGCTCCCCGAGATGTCCCGCTTCGAAGAGACCGTCTCCGACTACGTGACGACCGAGATGACGGCCGGCCCCCACCTCATCGCCCACTACCGTCCGATGCTCCGGCGGCAGGAGGTCCTCTCGGCCGAGGAGCTTTCGCGGCACCGCGACGGCGACCTCGTCCGGATGGGGGGCGCGGTCGTGGTCCGGCAGCGTCCCGGGACGGCGAAGGGGTTCGTCTTCCTCTCCCTCGAGGACGAGACCGGGATGGCGCAGGCGATCGTCCGCCCCGACCTCTTCCGCGAGCACCGCGCGCTCATCGTCGGCTCCCCCGGCCTCGTCGTGGAAGGGCGCCTCCAGAAGACAGACGGGACGGTCTCCGTCAAGGCCGAGCGGTTCTGGCGCCTCCCCGATGTCCCCGAGATGCAGAGCCACGACTTCCGGTGAGGAGACCGATGCAATCACTTTGCTTGCAGTTGTCCGAGGGAGGAAATATGCTCGTTCCGGAGGAAGGAATGGCATCCGTGACGATCCGCAACATCCCACCGGAGGTCCTTCTCGAGATGAAGGCGGCGGCGTCCCGGAACGGCCGCTCCCTCGAAGGCGAGCTGAGAGACCTTCTCCAGCGGCGGTACCGGTCCCGGAAGGAGGTCCTCGGCTCGATCCGCAAGCGGTGGAGCGGCCTCCCCGCCGTTTCGCCCGGCCAGGTCGACGACTGGATCGAGGCCGGCCGCAAGTGACGGTCTTCGACACGAACGTCGTCGCCGACGCGCTGCTCGGGACGACGGGTATCCGGGAAGAGGCCCTGAAGGCCCTCCGCGACGCCGACGAGATCGTCGTGCCTGACCTCTTCTTCGCCGAGCTGGCGAACGTCGTCTGGCAGTACGTCTCGAGAGCGGGTGTTCCCCTCTCGCGCGGCCTCGAGCTCCTGGACGACGCCGAGGCGCTGGTCACCCGGTCGGTTCCGGCCTCCGCTCTCTGGCACCGTGCTCTGGAGCTGGCCGTGGAACGGGGCCACCCGGCCTACGACACGCTCTTCGTGGCGCTCGCGGAGACCGAGGGGACGAAGCTCGTGACGCGGGAGGCTCGCCTGCGCCAGCGGTTCCCCGAGTTCGTCCGATAGCCTGACAGACGCCGACCGCGACGGCCAGCGTCTCTTCGTCGTCTTTCGCTGGACTCGTCACCTCGCCAGGAGCGGCCTCGATGAGGGGGCGCTTCAGGAGAGGAAACGGACCTCGTAGAGGGTGACCCCTCCGGCGCGATAGGCGATCGAGAGAAGTCCCCGCGCTGCCATCCGGTCGAACTTCGCGAGACCCTCGGGAGGGGTGAGGCGGGCCTCGAGGGTCCCCGCGACGACGTAGCCGACCCCGTACCGGCGGAGGAACCGGATCGCCTCGTCGTCCTCCGTCGTCGCGTAGAACGAGGCGACCTCCTCCTCCCGGCGTGTCACGACGCCGCCCGGCACCCCGGCGCGGTGCTGCCGGGTGTGCCAGCTCCAGCCGGCCACGGTCGGGAGGCCGGTGTAGACGGAGTAGCGCGAGCCCCAGCTGTGCTCCGGGGTCTGAGCCTCCACGATCACCGGCGTCCCGCGGACGTTGCGGTTCATCCAGTCGATCGCCGCCGCGTCCTCCGCCAGCGTGAAGGCGAAGCCGTCCAGACCGGCCGGAGCGTCCGCAGGGGCCTTCCCGTCGGCCCCCGGGAAGCGGTTCGAAATCCAGGCGGGAAGCGCGGAGACCGTGTAGAGGCCCGCAGCGCAAAGCAGCAGGACGAACGCCGCGAGCCACGCGCGCCCGAGGGGCTTCGCGATCTCCATCCGGTCCCGCCAGAGGCCCGCGAGCGCCGCCCCGGAGGCAGCGGAGAAGAAGGTCCACGCCTGGACGGAGAGCTCGAAGAGAGTGCTCGTCCGGTCCCCCCCGACGGCGATGACCTCGGCGCCGAGCGCGAGGGCCGCCCCCGCGGCGAAGAGGAGGGCAACGGCCCGCTCCTCGCGCGTTCTCTCTTCCCCGGGCCCGAGGGCTACGGCAAGCCCCGCGGCCAGAAGGGGCCAGAGGACCCAGGCTCCGGAGACGCCCCTCAGGAGGAGCAGGGACTCGACGAGCAGGAACGAGGCGACCAGGGCGCGGCGGCCCCAGGTCCAGGGCCGGTCGGCCGCCGCGGCCCCCCCGCTGTCGGCCCTTCGAGCCGCGGACAGGAGAAATGCCGCCCCGGCCAGCAGGAAAAGCCCGTGGACGGACAGGGTCCCGGCGAGCGAGGTGAAGGGTCCCGATGAAAGTGTCGCCGAGGAGTGGGGCGAGACGTAGCCGGCATCGAACGGCCGGAAGAGGACGAAGCCGGCCCCGAGCAGGATCGCCGCTCGCCATGCGAACTCGCGAGCACGGCTCACGGCCCAGAGCGCCACGAGGGCCAGCGCTGCCTGCGCCGGGAAATCCCACGGGTTCGTCACCCGGACGGCGCCCAGGACGAGTCCCCCGACGCCCCACGCGAGCGGCGGGACGGAACCTCCCGACCGGAAGAGCGAGAGCGCGAAGGCGAGAGCGACCAGGCCGAGGGGAAGGGCCATGAAGTGGGGGTCGAGGTCGCCGTGGAGAAACGTGAAGAAGGGGAACTCGGTGATCTCGGTTCCCTGGCCTCCGTGAACCGCCTGCCCGATGACGCGCGGCTGGGCGAGGTTGCCGATGAGCAGGAGCAGGACGACCGCGCCAGCGCCGGCGGCGACCTTCCCTCGGATCGAGGCACGAGCCTCCCCGGATCCCCCGCGGGCCCCGCGCCCGGCCGCGAGTCCGGCGGCGACGGAGAAGACGCCGCATCCCGCGAACGCGAACAGGGTGGGCAGCACCAGGTTGTAGGCCACCGACGGGGCGATCCCCAGCAGCCGGGTCGGCACGGCCGCCAGGACGTAGCCGAAGTAGGGGTAGTTGAGGATTCCGCCGGAGAACCAGGGATCGTACGGCGGGAACGAGGTGCTCCTGAGGACGGCGTTCAGGCTGGCGACCGCCATCGGTTTCTCGCCCCCCATCCAGGGGTGCCAGAGGTCGGGATTCTTCCACCTCACGAAGAGGCCGAAGGCGAAGAGGAGGGCGAAGAGGAGCTCGCAGGCGGCGAGAGACCTCCACTCCTTCCGGACGAACGACCCGAGCTCCGCCCGGCGTCTCGAGAGCACGAAGCCCGAGAGGCCCGCCAGGACGACCGCTCCGGCAGCGATCGGGACCCGGCCGAAGGGAGCGACGTCGAGCGCCGGGAGGAGCCAGGCGGTCCAGCCCACCACGAGGAGGGCGAGGGGTTTCGCGAGCAGGGCTCCGCGGTCCGGCAGGCCCGGAAAGGCCGCGCAGGCCAGCGGCAGGGCGAGGGCTCCGGCGAGGAGGAACAGGAAGTACCAGGCCGTGACCGCGGCCGGTGCCCGGCGGTTCAGGAGGCCTTCGGAATCGAACATCCGGCTCCAGGTTCCGCCGGCGGCCTGCCTGGCCCACCTGGCGGGGGAGATCATCAGGAGGCCGGGAGATTCCGTCGCCTGGCGAGGGGTCTGGGCGACGACGGCCGAGAGGTCGACCGACGACAGGAGGGCCCGCGCGGCCCCGGCGTCGAACCGGGCGGTCTTCCGGAAGACCCAGACCGGCGGGTGGTCGTAGACGCTGAACGCCTCCTCCGCCGCCACGGGGCTCGCCAGCTCGACGGGGAGGGGCGGATCGGCGCCGATCGCGCACGTTCCGGCCAGGTCGGAGATCCGGAGAGGGCCCAGGACGAGCGGCACCTGGAACGGGGAAGCCGGCGCCGCGGCGAAACCGAGGCGACCGTCGAACAGCGCGCGGTAGTAGAGAAGGGTGAGGGGATAGTTGTTCGGCAGGCGCGGGACCGTCCAGACGGCCCTCTGGCTCGACAGGACGACGGCGTCCGCCTCCTCGAGCCGCTCGAGGATGTTCGTCCGCTTCCGCTCGGTGTCGGCCCCGCGGACCTCCACCAGCCGCCGCCGATAGAGCTTCGCCGGATGGCCGTCCAGGGAGGCCGGAAGCACCTCGTCCCAGTGCTCGCCCGCCAGGACGGACGAGGAGAGGACCGCCTCCCCGTCCCGGACGGTCAGCCGCACCTCGTATTCCCTGCCGGCCTCCCACTCGACCCCGAGGGGCGAGGCCAGCCTCCCCTCGGCGAGGATCCCGCGGACCCCCTCCCCGCCCAGGACGGTCACCCTGACCTCGGGGTCCGGACCGCCCTCGCGCCGGCTGGGGTGGGCCGAGAAGATCCGCCGGAGCGTCCCGGTGTGCCGGGCCTTGACCCGGACCGAGTAGGGGCTCCCCGGCGAGATCGTCAGGACCTCCGGAGCCTGCAGCCGCTCCTCGAAGGGGCCGGCGGGACCCGAGCCGGCCGCATTCAGGGTCGTGGGGATGTTGGCGAAGATCCACCGCGACGCCGCCAGCCGGGGATTTCCCTGCCGGTAGACGCCCGTGTAGGCCCACGCCCAGGCGGCGGTTCCGGCCAGGACCAGGCACGGGAGGACCCGAGCCAGCCGGCGAAGGGCCGATCGGCGCTTCCCGACCGCGGCCGTCCCGCGCAGGACGCCCCAGGCGGCCAGGAGAGCCAGCCAGGGGACGATCGGCAGGAAATACCGGACCGACGAGACCCACCTGGTTCCCATGAACAGGAAGAAGCCCCCGGCCCAGACCACGGGGACCGCCAGGCGGAAGTTCCGGCCGGGGCCTCGCGGCCGGACCAGGCGCGCGGAAGCCCACGCGAGCGAGAGGAATCCCGCGAGGCCGAGGAGCGGCCCCAGCCCCCAGAGGGCGACGTTCACGAACGGGAAGACCAGCCGCGTGCGGGACGTCCACTGCTCGGCGGGGGGGCCCCCGGCATCGCCGGACGACTCGGCCCGCGCCAGCGCCACGTTGCGCGTCCAGTCGGGATTCAGCGACCAGGTCGCCGCCGACGTCTCCCCGGCAGCCGCCCGGAACGACATCGGCTGGGTCACCCGGAAGACGAGCACGGCGGCCGCGAGGGCCAGGAAGGCCGCGCCGGCGGCCCGTCCCACCCGGGCCCCCGCCCCGTCGTTTCCGTCCGGGGAGGGGGGGACGAGGAGCAGGGCCAGCGGAAGGAGCCCCAGGAGAGGGACGAGGTTCAGGCGGGAGGCGACCGCCATGCCGCTCGCGGCGCCGAAGGCGAGGCTGAAGGCCGCCAGGTTCAGGGCGCCCCGCGGGCGGGAGCCGCCGGGGAGCGCGGCGCTCGCCGCCAGCGCCACCGCCACCGTCGAGAAGAGCGTCGCGAGCGGATCGACCGTCAGGAAGTGCGACTGCTGGATCGGCAGCGCCGCGAGGGCATAGAGGGCCGCGGCCAGGAGCGCCGTCCGACGGCCGGCGAGCCGCCGGCCCGTCCAGTAGAGCAGGAGGAGGACGAGGGAGTCCGCCGCGGCCGACAGGTGGCGGCCGAGGAGCCGGATCTCCTGGAACCCCGTGAACTTCCGATTCCCTCCCCAGGGGAGCCCGTTCAGCCCCTCGGCCGCCCCGCGGACGAGGATCTTCGGCCACTGCCCCCAGCGCATTCCCGCGTCCGCCGCGCGCACCGGGGCCGGGCTCCCGTCGATCTCGTACTTCTGGTACGGGCTGAGGGGGGAGAGGCGCGTGTTGAACCACTCCCCTGGGCTCCGGGGCCACCCCAGCCTCGACAGCGTGCGCGTCAGACTGTACTCGTCGGGATGGAAGCTCGCCCCCTCGTCCCAGGCAGCCCAGAGGAAGCGAAAAGCGACTCCCGCCAGAACGCAGGCCACGAGTCCCCAGGTGACGAGGCGCCGACGGTGGAGCTGCACGAGAAATGGCAGTATAGGAGGTTGACTCGAGACGTCATCCGGGTCCATCCTGACGGCGACATGAGAGAAACGCGCATCTGGATCGCCTCTGGAATTGTGCTTGCGGCCGCTCTCGTGCTCGGGCCCGCCGGCCCTGCTTCGCCCCGGGCAGCCGGCACACGGGCGGCGGTGGTTCCGACCCCGGTACCGGCGAAGGCGCAGCCCGCGCCAGCCTCGGCCGAGCAGGGTTCGACCGTCGAGATCAGCTACACTTCCACGCCGGTAAACACCCCGATCGAGACGCCGACCACCACCCCGACCACCACCCCGACCACCACCCCAACCACCACCCCAACTACAACTCCAACTGCCACCCCCACCACCACGCCGACGGGCACTCCCACGAACACCCCTACCGCCATCCCTACCGCCACCGCCATCCCTACCGCTACGGCGACGCCGACCCCCGCTCCGGGCTCGGTCACGCTGGCCACCGGTAACCCGCCGGTGGGCGGGAACCTCGGAGTCTCCGGCTCGGTTCCCGTCGCGGCCCAGCCCTACTGCCTCTGCCTGGTCCTGGACGGCAGCTACGTCGTCGGGAACCCCTACCCCGGCGGCTGCCTC
Source organism: uncultured Acidobacteriota bacterium (assembly GCA_903845115.1). Taxonomy (GTDB): domain Bacteria; phylum Acidobacteriota; class Thermoanaerobaculia; order UBA5066; family UBA5066; genus CAIMWE01. The sequence continues at coordinate 3,376 of CAIMWE010000128.1, read as the reverse complement.
GTCTCGACGGGGATCACCCCCGCCGCCACCTCCTACTCGTCTTCGGTCGGTCCGATCCCCTCCGGCGGGCCGTTCCGGGTCCTGCTCCTCGACGGCCCCTGCGCGTTGGGTTCCGCCGAAAAGGGCGGGAACGGCATCCTCGGGGGCATCCGGACCATCCTCGCCGTCAGCGCCGCGTTCCAGTCGGGCACGGTCGAAGCCATCCCGGCCCTCGGTGGGTACGGGTTCGCCGTCCTTCTCGGCATCCTCGCGACGAGCGGCTTCCTGCTCATCCGCCGACTCCTGTAGGGCCTCCGCGGGTTGCGGGTGGCCCCCGGACGGCCGACGGAGCCACCGAGCCCTCCCCGCCAGGAGGCTCGATGCGAGTCCTGATCACGGGCGGGGCCGGGTTCATCGGCGTCAACGCCGCCAGGCGATTCGTGGAACGCGGCGACGAGGTGACCGTCTACGACAGCCTCTCGAGGCGCGGCGCCAGGGAGAACCTCGCGTGGCTCTCCTCGCTCCCGGGAGCCTCGGCACTCGAAACGGTGACGGGGGACGTCCGGGATGCCGGGCGCCTTGCCGCGGCGGCCCGGGGCCAGGACCTCATCCTCCACCTCGCCGGGCAGGTCGCGGTGACGACCTCCGTCGCCGACCCGCGAGCCGATTTCGAGGCGAACGCCCTGGGCACGCTGAACGCGCTCGAAGCGGCCCGCCTCTCCGGCTCGAACCCGGTCTTCCTCTTCGCCTCGACCAACAAGGTCTACGGCAGGATGGACGGGGTCGCCGTCGAGGAGGGGCCGACGCGATACCGGTATCGCGACTTCCCCGAGGGGATCGCCGAGACGCAGCCCCTCGACTTCCACTCGCCGTACGGATGCTCCAAGGGGGCGGCCGACCAGTACGTGCGCGACTACGCCCGCATCTTCGGCCTCCGCACGGTGGTGTTCCGGCAGTCGGCCACCTACGGGACCCGCCAGTTCGGGATGGAGGACCAGGGGTGGGTCGCCTGGTTCCTGATCGCGGCGGCCTGCGGCCGGCCCATCTCGATCTGCGGGGACGGCAAGCAGGTCCGCGACCTCCTCTGGGTCGAGGACCTCGTCGACCTCTACCTCCTGGCGGCCGACCGGATCGACGTCTCGGCCGGGCAGGTCTTCAACGCCGGAGGCGGTCCGGGCAGGACGATCTCCGTCTGGCGGGAGCTGGGACCCCTTCTCGAGTCCCTCGTGGGCCACCCGGTCCCGGTCGCCTTCGCGCCGTGGCGGCCGGGGGACCAGAAGATCTTCGTCTCGGATTGCCGGAAGGCCGAGGGGCTCCTCGGCTGGGCGCCACGGACCGGAGTGGCGGAGGGAATCGGCAAGCTCTTCGAGTGGGTCTCGGAGAACAGGGCCATCCTCGCGTGACGCAACGGGCGCCCGGGTCGCCGCGGACGCCACCGCCGCAGCAATGAAGATCCTCCTCGCCCTGACCTATTACCGCCCGCACACGAGCGGCCTGACGATCTACGCGGAGCGGCTCGCCCTCGGGCTCGCGGCTCGCGGCCACTCCGTGACGATCCTTACGTCGCGATACGACCGGGCTCTTCCGCTTCGCGAGGAACGGGGAGGGGTCACCGTCGTCCGGGTCCCGGTGGCGTTCCGGGTCAGCAAGGGGGTCGTCATGCCGACGTTCGGCAGGACGGCGACCCGGCTGGTTCGGGAACACGACGTCCTGAGCCTTCACCTCCCCCAGCTCGACGCGGCCGGGCTCTCCCTGCGCGGGCGCCTCTTCGGAAAGCCGACGGTCGTGACCTACCACTGCGACCTCCTTCTGCCCCCCACGCCGTTCAACCGTCTCGTGAACCACGTCGTCGTCTGGGCCGACCGGGCGACCGCCGCGCTCGCCGACGCCATCGTCGCCTACACCGAGGACTACGCGGCCCACTCGCGCCTCCTCTCGCGCCACCCCCGCAAGCTGCAAGTCATCCCGCCGCCGGTCGAGGCGGCCGCCCCTTCGCCCGACGGCGTCGCCAGCTTCCGCGCCACCTGGAACCCGAACGGCTCCCCCGTGATCGGGATGGCCGCCCGCCTGGCGAGCGAGAAAGGGGTCGAGGTCCTGCTCCGGGCCCTGCCCGCGGTGAGGGAGCGCTTCCCAGGCGTGCGCGTCCTCTTCGCCGGGCAGCACGAGAACGTCCTCGGCGAGGCCGCGTACAGGGAACGCCTTTGCCCCCTTCTCGCCGGGGAAGGCGGGAACTGGAGCTTCCTCGGGATCCTCGACCCCGGCCAGATGTCCCTCTTCTTCTCGAGCCTGGACGTCCTGGTCGTGCCGAGCCTCAACTCGACCGAGTCGTTCGGCCTCGTCCAGGTCGAGGCGATGCTGCTCGGGACGCCGTCGATCGCCAGCGACCTGCCCGGCGTCCGCCAGCCCGTGCGAACGACCGGGATGGGCGAGGTCTTCCCAGTCGGCGACAGCGCCCTGCTCGCGGACGCCCTCGTCCGCGTCCTCGGCGACAGGGAACGCTACGTCCGCCCGCGCCGCGACATCGAGGCTCTCTTCCGGACCTCTCTCACCGCAGAGCACTACGAGCAGCTCTTCGAACGGCTCCTCCGCGGCAGGGCGCCCGTCCCATGACACTCCGGAGCACGCGGGATCTCCTCTGGGAGCACCTGAGGGAGCTCCCGGCGTTCCGTTCTCTCATCCGCGTCATCGAGGGCCGCCTTCTCCTCGAGGCCGGTCCCCTGCCGCCGCCCCTCCTCGACATCGGGTGCGGGGACGGCCACTTCGCCGGCGTCTTCTTCCCCGGCGCTGCCGTCGGCATCGACCTCGACCTCCCGAAGCTGCGGCAGGCGGCCGGGCGGCGCGCCTACCGGCACCTCGGCGCCGCCAGCGCCTCGCGGCTCCCCTTCCGGGACGCGTCGTTCGCGACCGTCCTGGCCAACTGCGCCCTCGAGCACATCCCCGCGCTCCAGGAGACCCTGGGGGAGATCGGCCGCGTCCTGCGGCCCGGGGGCACCTTCGTCTTCACCGTCCCGAACGACAGGCACAACCGGAACCTGGCGGTGGCGCGGCTCCTCGAGAGCTGCCGCATGCCCCGGCTGGCCAGCGCCTACCGGGAGTGGTTCCGAACCGTGCAGGTCCACGTCCACATGTATACGGCAGCGGAGTGGACGGCTCGCGCCGAGGCCGCTGGCCTTCGCGTGGTCACTTCCCGCGAGTACCTCTCTCCTCGCGCGACCGCCGCCCTCGAGCTGGGGCACTACCTCGGCTGGCACAACGTCGTCTCGGAGAAGCTGTTCGGCCGCTGGGTCCTCTTCCCCTGGCGACCCCTCTTCGGCCTGACGGAGAGGGCCCTTGCGCGCCTGGTCGAGGAGGACGGGGGGCCCGGCTCGAGCTGCATCTTCTTCGTGGCGACCAGGCC
>CAIMWE010000127.1 GCA_903845115.1 uncultured Acidobacteriota bacterium | reverse complement strand
TCCAGCGTCCAGCCCCCCGCCGCGCCCCCCGGAGAGGGGAGATTCCGCGACGCCGTCCCTCGATCCAGCTCGGGCATCAGACGGCGGGGAGGTGTCCGCCCGCCGCGAGGAAGTCGCGGAGGCAGGCGTCCGGGCTCGGGTGGTCGACCTCGCCGGTGAGCGAGTAGGCGAGGGCGGGACAGTTGCCGGTGCAGTATTCGGTGTACGGACAGCCGTCGCAGTGGGCGAAGTCCGCCAGGGGGATCTGGCTCCGCTCGCGCAGCCGGGCCAGGGTCGGGTGGTCCCTCCAGACGTCGGCGACCCGGTCGCGGTTGATCCGTCCCAAAGGGAGGTGGGCCAGCATCGTGCACGGCACGAGGACGCCGTCGGAGCGGACGGCCAGCTTGCTGAAGACGCATCCGCACGCCGTGAGCCGCCCGCCTCGGGCCGTCCGCGGCGCACCTCGGGCACGGTGACGCTCCATCTCCGCCCACATCCTCCCTTCGGAGAGGGGGCCGGCCTGGGCGCTGATCCGGCCCGGGTAGTGCCGCTCCAGCCGGAGCAACGCCTCCATCGCTTCCTGGCGGTCCTCCGTCGTCAGCAATGTCTCGCGGGCGTTCCCCTGACACGCCCCGAGGTATCCCGCGGCGTTCGTGCTGAAGGCCGGGAGGCCCAGCTCCTCGAGGAGGAAGCTCGCCGTCTCCGGGAGGCACCGGACGTTCCCGCGGTGGAGGGTGACGCGGACCGCCACGCGGACGCCGTGCCGCTGCAGCGTCCGGATCCCGCGGACGGCCCCCTCGAACGCACCGCGTCCCCGGACGGCGTCGTGGGCCTCGGGGCCCGGGCCGTCGAGGGAGATCTGCACGTGGTCGCAGCGGCCCGTCCGCGCGATCAGGCCAGCGATCCCGTCGTCGACGAGCCCGCCGTTCGACAGGAGCGAGAAGCGCATCCGGTTGGCGACCACGCCTTCAATCAGCGCGGGGAGGTCGGCGCGCAGGAACGGCTCGCCGCCGGCCAGGGTGACGTCCATCACCCCGATCGAGCCGAGCTCCGCGAAGAACGTCAGCCACTCCTCGGTCGGGAGGTCGTGGTAGGAGACGGCCGGGTTGCTGAAGAAGTAGCAGTAGCGGCAGCGCAGGTTGCACTCTGCCGTCAGCTCGACGGAGAGGCTGCGCGGCGCGCGCATCACGGCCAGGGTCACTGCTCCCGCGCCATCTCGTGGCCGACGAAGCCCCGCTCCTCCAGGGTCGTCAGGAAGGCCGCCACCTCGGCCGCGACCGTCTCCGGGGCGCCCTCGAAGGCGTCTCGGACGAAGGCGGCCACCTGGGACACGTCGCGCGTCCCGTCCAGGAGCTTCCAGACCGCGACGCCAACCGGGTTGATACCGAAGACGTCGGCGGTGTCGGGGTTGAAGAGGAGCGCCCATTCGTCGAACTCCTCCCGGAGGACGGCCATCGGGTTGGGGACGGGAGTCGCGGAGAGGTTCATGGCAGTCTCCTGAAAGGCCGGGGACCCGGTCCCGGCGGGATGCCCGGAAGGACCAGAGTCGAGCCGGCGGGCTGCGGGATTCCCACGGTGTGAGGATAGCCCACATGATCCCCGCGACACGCCCGCGAGGGTGAAGATGGGGACCGACGGAAGAGCCCACCGACGCGAGATCCTCCGTCCCGCTGGGCAAAGCGCTCCGACCGCGGCTTCTCGAGGGCCTCGATTCAGGTACCGTTCTTGCGATTATGATCCCGAGGCGGCTGGACCGCGCACATGGACGAAGACTCTCCGGGGATTTCCCCATCCATCGCGCCAGGACGCGGTATGGCGATCCTGGTCGCCGCGCTCCTCCTCGGCGTGCCATCGCTTTCCCTGGCCCTCGACCCGTCGCTCCCTCTCCGGCAGATGGTGGCGGACTCCTGGCAGACCGCCGACGGTCTCCCCCAGAATTCCGCGACTTCGATCGTGCAGACGCCCGACGGCTACGTCTGGGCGGCGACCGAGGAGGGACTTGCCCGGTTCGACGGCGTTCGCTTCGAGGTGTTCGACGGCGAGGGTGTTCCGGAGTTCGGGACGAACCTGGTCGACGTCCTGTACCTGGGGCGCGGGGGCGCTCTCTGGATCGGCACGGCGGAAGCTCTCGTCCGCATGGAGGGGGGGCGTTTCACCGCCTACGGGCGCTCCCTGGGACTGCCGCGCGGGGCGGTGAGGGCGATCACGGAGGATGGCGCCGGCACGGTCTGGGTGGGGACCGAGGTCGGTGGGATCGCGTCGCTCCAGGGCGGGCGGCTCGTCCCGGCGAAGCCGGGCGACGGCCCCGCGGACGACAACATCCGGGCCCTCCTCGCCACCCGCGACGGCTCCGTCTGGGCCGGGACGGCCGGAGGGCTCAGGCGGCTGCGCGGGAACGAGCAGACGACCTATCGGGCCGCCGAGGGCCTCCCGAACCCCTTCGTCACCTCGCTGTGGGAGGCGCGGAACGGGGACCTCCTGATCGGCACGAACGGGGGAGGCCTCGCGAGGTTCTCCGGGGAGCGATTCACCGTCTACGGGGTGCGCGAGGGACTGCCGGTCCCCACGGTCCTCTCCGTTCGCGAGGACCGGGACGGAAGCGTGTGGGCGGGGACGAACGGGGGCGGCCTCTGCCGCCTGGCGGGCGCACGCTTCGAGTGCCTGACGACCGCCGACGGCCTTCCGGGGGACCTCGTCTTCACCCTCGCGGAAGACAGCGAAGGGGGGCTGTGGACGGGGACGACGGGGGGCGGGATCGGGCGCCTCCGGGAGGGCCGGTTCCTCACGTGGGGAAAGAAAGAGGGCCTCAGCAGCGACGTCGTGCTGCCGGTGCTCGAGGACGCGGCGGGAGGGGTCTGGATCGGCACGGCCGGTGGCGGCCTCAACCGCCTCGCCGGCGGGCGGGTCACGGTGTTCGGTCCGCGCGAAGGGCTCCCCAACAGCGTCGCCCTCTCGCTCGCCCGCGGCGCGCCGGGCGAGCTCTGGATCGGGACCGCCGGCGGCGGCCTGACGCACTACGACGGGCGCCGGTTCGTCACTCTCACCACCCGGGACGGGCTGGGGAGCGACCTCGTCCAGGCGATCGCCGTCTCGCCGGACGGCACCGTCTGGGCGGGGACGAACGGAGGCGGCGTCAGCGCCGTGAAGGACGGCCGGATCACGACGCTGAGGTCGCGCGACGGCCTCGGGAGCGAGAACGTCTTCGCGCTCCTCGTGGGCCGGGACGGGACGGTGTGGGTCGGGACGTCGGCCGGCCTCTCCCGGATCGCGGGAGGGCGCGCGTCGTCCGTCGAGGCGCCGGGCCTGACGGGCAGGACGGTCCTGGCGTTGTACGAGACGGACGACGGCGTGCTCTGGGCGGGAACCATGGGCGGGGGCCTCGTGCGCGTCTCGAACGGGCGAGCCGTGGCGATCCGCAGGAAGGACGGGCTCTTCGACGACCTCGTCGGGGCGATCCTGGAGGATGCGGCGGGCAACTTCTGGATGAGCTGCAACAAGGGGGTCTTCCGCGCGCGGCGGAGCGACCTCGAGGCGTTCGCGGCCGGACGCGTGCGGTCCGTGACGAGCGTCTCGTACGGCCTCCGGGACGGCTTGCGGACCGTCGAGTGCAACGGCGGATTCACCCCGTCCGCGTGGCGCGGCTCTGACGGCCGCCTCTGGTTCCCGACGGGAAAGGGACTCTCGGTCGTCGACCCGGCTCGCCTGGACCGCGGCGGCGTGCGGCCCTTGGTGCGCATCGAGGCGGTCCTGGTCGACGGGCGCCCGGTCGAGGTGGGGAAGTCCGTCGCCGTGGGCGCGGGCTCGAGGAATCTCGAGATCCGGTTCACCGCGCCGAGCTTCGAGGCTCCCCGGAGCGTGAGGTTCCGCTACCGGCTCGGCGGGTTCGACGAGGAGTGGGTGGAGGCGGGCACCCGCCGCGCCGCCTACTTCACGAACCTCCCCCCCGGGAGATACACCTTCCGCGTCGGCGCTCAGGACGCGGAAGGGGGCTGGAACGGGCAGGGCGCCGCGATCGACCTGACCGTCGCGGCGCGCTTCCGCCAGACCGCCACCTTCTATTCTCTCTGCCTGGCGTGCCTCGCGGCCGCGGCCTTCGCAGCCCACCGCCTGCGCCTCCGGAAGGGGGAGCAGCGCGAGAGGGACCACGTGCGAGCCCAGGCGAACCTGGAGGATCTCGTCGCGGAGCGGACCTCGCAGCTGAAGGCGGCCAACGAGGAGCTCGAGGCCTTCGCGTTCTCGGTCTCGCACGACCTCAGGGCCCCCCTCCGGGCCATCGAGGGGTTCTCCGCCATGGTCGTCAAGAACCACAGCGGCTCCCTCGACTCCGAGGGCCAGCGTCTCCTCGGCGTCGTTCGCGAGAACGCCCGGCGGATGTCCCGCCTGATCGACGATCTCCTCAACCTCTCCAGGACCGGCAGGGCCGAGATCCACCGCGGCCGCCTGGACATGGAGGCGATGGCCCGGGCCGCCTTCGCGGAGGCCACCCTCGACCCGGCCGTGCGGGCGAGGATCGACTTCAGGCTGGGGGAGCTGCCCGGCGCGGAGGGAGATGCCTCCCTGGTGAGGCAGGTCTGGATCAACCTGCTCACGAACGCGGTCAAGTTCACGGGCCGGACCGAGCGGCCCGTGGTCGAGGTCAGCGGGGCCGTGGAGGGGGGCTTCGCCCGGTACCAGGTCAGGGACAACGGGGCCGGCTTCGACATGACCTATTCCGGCAAGCTCTTCGGGGCCTTCCAGCGCCTTCACGGGGTGACCGAGTTCGAGGGAACGGGGATCGGGCTGGCGCTGGTTGGCCGGATCGTGAAGCGCCACGGAGGACGGGTCTCGGCGCGGGGCGAGGTCGGGACGGGCGCGACGTTCACGTTCGAGCTGCCGGTCGCGCCGCCCGGGCCGGAGGCCGGAGCCCCTCCGGGCCGGGAGGCGAAATGAAGCCAGTGCCGTCGGACGCCGGGCGCCCCGAGGACCTCCAGGCCCTCCACCACGCCCTCCACGTCCACCAGATCGAGCTGGAGATGCAGAACCAGGAGCTGCGGCGGACCCGCGACGAGCTGGAGGTGTCGCGTGAGTCGTACTTCGACCTCTACGACCTGGCTCCGGTCGGCTACGCGACCCTGGACCGGGAAGGTCTGATCCTTCAGGCGAACCTGACGCTCGCGAACCGGCTCGAGTGCACGCGTCAGGCTCTCGTCGGGCGGCCCTTGAGCCGGTTCGTCTCCCGCGAGAGCGCCGACGCCTACACGCTGCAGGTGCGGCGGCTCTTCGAGTCAGGGGAGCCCGCGTCGTTCGAGGTGTCGATGACGACGGCAGCCGGCCTGCCGATCTGGATGCTGATCGACGCTGCTGTCCGCGACGACCTTCCCTCCGCCACGAGATCGTGCCGGGTCACCTTGACCGACGTCACCGAGCGCAAGCGGGCGGAGGAGACGCTCCGGGCGGAGCAGGAGAGGTTCCGGACGTTCTTCGACCTCTCTCCGCTCGGCAAGGCCATGATGGCTCCTGATGGCCGGTTCCTGCACGTGAACGGCGCGTTCTGCTCCCTGCTCGGCTACTCGCTCGGGGAGCTGGAGGCCCGGACGGTCGCCTCGATCACGCACCCCGCCGACCTCGCGAGGAGCCTCGCCCTCGTCCACTCTCTCCTGGCTGCGGAGCAGGAGTCGGGAGAGCTGGAGAAGCGATACCTCACCCGGGACGGGCGGGTCGTCTGGGCGCACGTGAAGACGCGCCTGCTAAGGGACGCCGCCGGGAACCCGGTCCACTTCCTCACCAACATCCTCGACATCACCGACCGGAAGGCTGCCGAGGCCGCGCTGAGCGAGGCGTACGTTCTGCTCGAGAGCCGTGTGACGAGCCGGACGGCGGACCTGGCCGCCGCGAACCTCGAGATGGAAGCCTTCACCTATTCGGTCTCCCACGACCTGAGGTCGCCGCTCCGCGCCATCGACGGGTTCGGGGCGCGGCTCGACCGGGAGTGCGGCGCGTCGCTCGGCGAAGAGGGCCGGAGGCTGCTCGGGGTCATCCGCGCCAGCACCCGCCAGATGGCGGCGCTCATCGACGATCTGCTCGCCCTCTCCCGCGTCGGGCGCACCGAGATGAAGTGCGAGGGCGTGGAGATGTCCGGGATGGCCCTGGAGGTCGGCCGCGAGATCCTGAGGGAAGGCGGCGGCCGGCCGGAGGTGGAGTTCCAGGTCGGTCCCCTTCCGGCGGCCTGGGGGAGCCACGGCCTCCTCCGTCAGGTCTGGCAGAACCTGCTCTCCAACGCCTTCAAGTTCTCCGCCAAGGTCGACCGGCCGGTCGTCCAGGTGGAGGGCGAGAGCGCGGGCGGCCTCGCCACGTACCGGGTGCGGGACAACGGCGCCGGCTTCGACATGGCCTACCAGAACAAATTGTTCGGCGTCTTCCAGCGCCTCCACCTCCCCACCGACTTCGCGGGGGTCGGCATCGGCCTGGCGCTGGTCAAGCGGATCGTGACCCGCCACGGGGGCCAGGTGGCCGCCGAAGGGGCGGTCGGGGAGGGGGCGACGTTCACCTTCTCGCTGCCGGTCGCGCCGACGTCGCCGGTCCCCTCCTCGAAGGCGTAGGCCCGAGAAGTCGCGCTACGTCTGGCCCGCCCCTCTTTCGCGTGTCGCAAAGGCGGCACGGGGCAAGGGCGTAGGCGGCAGCTCCGGGTTCGGGTCCAGCCCCACGATCACCGTCGCCGTCGCCTCGGGGGAGGCGCACGACGCGGCGTTCGTCTCCGTCACCTTCAGCGTGACCGGGCTCGTTCGCGCCACCTTCACGGTCACGGTCGCCCCCGTCGCGTTGCCGACGATCGTGGCGCCGGTCACGGTCCAGAGGTAGGTGCTCCCCTCGTGCGGCGGGATCGAGGCCCTGAAGGTCGCCCTCGGCGACACCGAGTGAGGCGCCTCGATCACCGGCTTTTTCGGGACCGTCACGGTCGCGCTTCCGGAACCTCTCCCGGCGCAGCTTCCGTCCGAGAGCCCCCGGACCTCGTAGACCGTCGTCGCCTCCGGGGCGACCCACCGTTCTGCCGGGCTCTCCGGCACCCCGGTCTGCGTCACTCCGTCCGACCAGGTGAGCGTCCACGGCGCCGTCCCGGTGAGGGCCGCGGAGATCCTCACTCCCTTCCCGGCGCAGACCGTCCCCCCGCCCGAGACGGTCGCCGTCGGCGGGACCTCGCAGAGAGCGACCCGCCAGGCGCCGCGGCCGTGAGTGAAGGCGTAGAGCGTGGAGGAGCTCACGGCGAGCCATTCCGTCGGGGCGTTCGCGAAGCCGACGTTCTCGACCGCCCATTTCGCCCCGCCGTCGAGCGACGAGAAGACCCCGATGTCCGTCCCGACGTAGAGCCTCGAGCCGTTATCCGGGTCGACGGCGATCGAATGGACCGGGATGTCGGGGAGCTTCGTCGTCCCCGACCCGTCGGACGCCACCCAGTTCGCCCCGCCGTCGGTCGACTTCCAGACGTGCGGCACCGCGAAGGTCGAGTAGGTCGCGTAGACCGCCGACTTCTTCTGCGTACCCTCACCCACTTCCGGACCGAACGCGATCGAGGAGACGTAGCCTTCCACGTCCTTCCCCTTCGAGTCCTTCCCCAGCGGGCTCACCGAGAGCCACGTCGTCGCCTCGGTGCTCGTCCCGGCCTTGTCCGTCCGGAAGATCTTCCCCTTCTTCGTCCCCATCAAGACGAGGTCCGAATTCGTCGGCGCGACGGCGATCGCCGTGATGCTCTCCTTGAAGGACGCGCCCGCCTGCGTCCAGGCCGCGGCGCCGTCGACCGTCCTCCACGGGATATTGCCGCCCCCCATCCAGAGGGTCGTCGACACCTGCGGATCCATGGCGAAGGGGGAGATGAAGAGGAAGCCGCTGCCGGGCTCGGTGATCCCGCTGACGGCATCCTCGAACTTCGCGCCGTTCGTCGACTTCTGGAGCGAGAGCATGGTGTTCTCGGCGTAGAGAGTCCTCGTGTTTTCGGGGTCGACCGCGACGTAGCCGCCGTCCCCCCCGAGTATCTCGACCCAGGCGTCGGGTCCGTCTCCCATCGTCCCCCGGACGGTCCCGTTGTCCTGGGTCCCGCCGAAGTAGGTCTGACCGTTGGGGTAGACGGCCCCGTTGTAGAACTGCGTCACGCCGAGGCCGTTGTTCAGGCTCAACCAGGCGAGGTCGCCCAGCGCCTTCCCGCAGACGTCGCCGGACGTCCTGGCGCGGGCGTCGTCCGTCCGGTAGATCCCCCCGTCGCCGCCGACGAAGAGGACCCGGTTGGTCGTGCCGTTGTAGCCGGGATGGAAGACGAGGGCGTGATGGTCGGCGTGAACGTACTGTTTCGGGAACTTCCCGGTTTTCTCGTCCCGTGGGAGCCACCAGAAGCTCGCCAGCCCCCAGCTCTTCCCGCCGTCGTCGGAGCGGAAGAGGTCGATCCCCCCGGCCCAGACGACGTCCGGGTTCTTGGGATCGACCGCGATGACGTTGTCGTACCACCCCTGGTTCGCCAGCTCGTCGGGCCTCCCGAAGCCGCAGGCGACGTTGCTCGATTCGCTGGGGTTCGAGAGGAGGAGGTTGTTCACGGGGGCGGGGGTCGTCTGGGTCGCCGTCACCCAGTCGTTGCTGTAGGCGGCCGTCCAGCTCTCCCCGCCGTCCGTCGACCGGTAGACCGCGTAGAGGCCCTCCCCCCACGGCCCTACCAGGGCGGCGCTCGACGTGAGCGCGTAGACGAAGGCCTGGTTCGACGGGGCGATCGCGAGGGAGGTCCGGCTCTTGAGGCCGCCCTTCTGGACCTCCGTCCAAGTGCCCCCGTCCGCGCCGGCGTCGACGTTCTTCCAGATCCTCCCCGCCTCCACGAGTTTCACGACCTCCGTCCCATATTTGTCCACCGTCGTCTCGGTCTTCTTCCCCTCCGCGGCGAGGACCCAGTCCGTCGCCTTGTCCGACCGGATGACGAGGTCGAGGAAGCCGAGGGCGAAGACGCCGGTCTCCGCCGTCACCGGCAGGACGTTCTCCCACGCCGTCCCGGAGCTCTTCCTCCGCCAGATCCCTGTCCGGGTCGCGGCGTAGAGGCGGGAGGAGTCGTTCGGGCTGACGACGATCTTGTTCACGTAGTAGAAGTCCGCCGTCGCCGTCCCGTCGAGCTGCTTCCAGGTGAGCCCGCCGTCGTCCGTCCAGAAGATCCCGGCCCCGCGGACAGCATCCACGTTGGTGAACCCCTCGCCCGTCCCCGCGTAGAGGACCGCGGACTTCTTCGGGTCCATGGCCAGGGTCGTCACGGCGAGGTTCGAGAGGAAGCTGCTGATCGCCTTCCACTCGGACCCGGCGTCGTCCGACTTCCAGACCCCGCCCGCGACCCCCCCGGCGTAGATCGTCGAGGGGCTCTTCGGGTCGATCACGAGGCCCCGGATCCGCCCGCCGACGTTCCCGGGCCCCAGCGGAGTCCAGGTGCCGAGGGTCGCGAGGGCCTCGGAGGCGAACGCGCCCCCGCTCTTCGGGGTGACGAGGCGATTCGACCGGGTCGAGTAGCGGGGCATCCGAGACGCCTTCTCGACGGCCTCGGCCACCCACTCCGTCGGGATCGGCGAGACGCCGTCGGGCGAGCGCTTCAGGATGTAGAAGCGCTCCGCCTCGGCGGGCTTGTCGAACGCCTTCCGCTCCCGGTCCTTCCGGCCTTTGCGAGCCGGGTCCTTGCCACTCGAGGAGGCCTGCTGCGCGGCCTTCGGGGGAGTCGCTCCCTCCGCCGCCGGGGCGGCCGGGGCCGCGGGAGGGGCCGCCAGGAGAAGGCTGCCCGGCAGGGCCAGGACGAACGCAAGAAAGCTACCGACGCCACGACGAACCCGCATCTTCAACATGAGCGAACCCCCCCTTGTGGATCAGGATCCTGGCTGAGCAGCTTCTCGACAGCTGACGCGGCGATGGTAACGCTCGCCGTCCTGGTCGTCGAGGCGGCATGGATCGGAACTCCCGATGGACAGGCGAACGCGGCGGCGACGAGGGTCACGCGACGCGGGGCGGTCGCCGCGTAGAATCAGGCCGTGACGCTGACCGTCGAGCTTGAGCACGCCTCCTCCGGGGAGTGGATCGCCGAGGTGATGGAGCTTCCCGGCTGCATGGTGGTTGAGGCATCGAAGGCCGAGGCGCTGGCCAAGGTGGAGGCGCTCGCCTTCCGGGTCCTCGCTGATCGCCTGGAGCATGGCGAGGCCCAGCCCGAGGAGATGGCCGTCTCCTTCGTCACCACCGCGGCGGCGTGAGCATCTGGCCGTCGGCGAAAGCGAAGAAGGTCTTCGCCGCTCTCCTGAGAATCGGGTGGACGGTGAAGCGGTCGGCATCGGGATCCCACCGGGTTCTCTCGCGTCCCGCCTGGCCCGACTACGTCTTCGCCTTCCACGATGCCCGGACGCTGCCGCCGGAAGCCGTGAAGCGCCTCGCCCGTGCGACCGGCCTGAAACCCGAAGACCTGTAGTCAGTTCTCGTCGGCGGCGCAGCCAGGAGTTGATCGTGGTGCCCGGTTACGACACAGGCTTCCGTGAGGACGTGCTGGCGTCGGATGGAGGCTTCACGGGAAGCGAGAAGGAGAACGTGGCCCCCTTCCCGACCTCGCCTTCCGCCCGGACCCGCCCTCCGTGCCGGGTCACGATCCGCTTGACCAAGGCGAGCCCGATGCCCGTTCCCTCGAATTCGGTCTCCCCGTGAAGTCGCTGGAAGACGCCGAAGAGCTTGTTGGCGTACGCCATGTCGAAGCCGGCCCCGTTGTCCTTCACGAAGTACTCTGGGCCGTCGGAACCGAGCCGGGAACCGATATCGATCACCGCGCGCTCCCGCTTCCCGCTGTACTTCATGGCATTCGAGAGGAGGTTCTGAAGGACGACCCGGATCAGCTCCGGATCCCCGGTCGAGGGGGGGGGGCTCCTCCACACGCGCCTCGAACCGATCCCACCGGTCGTCCGGAACGACCTCCCCGAGGAGCTCCTTCACCATGTTCGTCATGTCGATCGGAGCGCTCTTCATCTCGAACCGGCTGGCACGGGAAAAGCGGAGGAGGTTGTCGATCAGGGCGGACATCTTCCGTGCGCCCGCGCGGATGACTTCGAGGTGGCGCTGGCCCTCGGGGTTCAGCCGTTCGCTGCTGTCCTTCGCCAGCATCTCGGAGAACCCCTCGATGGCCCGAAGGGGGGCGCGGAGATCGTGCGACACGCTATCGGCGAAGGCGTCCAGTTCCTTGTTGGCTTCCTCCAGCTCGTCGGTGCGCTCCTTGACCCTCTGCTCCAGTCCGGCGTTCAGCTGGCGGATCTCGGCCTCGGCCCGCTTGCGCTCGGTGATGTCGGTGACGCTCGCCAGAGCCCCGGCGTAGGTCCCGTCCGGCGCGAGGAGGGGCGTCGCCCCGAGGATTGTCCAGACCTCGGACCCGTCCTTTCGCTGGAAGCAGAAGTCGTGCTCCTCGGCGATCCCCTCCTTCCGCCGCTCGACGTTCCGTTCCGCAGTAGCCCGCGCATCGTCGGTGATGAACCTGAAGAGCGGCTGCCCCAGCATCTCCTCCGGGGAGAAACCGAGCATCTCCGCCATCCTCCGGTTGACGAAGCTCGTCCTGCTCTCGGCATCGATCATCCAGATACCGTCGTGAGTCGTCTCGACGATCCGCCGGTACTTGCCTTCGCTCTCGTGAACCGCCGCTTGTGACTTGCCGAGAGCCTCCTCGGTCAAGTTGCGCTCGGTCATGTCGGTCAACGTGACGCGACAGTACCTCGACCCGGAGGAGTCGTCGTGGACGACGGCGTCGAGCCGACCCTGGAACGGGGTGCCGTCCTCCATCACCATGCCCACCTCGAACGACGACGGCTCGCCGGTCGCGAAAAGCCGTCGGAGCTGAAGGGTGACAGCGTCTGCGCTGGCGGGGTTGACGAAGCGGTCGAGAGGACGCCCGATGAGTGACTTCCGCGTGGCGTTGAGGCGGCCTGCGAGAGTCAGGTTCGCCTCCTGGATCAGTCCCTTGTCGTTCAGGACGGCGTAGCCCACCGGGGCCAGGAGGTACAGATCGAAGTATTTTTCCCTCGAGGCTTCCAGGTCGTCCTGGATTCGGTGCAGTCCCTCGTTCTGAAGCTGAAGCTCGATCTTGTGGACCTCCAGCTCGTGCTGGAGAGCGAGCGCGTCCACCTCCGAGAGCTCGGGGCCCGATCCTTCCTCCTCCGCGAATCGCCGCTCCGCCTCGGCGCGCAAGGAATCAGCGTCGATCTTCTCGAGGAGGTCCCTGTTCGGGGGCAGCTACGCCCTGGCGGGACCAAGGCCAGTGAGTCGACGGGGACAACGCGGGCCGAGGAACCAAATAGACCGGCATGCTCGTGAGCTCCGCGGGGAAGATCACGTCACGTCGCCAGCGCCCTCGAAGTCCGGCTCAGGTCGCCGGCGGCATCCTCCTCGCGCTTGCCTTCGGTCACACTGGTCAGGGCGATACGGCAAGTGGCCCGAACGCCGACCTTGGTGCGGACGGCGGCGTCGATTCGACCCCGGAACGGCGTGCCATCCTCCATCACCATGCCGACCTCGAACGACGATGGTTCCCCGCTCTCGAAGAGCCGCCGAAGCTGAAGGGTGTAGGCGTCCGCGCTGGTGGGGTTGACGAAGCGGCTGAGGGGATGCCCGACGAGTGCCTTCCGGGTGACCCCCAGGCGGCTCATGAGCGTCAGGTTCGCCTCCTGGATCAGTCCCTGCTTGCCCAGGATGGCGTAGCCCACCGGCGCCAGGTCAAAGAGATCGAAGTACTTCGCACGTAACAGCTCCAGCTCGTCGTGGGCTCGACGCAACTCGTCGTTCTGCATCTCCAGCTCGATCTGGTGGACCTCCAGCTCGTGGGCGAGGGAACGAGTGTCCTCGGGAGTTTCTTCCTGCCCTGGGCTTCGCCTGGAGGCGAGCCGTCGCTCGGCCTCCAGACGTCTGGTCAGCGCGCGACTTCTCATCGGAGGGGGATCCCTCTCTCACTCGGCGCCAGTCCGATCGCCGAAACGGGGAGGCCTCCAGCTTCGAGTTCGGAAACCAGGAAGGGCTCGCCCCCGAGGCCCCCCCGAGCCTCATCGGGTCGTTTCGAGGGAACGACATCAGATAAGGCTGAAGAGGCAGAACACATTTCAAACCCCTGACTCGGATAGGCGACTCGGGCCGTCCTGATCGGAGGGGTGAACCTGGGCTCCGGAGAGGATGGGGACAAGACCTTTCCTTCGTGAGTCTACTCGCCCATGACGCGGGTCGACGGATCGAATCGCCACGGACGGATTCAGCTTCACTTTCTTGCTGCAGCTGGCCCTCTCAGCGTCGGACCACATCCTCCGCTCCGTCATCGCGCACGAGCCAGCGCACGCCTTCCTCCGCGCCCACGGTCATGAAACGGATTCCGAGAAGAGGGAGGAGCGTGCCGTCAGAACCGTTACCCTGGCCTGGGGGTATCGGGAGGAAGAGGTGGACGCGTGGGCTGCCGAGGCCGGTCTTCGACTGTCCGCCGCGCCTCCTCCCAGGCGAACATCCACAGCTCTCTTCGACCGGTCTCGCCCACAGCTGGGAATGACGTTCTCTAAGCGAAGGTCGGGACTTGACGCAGCCTGGTAGCGGTTCCTTCCGGTCGCTGGGAGATCCCCGTTTCCACCGCCTGGAAGGTCGATCCCAGCCGTTCTGTCTCGCTGGGGCGTGGTACGTAGGTGGCAAACCGATCCCGTTGCGATTGCGGCTCTTGAGCCTCAATCAGCCCTGGAAAACATTCGCTTGGTGAGTGTTATGAGTGGTGCGCCCAGCAGGAATCGAACCCGCAACCTTTTGATCCGTAGTGGCTTAGCTCGTCTTCGGCCATCCGCAGATAACTCCAGATCAAGGGTTTGTACCACAGATCATTTCGTCCAGGGGCGTCCGAAGATTGAACGGGCCTGCGATTGCGTGAGGTGGCTCCTATACGCCTCCAGAAAGGTTGGGAGACTCAGCGCTCGAGTCTCCTTGTCATACACGCGGCCGAGGAGTAACAGCGCCTGGTTGATCATGCTGTCGAGCGC
>CAIMWE010000126.1 GCA_903845115.1 uncultured Acidobacteriota bacterium | reverse complement strand
GGCGGGGGAGCTGTACATCGGGGGGATCGGGCTGGCGAAGGGGTATCTGGGGGACGAGGAGAGGACGGCCGCCAAGTTCGTGGTCCACCAGAAGACGGGGGAGCGGCTCTACCGGACGGGAGACTGGGGACGGTGGCTGCCGGGAGGAGTGATCGAGTTCCTGGGGCGGGAGGACCAGCAGGTGAAGGTGCAGGGGCACCGGATCGAGCTGGGAGAGGTCGAGGCGGCGCTGGGACGCCTCCCGGGCGTGAGGGCCGCCGCCGTGGCCCTCGCCGGCGAGAGGGGCGATCGCCGCCTCGTCGCCTTCGTGACAGAAGTGGAGGGCGCGCGTCTCGCGCCTTCGCCGGGAGGCCTGGCGGAAGCGCTCGGAGAGTTCCTCCCGTCCCACATGGTCCCGTCCGAGTTCATCGCGCTCGCCGCTCTCCCGATGACCGGAAACGGCAAGCTGGACCGCGGCGCGCTCGCCCGGCTGGCCGAGCGCAAGCCCACCTCGTGCCGGGCCGTCGTCGCGCCGCGGAACGGGGCGGAGGAGACGCTCGCCCGCATCTGGTCGGAGGTGCTCGGCCTCGCGGAGGTGAGCGTCGAGGACGACTTCTTCTCCCTCGGGGGGAACTCGCTCGCCGTCATCGCGGTCCACAACAGGATCCGCGAGGCCTTTCCCCGCGAGGTCCCGATCGTCGAGATGTTCCGGCGTCCGACCGTCGCCGCCCTGGCGCGCCTGCTCGCCCCTCCGGAGGAGACGACCCCTCCGGCCGCGTCTCGCCCCGGGGCCCGCGCGGCCGTCGTCGTCCAGGTCGCCCGGCCCAGACCTCCCTTCTTCTTCATCCCTGGAGCCCTCGGGGCGACCGTCTACCTCGAGGACCTCGCGCGTCGCCTCGGGGCGGACCAGACCTTCTACGGTCTCCAGGTGCCGGGGGTGGACGGCCACGAGGCCCCCCTCGACCGGATCGAGGACCTCGCCGGGCGGTTCGTCGAGGCGGTGAAAAGCGTCCACCCCGACGGCCCCTATCTCCTCGGCGGGCAGTCGTCCGGCGGGATGGTCGCCTTCGAGATGGCGCGGCAGCTCCGTGCCGCCGGGGCGAGCGTCCCCTACGTCGGGATGCTCGATACCTATTTCATCGCGAACCGGCAGGCGATGAGTTTCCAGGACGACGCTTCAGTCTCGGACATCCTCGTCCGCGTCTTCTGCAACATCTTCGGCTCGGGGCTGACGGGGGACCCCGCCGGCACGGGCGCCCCGGAGACCGCTTCCCTCTCGCCGACCGGGCAGCTCGACGCGCTTCTCGACAGGCTGAAGTCCCGGGGCCTCGTGTCGCCGGCCCTGCTCGTCCGGGGGCTCCTCGAGGTCTTCAAGGCGAGCATGAGGGCGATCGCCCGGTACGAGCCCTCCCTTTACGACGGCCCGCTCCACGTCTACCGGAGCGAGAAGGGGATCCCCGAGCGCTTCTCCGATCTGGACGTCGTCGTCGAGGCCCCCGACCCCGGGGAGAGCTGGGCCCCCTACTCGACCCATCCGGTCAGCGTCGTCACCGTCCCCGGCGACCACATCTCCATGATCTGGGAGCCGAACGTGGCGCTCCTCGGGGCCCGGATGCGGGCCGACATCGAGGCCGCCCTCTCCGGGACCGACGGGCCAGGCGGGAGGGAGGGGCGATGACGCCGGTCGAGGGAGAGGCGCTCGAGAGGTGGGTCCGGAGGCCCGCCGGACCGCCCCGCCCCGGGCAGACCCGGCTCGTCTGCCTTCCCTACGCCGGCGGGGGAGCGGCCGCCTTCCACCCGTGGGGAAGGGTCGCTCCGCCGACGCTCGACCTCTGCACCATCCTCCTGCCGGGGCGGGAGGCCCGCCTCGTCGAGGAGCCGGTCGAGCGGCTCGTGCCGCTCGTCGAGACCCTCGCCACCGTCCTCGCTCCGCTCCTCGTCCCCCCCTTCGCCCTCTACGGCCACAGCCTCGGCGCCGTCCTCGCCTACGAGCTGGCCCGCGAGATCCGGCGCCGAGGCGGTCCCTCCCCGCGGGCGCTGATCGTCTCCGGGCGCAACGCACCCCACCTCTCCGATCCGCGCCCGCAACTCCACCGCCTCCCGCGCCGGGAGTTCGTCGACGAAATCGTCCGGAGGTACAAGGGCATCCCGGAGGGGATCCTGGGGGAGAGCGAGCTCCTCGACCTCCTCCTGCCGGCGCTCAGGGGAGACGTCGCCATGATCGAGACCTACCTCCATTTCCACGGGGAGCCGCTCGCCATCCCCGTCCACGTCTTCGGCGGCCTCTCCGATCCGGCGACGACGGACGAGGGGCTCGAGGCGTGGCGGAGCCTGACGTCGGGGCCCTTCACCCTCCGGATGCTTCCCGGGGACCACTTCTTCCTCCAGTCGGCCCGGGCCGAGCTCCTCTCCGCCATCGGTGCGGCACTCGCGGCGGAGGCGCCCCGTGGGTAGCGGGACGGGGCAGTCCGGCAGACCCCTCGGCGGCCTCGAGCGGATGCTCTGGCTCCTCCGGATGAACCTGACGTTCGCGGCGGAGGTGGAGGGGCCGCTCGACGCCGCCACGCTCCGGGGCGCGCTCGACGCCGTCCAGAGGCGGCACCCGTTGCTCCGGGCGTCGGTCGTGCCCGCTCGCGGGGGCCCGGCCTTCGTCGTCGCCCCCGCCACCTCGCCCGGGCCTCCCATCCCGCTCGAGGTGACCGACGCGCCCGCCGGGAGCTGGACGCGCCTGGCCGAGAGCGACCTGGACCGCCGCTTCGCCGACGGCGAGGCGCCCCTGGCGCGCGCGCGCCTCCTGCGGCACGGCGACGGACAGGAGCGCGCGACCCTCCTCGTCACCGTCTCCCACGTCCTCGCCGACGCCCGGGCGACGGGCTATCTCTTCAGGGATCTCCTGGAGGCCGCGGAGCGGCTACGAGCCACGGGGCGCGCCGACCTGGAGGAGAAGCCGCTCCCCCCGACGATCGAGGAGATCCTGGTCCGCCCTCTCCGGCTGACCGAGAAGCTGAAGGGGATCCTCCGGATCGGGCGGACGGCGGGGGAGACGAGGAACCCGGGGCCCTCGCGCCTTCCCTCCGCCCCGGCCGCAGGGCAGGGCTTGCCGTCGACCCGCATCCTGACCCTCGTCGTCGACCCGGATGGGACGGCGGCGCTCGCGGCGCGGGCCCGCGAGGAGGGGACGACGCTCCACGGCGCCCTCGCCGCGGCCCACCTCCTCGCCCTCGCCGCAGAGTGCTCCCGCGCGGGGGAGGCGGTCCGGCTCTACCTCGCCTGCCCCGTCAACGTCGCCGCGCGGGTCCCTTCCCCCGTGACGGACGATGTCGTCCTCTTCGCCTCCGGGGTCGACGCGGCGCCCCGCGTGACGCCGGGCGAGCCGCTCTGGCCCCTGGCCCGCGCCGTCCGCCGGCAGCTCCTGGAGGTCGGCGACCCGCGAGAGCGGCTCCTTCCGAGCGTCCTCTCCACCGGCCTTGCCTCGAGGATGGGGCCGTTCCTGCCGGCCGACGGGCGCGGCCGGGACCGGCTCGTCGCGATGGCGGCGAAGGGGCCGCAGATCACCCTCGTGACGAACATCGGCGCCCTCGATATCCCGGCCGCCATTGGACCGTTCCGTCCCCTCTCCTTCGCGTTCGTCGTGGACAACCCGGTCGCGCCGGTGATGTCCTCGGTCGCGACCGTCGGCGGGACCCTCTCGTGGTGCATCGCGACGCAGCGCGGCGAAGTGGACGACGAGCGGGCCGGGAGGATCGCCGCGACGGCGGGGCGGCTCCTCCGCTCCGCCGTCGACCGCCCGGCGATTTGATCGACGGCGCGCCTGACGGCCGCGAGGCCGATCCCCTTCGGCCCGGTGGACGGTCATCGAAGGAGCGTGGGCGGCAGGATCGAGGTTGCGCTGGGGAGAGCGTATAAACCAAACACCAGACCTGACCCCGAGCTTCTCCGAGCTTCTCGAGCTTCTCTCTCCACCGAGGGGCGTAGACTTCTCCCGTGACTGATTTGACCTTCGATGAATTGCGGCGGAACCCGGACGACGTGCTGCGGCGCGTGCGTGCCGGCGAGCGCCTGCTCGTCGTCGACGCGGAGCGTCCCCTCTTCGAGATCCATCCCGTCGAGGCGGCGGCGGCCCGCCGGAAGCTTGGCCTCTGTGCCGGGGAGTTCGTCGTGCCGGACGACTTCGACGCCCCCCTGCCGGACGAGATCCTCGCGACGTTTGAAGGACGGTGAAGCTCCTCCTCGACACCCACGTCTTCCTCTGGGTGATCGCGGAGGTCTCCCGGC
>CAIMWE010000125.1 GCA_903845115.1 uncultured Acidobacteriota bacterium | reverse complement strand
CCGCTCCAGGTCGGCCTCGATCCAGGAGGGGCGGGTGAGGCTGGCGTTGTCGCGGAGGATCCGGAGGGTCGCCCCGTCGGTGGCGATTCCCCAGAGGGCTCCCTCCTCGGCGTTCAGGAACTCCTGCGCGAGGCCGAAGGGACTCCGGCGGCGGGCGCCGTCTCCGAAGGCAGGCGCGAGCGTGTCGAGGCCGCTCCCGGCCGGGGCGACGACGACCGGGACGCGGCCGCCCTGCGCCGCGAAGCCAATCGGGTAGGTGCGGCCGGCGAGCTGGATCGGGGGCGCGGCGGACAGCGACGTGAAGCCGAAAGCCTCGGAGAGGAGGCCGGGGACGAAGCTCTCCGCCAGGCGCTTCGGGTCGGCCCCGGCGACGCGGCCGGAGGCGAAGTCGCGGTGGTGGGCCTGAGCGATGCGCCAGTAGCGGCCGATCTCGTCGCGAAGGGCGAGCCCCTTCGGCACCCGGTAGTCGGCCTCGGACTGGGCCGGGGCGCTCCGCTGGGCGATGCGGGCGAGCCACTCGGGGGAGAGAAGGCCCCCCTCGATCGCGAGCGTCTCGAAGGCGATCTGTAGGTCCCGGGAGCGGAGGGCCCTTCGCACCGTCATCTCGTCATCTCGTCATCCAGTCGTCCCGCCTACACGTCCCTCGGGAGGAGGACGTAGAGCCCGATGACGTCGGGCGGGAGGAGCGGAGTGACGGTCGTCGTGCCAAGTGTCCGAGTTCCGAGCGTCCGCGTCCCCGCCCTTCCTCCAGCTGCCTCGCGGACGCGCCGGTGGTCGGCGAGGAGGGCCTCTGCGCGGCGCCTTCCGAAGAGGTCCAGGTCGGCGGCGCGGGAGGGAAGCTCCGCGAGCGCGTGGGCGACCGAGCGCTCACGGACGTGCGCGGGCGGGTCGGCCGCGGGGAGGGCCAGAAGGAGGGCGAGGGCGGATTCCCCTTCGAGCGGGGGACGGTCGGAACCGGACGGACCGACAGCCCCCCCGAACGCCAGGGCCGTCGCCTCCTCGACGAGGAGGGTCGACGGGCGGCGATCGGGTCCGGTCCGCTGGGTGACGAGCTGGTGGCGCAGGCGGAGGAGGAAGACGGTGGTCCGCTCCTTCACCTCGGCCGAGACCCAGCAGCCGGCGCGACCCAGGACGGCCGGGTCGGTGCGGACACAAAAGTCATTGGAGTCTTTGGAGTCATTGGCGACCTGGCCGGTCTCGTCGGCGGCCCCCTCCAGCGTTCTGGCCAGAAGCGTCTCGGCCAGGACGGCGACGAGGGGATGGCTCCGCTTTACGCTGCGGCAGCGGGGGGCGGGCGGGTAGTCGAAGTCGAGGAGGAGGGTCCCCTGAAGCCCCTCCAGGTCGAGGCGCTCCCTTACGTCGCCGGGGAGCGGGGCGAGGGGCGCCCGGAAGCCGCGGGGAAGCGTCTCGAGGCCCGAGCCGAGCCGGGCGAGGGCGCGGTCGACGAACCGGCGGACGTCCCGCTCCCCGCCGACGGCGGCAAGGGTCTTTTGCCACTCGGGAAGGACCTCCTCGGGCTTGAGGCGCCTCTGGGCGAAGACGGTCCGGTTCCCCTTCGCCTTCTCCCGCGCGTCGTCCCAGGCGGCGTCGAAGAGCGCCAGCTGCTTGGCGTCGGCCGGGGCCGCGTGCCCGCGGCGCCTCAGGAGGACCGCCTTCAGGAGGACCTGCGTCAGCGCCTCCCCGTCGTCCGGGACCGGGACCGGGACTCCCAGCTCCTCTCGGATCCGGGCGGCCTTGCGGAGGATGACGTCCAGGACGGCGCCGTCGACCGGGTTGTCGGCGCCGTAGAGGAGCGTCGCCCGGACCACCTCGCTCTCCTGCCCGAAGCGGTCGACGCGCCCCTCCCGCTGCTCGTGACGGGTCGGGTTCCAGGAGAGGTCGTAGTGGACGACGGCGTCGAAATGCTCCTGGAGGTTGATCCCCTCGGAGAGGCAGTCGGTGGCGACGAGGAGCCGGCGATCGGCCTCCCCCAGCTCCTCGATCCTCTCCTTCCGCTCCCCGGAGGTCAGCTCCCCGGTGATGACGCCGACGGCGACGCCGGGAAAGAGGGCGGCCAGGTGCCTGCCGAGGTAGTGGGCGGTTGCGAGGTAGCGGCAGAAGACGACGGGGCTGAACTTCTCGTCCACCAGCTTCCGGAGATGGTCGGCCAGGAGCTTCCGCTTCGGGTCGTCCCCCGCGCCCGTCAGCTTCTCCGCCCCGGCGATGAGGGCCGAGAGGGCCGGGTCGTCGCTGCCGGCCGGCGGCTCGACGTCGTCGTCGGGGAGGGTGTCGAGCCCCCCGTCGAAGACCCGGTCGTGGAGGGACTCTTCCGTTTCGCCCTCGCCGGAGGCGGCCCGGGTCCGGAGCGCCTGGACGGCGGCGGCGGGGCTGGAGGAGACGCAGCGCATCAGGGCGAGCGTCCCCCAGAAGCTGAGCCGCTCGCGGCGGGCGTCGCCCCCCGCCGACTCGACGACGTCGGCGCAGTACTCCAGGACGGAGTCGAAGAAGCGCGCCCACTCGCCCGTCAGCCGGTAGGTCAGCTCCATCGTCTCGCGGCGCGGGAAGAGCTTCCCCCCTTCCTTCCACTCGGCGATGTCGGGCCTGCGGCGCTGGACGAAATGCCTAGAGAGGCGGTCGCGCAGGCGCGTCCGCTCGTCGCCCGTCGCCTCCTTGAGCCGGTCGAAGTCGGGGTCGAGGAGGCCGAGGAGACGGTAGAAGGCCGCCTCGTCGCCGCTGTGCGGGGTGGCCGTCAGGAGGACGAGGTGGCGACCGGGGGCCTGGCTGAGACCTTTCAGCAGCTCGTACCGCTGGTGGCGCCCCTGGCCGGCGGCCGCGCAGGCGTGGGCCTCGTCGACGATGACGAAGTCGGGGCAGGTGGCGAGGAACCAGCTCCTCCGGTGGTCGCTCTTGATGTAGTCGAGGCTGACGACGGTGTGCGGGTGGGCGGTGAAGACGCTCTCGCCGGGCGGAAGGCTCCGCTCCAGGCGGGCGGCGCTCGCGGCCGTCACCGGGACGGGGCGGATGTGGAAGCGGTCGGTCAGCTCGGTGACCCACTGGTCGACGAGGTGAGGCGGGCAGAGGACCGTCGTCCGGTCGATGTCCCCCCGGTCCAGCAGCTCGCGGGCGATGAGGGCCGCCTCGATCGTCTTCCCGACGCCGACGTCGTCGGCGATGAGGAGCCGGACCGGGTCGAGCTTCAGGGCCATCAGCAGCGGGACGAGCTGGTAGGCGCGCGGCTCCACCGAGATCTGCCCGATGCCGCGGAACGGCCCGGCCCCCCGGCGAAGGGAGAGGAGGAGCGCGTCGCGCAGGAGAAGCGCGGCGTCGTGGCTGGACCGCTGCCTCACGTCGGGGGGCGGAAAGGAAGCCCCGGTGACCGGCTCGGCCTCCAGCGCGAGCGCGAGGACGGTCTGGTCCTCCTCCGACCCGGAAACGGGGCGCAGGCGGAGCTGCTCCGCGTCGCTGCCCGCCAGGACGACCCACTCCCGCCCGCGGGCCTTCACCAGGCTGCCCGGGCCGAAGGCGGGGGAAATCGCGGTCATCCGTTCATCCGGCACGACGGGTCAGAGCACGACGAGATGGCGAGGAGCGCGCGCCTTGACGGCGTAAAGGACATCCTCCGCGAGGTCGAGAGTGGTGCGCACGCATCAGAGGCTAGTGCATCCCAAGGCTCCATCCAAGAGAGACGGGAGATCCGTCCGTCTGTCCGATCACCCGGCGCGTCCCAGGGCCGAAGCCAGGCGACCGAAGGGGTCGGCCCAGGCGGCCTCGGATTCCCCGGGCTCGAAGACGACGACCTCGAACCCCTTGTCCTCCAGCCGGGTGGCGGTGGCCGGCGGCAAATTTCCGAGGCTGGCCACGACGTAGTGTCCCCGCCAGACGAGCGGGAGCCGGGTGCCGCCGTCGACGAACGGCTCGGCGTCGGGGGACGGGAGATTCCGCTCCGAGGCGAGCTGGAGCCAGCGGGCCAGGGGCGAGCCGCTCCTGGCGGAAAGGGACGCGGAGAGGCCCGGCGGGAGCGAGCCGGCTCTCCCCTGCACCCGCGTCGTCGACCGGGCCAGGCGGAGGAGGCACTCCCGCGACTCCCGGTTCCGCCGGTCGAGGAGGTCGTGGTCGGGCTGGTTGTAGTACGACATGAGGCAGCGGTAGCAGGCGGCCACGCAGGCCGTACCGGGAAGGTCGGCGAGCGAGGCCGCGACGTCCGGGAGGCGAGGGGCCTTCCCCTCCGATCCTTCCGCGCCGAGGTCGAAGTGGAGGATCCGGAGAGCGGCCTTCGCGACCTCGCGGAGCATCCCCTCTTCGGCGACGAGCCGCGAGAGGACCCCGGCGCCCCCTTCGGTCGCCTCGTACAGGAGGAAGCCGGCCCGGCTCTTCGGGTCGCGCGAGGGCATCGGCTCGGCCAGGATCTCTCCCTCCTCGAGCTGGAAGAGTGTCTCGATGCCTCGCAGGAGAGCGTGCTGGAGCGTCGCCACCCCGGTCTCGGGAAGGCGCTCCTGGGGCTGGACGAGAAGCGCGTTCTTCCGGTCCTGCACGCTCGGGACGATCCACTGCTTCGGGACGACGAGCGGGTCGACCGCCTCCCCCTCCTCGTCCTCGTTCTTCGCCCAGTACCCGGAGACCGGGTCGATCCGGAACCCGAGCACCGTCGGGTTGGCCCGGCGGCGCAGGCCCTTGTTGAGCCTGGTGATCGTCGCCCCGGGGCCGTACGAGAGGCGGAGGACCTCCCCCGCCTCGTCGGCGACGACGGCCGCGCGGACGTCGAGGTGATGGTCCCTCACCGCCCATTCGAACGTCGTCTGCAGCTCGAACCCCTGGCGCTGCCGCTCCTCGTCGTTGGCGGTGATCCGTTCGGCCGGCAGGGTCGAGACGTTCTCGATCCGGTAGACGGAGCTGACGATCTCGGCCTCGCCCAGGGAGGCGTTGCACGAATGGCAGAGGGAGCTTTCGCCGTCGAAATGCCCCGCCCCGCAGGTCCGGCAGATCCGGACGCTCTTCGTGGGGAGAGGGGCGTCCGCCGTGGCGGCCTCGCGGTGGAGCGAGAGGAGCGCCCGAACGACGCGGTAGGCCCGCCCCTCGTGGTAGACGAGGCTGCGCGGGCCGAACTCCGCGAGGGCGAGGAACCGCGGCCGCTGGAGGTAGGTCTGCCTCGCGCGCCCGTCGCCGGAGGCCGGAACGTAGGCCATCAGGGGAAGGCGCGGGAAGTTGTAGCCGGGGAGGAACCCCTCCGTCGCGAGGTACCGATAGGTGTAGAAGTCGCTGGAGAAGCTGCTGCTCCCCTTCTGGAGGAGGTTCAGCTGGTCGATCGCCTGCGCGTGCCGGCTCTGCGCGGCCCGCTTCTCCTTCTGGTGGGCGCCGTAGTCGTCCATCGTCCGCCGGGCCGCGTCCCGCTGCTGCTCGGCGGCGAGGAAGAGGTCGCGCCAGCGGTCGAACGCCCGCGCGAACCGCCCCGGCGCCGCCGCGACGACGGAGGCGGCGTAGGCGTCCCGTTCGGTGTACCAGGGGGCCCGCTCGGGGGTCAGCTCGTCCTTCAGGAGGTCCAGGAGCCGCCCGATCCGCCGGACCGCCTCTGCCGTCACCCTCTCCCTGGCCATCGACTCCAGGGCGTCGGGACGCAGCGGCCGGTCCGCGTGCGGGAGGACGAGCAGGTCGGCGATCGAAGAGTCGAGCGGCTCCTCGGTGGCGGCCAGCCAGACCGCCTGGAGATGGCTGTCGACCAGGTCGCGGTTGGCGAGGTCGAGGAGCGGCGGGCGGACCTCGCCGTGGACCATCGCCTTCGGGTCGCGGAAGAAGTACTGGTCGTGAGGCCCCTGCGAGGAGCAGTAGGTGAGGACGAGGGCCGCCTGGCCGCTCCTCCCCGCCCGGCCGCTCCGCTGGGCGTAGTTCGCCGGGGTGGGCGGGATGTTCCTGAGGTAGACGGCGTTCAGGGCCGAGATGTCGACTCCCAGCTCCATGGTCGGCGAGCAGAAGAGGACCGGGAGGAAGCGGCTGGGCTCCCCGATCTCGCGGTACTTCTTCTCGTCGCGGGTCAGCTCCTCCCGCTCCTTCTCGCCATAACGGAAGCGCTTCTCGCGGGCCTCCCTCTTGTCGCGGTCGACCTGGGCCGTGTGCTCGCGCGCCTCGAAGCCGAAGAGAGGATGGAGCGGGTCGCGGAGCATCGACGAGAGCGCCTGGTAGAAGTCACGGAAGAAGGCGTTCTCCCTCGACCCGGCGCCGGAGCCGCCTGTCCCCTTCCTGAAGAGGACCGCTCCGTCGTTCAGCTTCCAACCGGAGACGTCGCCGAAGGGGGTGGCCTCCTCGGAAACGAGCCCGTGCTCCGACGCGGCGCGGAGAAGCGCCTCCAGCAGAGCGTCGAACTCCTTGGCTTTCATCCCCCGGACGGCGGGGTTGGCGCCCCAGAGGCGAGACGAGCGGAGGGCCCTGCCGAGGACGCTCCGGGAGCCACCTCGCACGATGAGGTCCTCGTCCTTGAGCGACGTCTCCCGGCGGGAGGGGGAGGTGACGAGTAGCCAGCGAGCGCGCCGGGGCGCCTCGTCGAGGCCGAATCCCCAGGGGGGCCGCAACCGGCTGTGGGACCTGCTGAGGAGCTGTTCCGTGACCGCCGGGTCGAGGACCTGGCTCCTCACCGCCATCCACTTCCGGAGGTGGTCGAGGATCACCTTGTAGACGGCCGCCCGTACCTCGGGCGTGGCGAGGCGGATGGGGTCGGGTGCCTTGGCGAAGAGAGCCTCGTCGGCCGCGAGCTTGTCGAGGGCGAGGTAATCCACCTCCAGCAGGCGGAGCTGCTCGAGGTTGGGGTTCGTGTAACGCCAGCCGCGGCGCTGGTCGAACCAGACCCGGTAGGAGAGGACCTGGCGAAGCGTCGCGGCGGCATCCTGGAGGTGGAACCCTTTCAGGGCCGGCTCTAGGAGCCACTCCGCGCGGACCTCCGGGGCCGGCCGGTCGAAGCCGAGGGCCCTCTCCTGGGCGAGGCCCAGCTCGTCGCTCCGAAGGCCCCGTACTCCGGTCTCCTCGAGCGCCCCCAGGAATCCCGCGCGGACGAGGCTGACGAAGAGGAAGTCGTTGAAATGCCCCGCCTGGAGCGCCGCGTCCTGCCGGTTGTCGGTGAAGCCGAGGATCTTCCGCTGGTGCGGTGCGAGCCCCGACGCCTCCCCGTGCATCCACCGGAGAACGCTGGCGACGAGGACGGTCGTGGCGGAGCTGCGCCCCTCGGCGGAGAGGGAGGCGAGGCGGGTCCGGTCCCTGGCGCTCCCCCCTTGCGTATTGCCGCAGCAGAGGCAGAAGCGGAACTTCCCCGGGAGGAACCAGGCCCTCATCCCGGAGCCGGCCTTCCCGTCGGGCGCGACCGAGAACGGCTCGGCCCGGGCCGCCCGGTAGTGCGCCTTCAGCCGCGGGTTGCCGGAGAAGTCGGGCTCCAGCCAGTTCTCGGGATACTCCTCGTCGCGGTCCTCGAACGTGAAGCCGGCATCCTTCGGATAGGGGATCAGGAATCCGAACCGCGTTCGATCGGGGCCGTCGTCCCCCTCGGCGCCGGCGGCGTCCTCGTCCGGGCGGACGGGGGGAGCGTCGTCGATGTCGCGGTCCAGGAAGGTGCGCCCTCCCTCGCCGTCGACGAGGCGCACGGGGTGGACCTCCTGGCCGCACTCCCGGCAGAAGTGGACCGGGTAGAGCCGCTTCCCGGGATCGCCTGGCAGGAACTTCTGTCCCTCCACGGTCACGACCCGGCGGCCGGGCGGCTCGAGGGTGGCGTAGGCGTGCCCCGCTCCGGAGAGGAACTGGTGGAGCTTGAAGGCGAAGAAGCTGCGGGGGCCGATGCCCGAGACGAGGAGGAGGTCCTTGAGGGCCGCGCGGCAGGCGGCGACGTCCCGGCCCGAGTCCTGGCCGAGCGCTTCCACCGCCTCGGTCATGGTGAGGGGTCTCGCCCGGACCCACCGCTGGTCGACGTCCGACCACGCGATCCCGAGGCGGGTCTCGACCCAGACCGCCAGCGGGTGGAGGGCAAGAGCCGCGTCGGTGATTCCACGCGGGATCCCCGCGTCGATGGCGGCGCCGAGGCCGGACCTCACGGAGACCGCGTCGACGGAGGGGTCGGTCACCCGTTCGAGCGTCTCGACGACGACGTTGCTCTCGGGGATGGCGGCCGAAAAGAGCTTGCTCGCGACCCGCGCGACGGCGCGGCTCTTCTCCTCGAGCGTCCCCTCGCTCGCCATGGTGGCCGAGGTCCCGATGCACTGGAGGTTCTCCGGGGCGAGACGTTCCCTGACGCGCCTTACGAGCAGGGCGACGTCGGCTCCCTGCCGCCCGCGATACGTGTGCAGCTCGTCCAGGACGAGGAAGCGGAGGCCGGAGCAATTCTCGATCACCTTCCGGTCGGTTTCGTCCTGTCGCGTCATCAGGAGCTCGAGCATCATGAAGTTGGTCAGGAGGATGTCCGGCGGGTCCTCGGAGATGTGACGGCGGGTCTCCGCATCTTCCTGGCCCGTATAGCGAGCGAAGGTCAACGGCGGCTGTCCCGGGACGTTCTGGAGGAACTTGTCGAGCTCCTCCTTCTGGCTGTTGGCCAGGGCGTTCATCGGGTAGATGACGATGGCCCGGGTCCTCGGGGGGCGCCCTTTTCGCTTCTCGGCCAGGACGGCGCTGGCGATGGGGACGAAGAAGCAGAGGGACTTCCCCGAGCCGGTCCCCGTGGTCACGACGTAGCTCTCTCCCCGGGAGGCGAAGGCGATCGCCTGCTCCTGGTGCTTGTAGAGCCTCAGCGATTCGCCGCGCGGAGAACCGGGCGAGGGCGGGGTACGAAAGATGTCGGCGCAGATCGGGTCGAGGACGCCGTCCGCAGCGAGCTTCTCGACCGTGGTCTTGCTCTGATAGCTGGGGTTGATCTGGATCAGGGGCTCGGGCCAGTACCGCCCTTCCCCGTAGATCGCGTCGACCTGCTGCCGGATGTCGGCGGCTCGGATGGTGGTGAAGGAGGTGGCGAAGGCCCTGTATTCGCCCACGACCGAGTCGCGGAGGGAGAAGACGTCCATGCCGCGCGAGGTCATTCGCCAGCGCTCCTCTTCCCGGCAGGGGCGAACCGCGGGTCAGGGCAGGTGCCAGCCACGATGTGATCCTCCCTCGACGCGGCTCGACCCGGCTTCTTTGGCGGGTCCCTTCCCCGGCCTTGCCGCATCCAACGCCGGGTATTCTGGACCAGCGGGCTGGACAGATGGAGTCCGTGCAGCGACCCGTTTTCCCCTCGTGCCACCGGATCGGGCCGTTCGCGGCGGCGAGCTAGAGGTATGTGTAGCCGGCCCGGAGGAGGTCTCCCCCCCGCCGCTTCACGTCGTGCCCGCTCTCACCGCGACTCCGCGGTCGTATCGGACCCTTTCCCCACGGGGAGCGCGAAGGAGAACGTCGCCCCTCTCCCGGGCTCTGACTCGGCCCAGACACGTCCGCCGTGCCGGGCCACGATCCGGCGGACAAGCGCGAGACCGACCCCGGTCCCCTCGAAATCGCGTTGCCCGTGGAGCCGATTGAACACGCCGAACAGCTTTTCCACGTGCTTCATGTCGAAGCCGACCCCGTTGTCGCGGACTCTGTAGATCGCCTCACTTCCCTCGATGGAGCCCTCGACCCGGATTTCGGACAGCTCCCGATCCTTCGAGAACTTCACGGCGTTCGAGAGGAGGTTCTCCCAGACTCGCCGGAGGAGGCGGGCGTCCCCCTGGGACGCCGGCAGGTCGCCGACCGAGAAAGAGATCCGCGACATCGCCGCCGCGTCCGGCACTATGGCGGAGAAAGAGACTCGTGCGGCACCTGCCATGTCCACGGCACTGAACGTCATACCGACTCGTCTCACCTGCGAGAAGAGCAACAGGTCGTCGATCAGCTGCCCCATGCGCTGCGCGTTCCACCGCACCTCTGCGAAGAGCCGACGCCCCTCTTCGTCGAGCTGCCCCCCGAGGGCCGACGCGATCCGGGCCGAGAAGCCGTCAATCGCCCGGAGGGGGGTTCTCAGCTCGTGAGCCACCGAGTACGAGTAGGCCTCGAGCTCCCGGTTTGCCTCCGTCAGCTCGGAGGTCCTCTCCATGACCCGCTTCTCCAGGCTGGCGTTCAGCTTCCGCATCTCCTCCTCCGCCTTGACGCGCTCGGTGATGTCGCGCGTCACGCCGAGAACCTCGACGATCCGCCCGCTGTCGTCGTGAAGCAGCGTCGTGACGACCTCCGTCGGAACGATGGAGCCGTCGCGGCGGGGCTGGTCGATCCGATCCGTACGGACCGACCGGCGTCCCCGCGTGGCAGCAAGGGCCTCGGAGACGGTCTCGAAGCCCTGGAAGACGTTCTCGGCCGACGCATCTGCGAGGGCCACCCTCACGGGTTCGGCCATCACTTCCTCGGGCGTGTAGCCACGGAGCTGTTCGACGGACGGGCTCACGTAGGTGAACCGTCCTGTGTTCGGGTCCAGCGTCCAGACCACGTCCGCCATGTTCTCGGCGAGGAGGCGGTAGCGCGCCTCACTCTCGCGCAGGGCTCTCTCGGCCTGCCATTTTTCCGTGATGTCGGTGAATATGGAACAGATGTGGCTCGGGGCGGACTCCCCGGGACGGAAGATCGGCCTTTGCGTGACGGACAGCCAGAACGGGGCGTCCCGGTCCGGATACTTCACTCCGATCACGAAGTCGTCGATCGGCTTGCCGGCGTGAGTCGCCAGCACCAGCGGGTGCTCCTCTCGGGGCATCTCGGAGCCGTCGCCTCGTAACAGTTTCACGGCGGGATGGAAGCTCGAGTGCGCCTTCAATTCCTCGCCCCGGAACCTGAGGATCCTCTCCGCCGCCGGATTGGCCTCCAGCAGGTTGAAGCTCGAATCCAGGAATATCACCCCCTGGGCCATCCTCTCGAACAGGTGGCGATGCATCTCGTCCCGTACCCGCGACTCTTCCTCCTCCCGGCGCCGCTCGGTCACGTCGACGAACCTCGTGACGACGGAACGGGGTCGCCCGTCCGGTCCGGGGATCGGATAGGAGCTGATCGAGATCCACCGGAGGGAGCCGTCCGGCAGGTGGAGACCCATGATGACGTCGCGGAGCGCCTCGCCCGTCCGGAGCGTCACCATCGCGGGGTGCGAGTCGCCCTGGAACGGAGCGCCATTCTCGCGGATCGCCCGCCACCTGGGATCCACCGACGTCCGACCGGCCAGCTCATCGCGGGTGAGGCCGAGGATTCTCTCGGCTGCAGGATTCCAGGCGACGATCTCGCCACTCGCGAGCTGGACGACGATACCCTCGGGAAGGACATCCAGGACCGAGCCGTCGTAGCCGGGAAGTGCGCCGACCCCAGCGATGCGACCGGGATCGGCACCAGTGCGATCAGCGCCTGGGGACGATTCGTCTGTCATACGGGCCTCCTTCTTTCCAGGCGGAGCGACTCCAGGCGAATCACAGCGAAGACTTTCACCCGCTGAATCGAGACCGGAAGGAGGAAGCGGGGGAGATCGAAGGACCCGACCGGAAGGCCGGAGCCTATCCTCTAGCACTTCGGGATCCAGAGCCCTTCGAGCTCGATCTCGACGGCGTCGAACGGCTCGGCCCGGACCTTGTCGAAGCCCCCCGCGGTCAGGACGAGGAGCCAGTGCCCTTCGTGGAGGCGGAAGACCTCGAGGGTCTCGAGGGCCGGGTCGACGAGCCAGGCGTGGCCGACCCCCTCGCGGGCGAAGACGTTCAGCTTCTTCAGGCGGTCGAACCGGGCGGTCGACGGCGACAGAACCTCGCAGATCCAGTCGGGGGCCAGGGTGAAGAACGCCTCGCGAGGGAGGATCGGGAGGCGCGACTTCCGCCAGCCCGCTATGTCGGGCACCGTGATGTCGGAGCCCAGGTGGATTTCCGGCTCGTCGACGATCCACCAGCCGCCGGGGCCTCCCCGGCCGCGGACGAAGGGTGGGCCCAGCTCGAAGCCTAGGCTCGAAGAAGATTGTGCGTGATCGACGGCGGGTCGGGGCGACACGAACAGTTCGCCGTCCACGACCTGGCCGACGACGTGGTCTGGCAGCGCCAGGATGTCCGCGTAGGTGGCGGGCCTGCGGGCGACGGAGGCTTCCATGGCAGAAGAAGCCTAGCAGACCCGGCTTGCCGGACGAGGTCCCCTCGGCTCGTTCGTGCGGGGCCGGCCGTGGGCCTTGAGCTTGCCGCGCACGACGTTCGAGCAGGCACCCGTAGTCGTGAACGAAGTCGACGAAGGCTCGAGCGGGGGAGGTTCAGTCCGAGCCTGCTTCGGACGGCGGACGACGGGGAACGTCCGCCTCGACCCATCCGTTCCGACGCACGGCCACCTCGGCACTCGGTGGCGGCTACGGGTGAACGTCACCGTCGCCGATGTGGCCGGCGACTTGCGATCCGCAAGCAAGACATCCTCGACCGGTCGCGCGAGTGGCAACTGCGGCCGGACGTCGTGGAGAAGGACTCCGTCCTCGGGTGGCTCCTCGCGGCGATTGCCCGTCACGACGAGACGTCAGCGCACCGGTCTTCAAGGGTAGGACGTGCCTCGAGAAGCGCTACTTCGAGACCTATCGCTTCTCCGAGGATCTGGACTTCACCCTCACGCCGGAGGCCGTCTACGCCGCCGAGGCGCTCACTCGGACGCTCCGGGAGGTGACTGCAATAGCCACGACCTGAGCGGCGTCTCGTTCCCGGAAGACGCCGTCGCGGCCGTCCCGCGGTGCGGCAAGTTCGGCGACAAGTATACCGCAATTATACGGTTACGCTATAGTATAATTCCGCATTCTTCAGGAAGGGAGGAATGCAGTGAAGCTCGGCGACCTCCTGAAGATCCTCTCGCAGACGACCTCGGCGGCGACCAACCTGAACGTCGAGCGTTCCCGCCAGGCCCTGGGCCCCGGCGACGTCTTCGTCCAGCCGGCGCTCGGGAACCTCACGTTCCTCGACTTCAAGCGGGCGCGGGAGGCGATCGACCTGGGAGAGGCGGCGGCCCGCGCCGTCGCGGACCGCCTCCGGACGCTCTCCGTCTCCGAGAGCGAGTGGAAGACCTGGCTCGAGGCGACGCGCCGCCGGCCCCAGGGCCCGCCCCGGATCGACCGGGTCGTCGTGTCGAACACCTCCCGGGTGTCGGACGAGATCGTCCGTTCGCGCGTCCGCTCCGTTCCGGGACCGCTCGACCTCCCCGTCCTCCGGGCCGACCTGGCCCGCCTCTACGCCCTCCAGGAGTTCGACCTGGTCGACTTCCGGATCCGGGGCGACCATGGACTCCAGGTCCTCGAGATCGTCACGACGGACAAGAAGTGGGGGCATACCCGCGTCCGCTTCAACCTCGACCTCCGGACCGACCTCCGCGGCGAGAGCGCCTTCCAGCTCGACGTCGGCATCATCCGGACCAGCGTCAACAAGCTCGGGGCCGAGTGGCGGCTCATCGGCGGGATCGGGGAGCAGGAGCGCCTGATCGGCGAGTTCTACCAGCCGCTCGTCGCCTCCGGCCTCTTCTTCGTCTCGCCGTACGTCGCCTGGACCACGGACCGGGCCCAGATCGGCTTCCTCGACAGCTCGATCTTCGCCGACTACACCCGCCGCGAGCTGCGGGGCGGTCTGGAGGGCGGGGTGACGTTCGGGACGCTCGGCGAGCTGCGCGCGGGGGTGCAGCGCGGGAGCCTCTGGGCGGATTCCCGGGCCGGGAGCGACCTCCCGTCGGTCCGCGCGGACCGGGGCGCCGTCGTGGCGAACCTCGTGCTGGACAGCCGCGACGACATCAACTTCACCCGCCGCGGGGCGACGGTCCGGGTGGCGGCCCGCTGGGAGACGCCGGCCCTCGGCGGCGACCAGAGCTTCCGGAAGGTCGACGGCTACGGGATGGCGGCCTGGAGCTGGGGAAAGAACTCCGTGCAGCTGGCCGCCGGCGGGTCGAGCCCCCTCGGCACCTCCCCGTCCGTCTTCGACTACTCGTACCTCGGCGG
>CAIMWE010000124.1 GCA_903845115.1 uncultured Acidobacteriota bacterium | reverse complement strand
CCATCCTTCCTCCCCTCGCGCACGATCTCCCCCGAACAAGGCAACAAGTTGAGGCTCGCACTGAAGCCTCAAGTTGAGGCTGACTCCGAAGCCCCCGCGAACGACGCCACCACCGTGAACCGCTCGTGGCCCGCCGCGCCGGTCAGGAGGTCTGGACCGCAGCGCACCCAGGCGTGAGCGTCGATCTTTGGGCGGCCGCCCGCGGGCACCGGCGCGACGCCGAGGTAGAGCGTTCCGGGGAGGCGGCGCCGCCGGAGCATGGCCATCGCGGCGAGCGCCTGCGCGAGGCACTTGCTGTCCCACGGCGTCCGCGCCGCCACGGCCCGGACCGCCCAACCGACGCGCAGGGCTTCCTTCTCCATTTCCGGCGGCAGGGCCTCGCGCGGCGTCTCCCGTCCCGGCTCGCCGAGGGGGCGCGCGATCCGCCGGAACGGGACCAGCCCGATCGCAAAGCGCGCCAGGGCCAGGCAGAGCGCCGCCTCGAGCAGCCTCGCGCGGTCTTCCGTCTCCAGAGCCCGCCACCTGCCGGGCGTTTGCCGCCACGCCCGCCACCACCTTCCGTTCACGGGAGTGGAATCGGTCACGGGGGTGGAAGCGGGAGGCGGTTTCGTCATCGATCAGTAGACGGGCTCGTCGTTCCCGTCGAGGTAGCCTAACCGTCGCATCGTCTCCTGGTGGGCGCCGATGATCTTCCGGGCCAGCACAGGGCTCAGCTCGTCGCGCCAGCCCCCCCGGCCCTTGCCAAAGGACGGCCGCGTGGCCGCCAGCGGCCGCTCCAGGGATCCCTCCGCCTGCTTCAGCTCGGGTGGGGCGAGCGCACTGGAGAGGACCATGCCACAGGTGCGGTGGACGAAGTCGGTCATGGACCCGTCCGGGAAGCGTCAAGACCCCGGCCGCCGTGCCACCCGGGATCGCGTCCCGCGACGCGCGCGTCCGCCACGGCTCCGATTAGACCATCGAAGCATGCACGTGCGTCTGGCTTCCCTCCGGACCCGCCGGCTCTCGGTCCTGATAGAATCGTCTACTGATGGATGTACACTTTTTCGAGCTTGAAGGAGTCCTTCGCATATGAACGAACGACGGCTTACCTCACCCGCCGCCCTCGACGAAAACGCCCCGGAGAGAAAGATCTGGGCAAAGCCGGAAATCCAGGAGCTCGACCACGAACTCACGGAGAATAGTCGTCCTCATGTCGGCGGCTATGACGGTCTCGCTAGCTACTCTAATGCAAGTTGAAGGGCGCACCCCCTCGGGGAGTCAGGTCGGCCGAGTTCTCCCTTCGAGACAATAGGACGCTGCCAGAAGCTGAGTGCCTCGGCTTTCGACCCGAGGTCAGATCGACGCACCGGTCGAAAGGCCCCCCAAGCTCGGATTCTCTCTTCGATTGCAATACCTGGGTTCGCGCACGGGCGTAGGAGGGGTCTGTCGAGGATGATGACCTCCCGGTTTCTTCCTGCGGGTTCGGCGAACTCCGGTCGGGAACTTCCGTGAAGTCGCCCTCTGCCTACCGCGCTGCCGTGGTGGCCCACAAAGTCGACGGTGATGGCCTGCAGGTCGTCCCACACGGCTCGAATCGCCCGTGCCTCCTGGAAGGCACCGCTCTCCGTATCTGGGAATGTCTCGAGTACCCCGCATCTCGTGACGAGATCGTGTCTGCCTTGCGGCCGGAATTCGCCGCCGAT
>CAIMWE010000123.1 GCA_903845115.1 uncultured Acidobacteriota bacterium | reverse complement strand
GCCCGCCGGCAACATCGCCAAGGGGAGCCCGGCCGCCAAGTACCTCCAGGCGAACGGGGTCGAGCCGAAGGACTTCAACCAGTACGGCGCCCGCCGCGGCAACCACGAGGTCATGATGCGCGGCACCTTCGCCAACATCCGCCTCGAGAACCTGATGATCCCGGGGACGGAGGGAGGCATCACGCTCCACCTCCCGGGCGGCGAGCAGATGTCGATCTACGACGCCGCGGTGAAGTACCAGAAGACGAAGACACTGCTCGTCATCCTCGGCGGCGCCGAGTACGGGACCGGCTCCTCGCGCGACTGGGCCGCGAAGGGGACGATGCCCCTCGGCGTGAAGGCCGTCATCTCCAAGAGCTTCGAGCGGATCCACCGCTCGAGCCTGGCCGGCATGGGCCTCCTCCCGCTCCAGTTCCGGGCCGGAGAGGACGCCCAGACGCTGGGGCTGACAGGCGAGGAGACGTTCGACATCGGCGGAGTGGCCGAAGGGCCGGCGCCGCTGAAGAAGATCCAGGTCACGGCGACGGACGAGAAGGGGGCGAAGAAGACCTTCACCTGTCTCCTCCGTCTCGACACGCCGAACGAGGTCGACTACGTCCGCCACGGGGGAATCCTCCAGTTCGTGCTGAGGTCTCTCGCGGCGAAGTAGGGTTCAGGGTTCCCATAGGCGCGACGCGCCTACCGGAGCTTGCTGCCGTTCAAGAGGGGAACCCCTTCCGCGGTTCCCCTCGTCGCTTCGCTCCCCTCCCTTCCGGGACCAGGAGAGGGGGACCGGGAACCGGTCCATCCCCGGTCCGACAGCGTTCGCCGTTGTCGAGGCGGGAGCCGCGAGAGGGCGGCGCGAACGGTCTTCGAGCACGAGCCGGGCACCCGCTCGGCTCCGCACGGAGTGCCGGCGGATCAGCCGCTCGCGTTGTCCGAGCGAAGCGAGTTCGCGAGCGGCCCGCCGGCATGAGTACGGGGCCGAAAGCGGGTGGCTCGCGCGCAGGATCTTCGCGCCGAACCCTCGCGGCGGTTCGCCGGCACGAGCGTCACGACGAAAGGATCGGGGCCCGCCTTCCGGTCCCAGGAAACGCCTGTCGGTTAGATGCCCGGGACCGTTCCCCTCAGTCCTCTTCGCGGACGATGCGGAATTTCTTCTTGGGGTCTTCGGGCGGGGCGAGGGGGCGGAGGATCTTCCGGCCTCCGGTCGGCTCGCCGAGGCGGTTGAAGCCGCTCTCGTCCTCGATGGCGCGGACGACCCGGCCCTTGAAGTCGGACCAGAAGTACTCGCCCTTCTTCGGGGGACGGACCTCGCCGGTCCACTCGTACCCGTCCGGCGGGGGCCCGAGGCTCTCCGGCGCCGGTCCCAGCCGGATCCGGATCGCGAACGGTCCCTCCGGGTCGAGGGTCCCCCAGAGCAGCAGCTCGTCTCCGTTCCGGTAGACGTTCGCCTCGATCTTCTCGAATCCCTCGGGGATCTCCACGTCTCGCGGCACTTCTCTGTCAGCCATCCCGGTCCGATTCTACGCACGGCGACCCCAGGCGTAGAGTTGGTCGACCCCTTCACGGGGGCGAGGTCCCGGGAGGCCGGGAGGAATCGCAAGGAGAGCTCAGCATGTCGTCTCGCACCATGTCCCCTCTCTTCGGGTCGTGCTTCGTTCTCTTTCTGGCGTCCTCATCGGCTCTCGCCAGCTCCTCTGTCGAGCCACGGACCCTCGCGAGCGTGCCGGTCCCCGACTCGCTGTCGGCCGTCCCATTTCCCGTTCACGCCCACCTGAGGGGCGCAGACGGCTCGGAGTACGCGCTGGTCTTCGCCCCGGCCGAGAGGCTTGCCCTCCACTCCGGCGCTCGATCGCTCGCGCGAGCCGGGAGCGCGCAGGAGTTCGTCGTCGCGCGTGAGCGGCGCACCGGGGCCCGCCAGAAGGCTCCCGCGATCGTCGACGTCCTCCTCGACGACGGACTCCACGTCGTGGCCCGGGCGAGCGCGGAGCAGGCCGAGGCCCTCTCGGCGGAAGGGTTCGACCTTCAGCGTCTCCCCGAGAAGCCGATGACCCTCTCCCGGCCCGCTTCCTCGGCGCTCCCCGGACCCACCGCGTACGATCCCGACGTGGCGGCCCTGGTCGCCCAGGTGACGCAGGAGGCGCTCTACGACCTGGACGGCAGCCTGAGCGGGACCCACCCGGTGACGATCGGAGGTTCCCCCTACACGATCCAGACCCGGCACACCGGTTCCGGGACCCCCATCCAGATGGCGACCCAGTTCGCCTCCGAGGGCTTTCTCTCCTCCGGCCTCGCCTCGAGCTTTCAGAGCTGGCAGTCCGACGGCGCGACCGGCCGTAACGTCATCGCGGAGCTGCCGGGGGCCTCCCGTCCCACGGAGATCGTGATCGTCTGCGGCCACATCGACGACATGCCGTCCGGGAGCACGGCACCCGGGGCGGACGACAACGCCAGCGGCGCGGCGGGCGTCCTCCTGGCGGCCCGGATCCTCGGTACGCACCGGTTCGAACGGACGATCCGGTTCGTCCTCTTCACCGGCGAGGAGCAGGGCCTTTTCGGCAGCGCCGCGTATGCCTCGCTCCTGGCGAGCCAGCAGGCGAACGTCGTCGCCGTCCTCAACCTCGACATGATCGCCTGGAACAGCAGCGGCGCCCCGACCCTGAGGCTCCACACCCGGACCACGAAGAGTTCCGGCTACGCCGGCGACCGGTCCATCTCGGACACCTTCCAGTCCTCGGTCACGAACTACCTCGGGTCCGCTCTCACTCCGGTGGAGACTCCCGACGGCGAGACGGCCAGCGACCACTCGTCATTCTGGGATCAGGGCTGGCCCGCCATCCTGGCGATCGAGGACGACCTGGATGACTTCACTCCCTATTACCACACGACGAAAGACACGCTCTCGACCCTCAACATGACCTACTTCACCAGCTTCGTGAAGGCGGCGGTGGCGACCACGGCTCACCTGGCGCTCCCCGCCTCCTCCGGCGGCACATGCACGGCCGACTCGACCACGTTGTGC
Organism: uncultured Acidobacteriota bacterium; assembly: GCA_903845115.1. Classification (GTDB taxonomy): domain Bacteria; phylum Acidobacteriota; class Thermoanaerobaculia; order UBA5066; family UBA5066; genus CAIMWE01. The sequence goes on along the minus strand of CAIMWE010000123.1, from coordinate 69,914 downwards.
CTCCTGGGCGGGCGCTTCCGCGTGAAGGCGGAGTATGCCGACTACGGAGGCGGAAGAGGCCAGGCGCACGCGGCGGGGCTGACGGGCGACACCGGAACCTTCTGGTTCTTCAACTCTGCCAACGTCGAGGTGATCGCGAAGATGGTCTCCTTCTGCGGCGGGGGAACGAACAACGTGGCCGTGTACGCCGCGGGACTCACGGACCTGGACGTGACGCTTCACGTGACCGACACCCGGACCGAGACCACGAGGGACTACCGCAACCTTCTGGGGACAGGCTTCACGCCGATCCGGGACGGGCCGTTCGCCTGCCCGGCCGCCGCCTCGAGAAGTGGCGAGGAGCTCCTCGGGAGGACCCGAACGGCGAGGACCGGGACCGAGATCGTGAAGACGACATCCTGGGCAGAGGTTCCTCCGAGCCCAACGGCAACTTGTGCTCCGGACGCGACGACTCTCTGCCTGTCGAACGGGAGGTTCCGGGTCCAGGCCGCCTATCGGGACTACGGGGGCGGAGCAGGAGCGGGGCAGGCTCTGCCCCTGTCCTCGGACACGGGAGCGTTCTGGTTCTTCAACGCGGCGAACGTGGAGGTCGTCGCGAAGATGGTCAGCTTCTGCGGAGGCGGGACGAACAACGTCGCGATCTACGCGGGCGGACTGACGGACGTCGGAGTGACGACGACTGTGACCGACGTCCAGACCGGCCTGACGAAGACCTACACGAACGCCCTCGGGGAGCTCTTCCAGCTCGTCCGCGACGGGCCGTTCGCCTGCCAGTGATTCATCGGCCACGACATCGGGACGACCACGGGAGAGCCGGAATGAGCGCGACCGAGGGACACCCGGAAGCCGTCCGGTTCGACGGCGCGAGCAAGAAGTACGGCGAGCGCCTGGCGCTGGAGCCCCTGACGCTCCGGGTGGCGCCCGGCGAGATCTTCGCCCTCGTCGGCCCGAACGGCGCCGGGAAGACCACGGCCATCGGCCTCCTGACCGGCCTCCTCGCGCCCACGACGGGCCGCGTGATGGTGTTCGGCCTCGACGTCTCCTCCGACCCGCTCGCCGTCAAGCGGCGCCTCGGCCTCGTCCCGGACCGGCCCTGGATCTGGCCGAAGTGGACCCCGCGCGAGGCCCTCCGCTTCACCGGAGCCGTCTTCGGGATGGCCGGACCGGCCCTGGAGGAGAGGATCGAGACGGAGCTGGAGGCCTTTTCCCTCGGCGACGCGGCGGACCGGCGCGCCGAGACGCTCTCCCACGGAACCCGCCAGAAGGCGGCCCTCGCCCAGGCGTTTCTCCACGATCCCGACCTCTTCGTCCTGGACGAGCCGATGGTGGGGCTCGACCCGGCAGCGCAGCGGAGTCTCGCCGGCAGGCTGAGGGAGCGGACCGCGGAGGGGGCGGCGGTCCTCTTCACGACGCACCACCTGTCGCTCGCCGAGGAGATCGCCGACCGCACGGGCGTCCTGGGAGAGGGGCGGCTCCTGGCGGCCGGGGACCCGCGCGACCTCGCGGGACCCCGCGGGATGCGGGGACGGCTCTCCGAGGTCTTCTTCGGCCTGACGGAGAGATCGTGACCTCCGGAGGGACCGGCCGCCCCCTGGGGGTGTTCCTGAGGAACGCCGTACGGGCTGTCGGGCGCTCCTTCCTTCCGGACGATCGCCGCGAGCGGATCGCCTCGGCGATCGCCGTCGCCTCGGCGATCGGATTCGCGCTCCTCCTCGGCTGGGGAGCGTCGGTCCTCCTCGCCGTCACCCGGACCGGCCTCGCCCAGCTTCCGGAGCTCCAGCCCGGCTTCCTCCTCGTCCACCTCCTCCGGGCCCTCTACGGAGGGGCCGCGTTCCTGCTCCTGCTCGGGTCGCTCACCAGCTCGGTCTCGCTTCTCTTCCTCTCGGACGAGCTGCCGGCGCTCCTCCCCCTCCCGATCTCCCACCGCAGGCTGTTCGCCGGGCTCCTCCTCCGGTCGATCGGAGCGGCCTCCGGCCCGACCTGGTTCCTGGCCGCGCCGCTCGTGGCCGTGGCCGCGGTTCATTCCCCGTCTCCGGGCCTGACCGTGGCCACCCTCTCGCTGTCGCTTCTCTCGGTGGTCCTCGTGGCGGGAGGGGCGGGCTCACTCGCCGCTCTCGTCCTCGTCCGGGCCGTCCCGCCCCGCCGGGCGCGTCTGCTCGCCGCGACGCTCTCGGCCGTCGGCCTGGCCGGCGCCCTCGTGGGCATCAGGGGGGCGCGGCCCGAACGCCTCTTCGACCCGGTGCGGGCGCTGGAGATCCTCCGGCAGCTCGGCACGGTCCCCCCGTCTCCCGCCCGGGGGCCGGCCGGCTGGGCCGCCGCGGCCTCGTGCGAGGCGCTCGCGGGTTCGACCTCGGGCCTGGCCGCGGCCGCGGCCCTCGCCGCCGGGGCTGCGCTGCTGGTGGCGCTCGCGGCCATCCCCCTCGCGCCGCTCCACCTCGCGACGTGGAGGCGCTCCGCGGAGTCCCCGGCGTCGAGCGCGACCTCCTCCGGCCCCGGCCGGCGGCTCGTCCGCACGCTCGATCGAGAGCTCCTCGCCGCCGAGGCGCGGAGCTTCCTCCGGGAGGCGTCGACGCCGGCCCAGCTCGGGTCGCTCGCGGCCGTGTTCGTCCTCGACCTGTTGAACCTCAGGCTGCTTCCGGCACACGACGCCGCCGCGCGGGACCTGATCGGCGGCGTGCAGACGGCGCTGGCCCTCTTCCTCGTCTCGGCGCTCTCCCTGAGGTTCGCCTACCCCGCCGTCTCGGGAGACGGCCGCGCCGCCCTCCTCCTCCGGAGCTTCCCGCTCTCGGCCCGGCGCCACCTCGCCGCCCGGTACGCGGTCCGCGCCCTGCCGGCCGTGGCCGCGACCCTCTTCCTGGTCGCCGCGAGCGGGGCAGCGCTCGGCCTCGACGACGGGCCGCTCGCGGCCTCGCTCGGAATCGGTCTCGTCGGGGCGCTCTCGATCCCGGCCCTCCACCTGGGCCTCGGCGCCCTCTTCCCGCGGTACGGGGCCCCGAGCGCCGTCTCGGCGGCGCTCGGTCCGGGGGGACTCTTCGCCATGGCCGCCTCGACCGTGCTCTCGCTTCTCGCGGCCCCGGTCGTCTCGCAGGAGCTCCGCACCCTCCTCGCCGTCCTCTCGGGCCTCCGTCTCGACACGGCGGCGCTCGTCGCCGCCTGGTGCGGCCTCTCGCTCCTGGCGGGGGCCTTCCCGTTCCTGCTGGCCGCCCGCTCCCTCGGACGCCGGGACGTCTCACTGGCCTAGGGCCGCTTCGCGGCCTAGGCCAGTGCAGCTGTCATTCAGGGGAATCCGGCACGGCCGGTGTTCCCCTGCGGGCCTTCGGCCCTACCCCTCCTTGGGGAGAGCAGGCTCCCGAGCCCGGAGGGGTTGGCCGCGAAGCGGCAAGGGGAACCCGGGCCAGGGGTCCCTCTATCAGCGGCAGCCAGCTCCGGCAGGCGCGAAGCGCCTAGTCAGACAACCCGATTCACCGGCGGGTCGCCACGGAAGAACCGGGCGATCTCCTCGCAGGCCATGCGCGCCATGGAGAGGCGGACCTCCTCGGTCGCCGACCCTAGGTGCGGGAGAAGGACGACATCCGGCCGGCCGACCAGCCCCGAGTGGACCTTCGGCTCGTTCTGGAAGACGTCGAGCCCGGCGCCGCGGAGCTGGCCCGACTCGAGGGCCCTCACGAGGGCCGCCTCGTCGACGATCGGGCCGCGGGCGGTGTTCACGAGGAACGAGCCCCGTTTCATCCGTCCCAGCTCGGCGTCGCCGAACCGCCCGCGGGTCTCGGGCGTCAGCGGGGCGTGGATCGAGAGAACGTCCGCCGAGCGGAGGAGGTCCTCGAACCGCTCCGGGGGGTCGGTGTCGACGACGGGAAAGACGGTCATCCCGAAGGCGGCCGCGCGGCGCGCGACCGCCGACCCGATCCGGCCCGCGCCGTAGATCCCGAGGACTTTCCCCTCGAGCGAGACGCCTCGGAGCTCGAGCGGCTTCCACCCGGTCCACGCGCCGGACCTGAGCAACGCCTCCCCTTCCCTGAGGCGCCGTGTCACGGCGAGGATCAGCGCGAAGGCGAGGTCTGCGGTGGCCTCCGTGAGGACGCCAGGCGTATTCGTCACGACGACCCCCCGTGCACGGCACGCCGGCAGGTCGATGTTGTCCGTCCCGACCGCGCAGTTCGCGACGATCCGGACACGAGGCGCCGCGTCCAGGACGCGCGTCGTGATCGGGACCGGCGGAGTCGAGAGGATCGCGTCGACCTCCGACACCCGCCGGATCAGCTCGTCCTCCCCGATCCCACTCTCTCCCACCTGGACCGTGGCGCCGGCGAGGAGCTCCCCGAGGGAGGGCTCCGGAAGGGGCTGCGTGACGTAGATCCTCATGGTTCTCCTCCCGTCGTCAGTGTCGTGGGGGACGTTTCCGGAGCATCGTCGGGCGCCTGTAGGCTCGGCGGCGTCCTCCCAGTCTATCTCCCGAGCCGCATCCGTTCCCGCGCACGCGGCCTCTCCGCTTACCCGGACAGGCTCCTAGATCCCGGCGACGAGACGATCCCCGAGCATCGACGGGAGCCCGGCGCGGAGGATCTTCCCGCGCGACCGCTCGACGTCGAACGCGACCCGCTCGAAGTGAATCGTCCGCGTGCCGGAGTCGTAGAGAACGTAGCTCGCCCTGGGGTTCCGGTCGCGGGGCTGGCCGACCGAGCCCGGGTTCACCAGGTAGCGCTTTCCGGGCTCGAGCACGAGCCGCGCCCGGGGCTTCCGGACCGCCTCCACGAGGATCTCGTCGCCGTCGAGCGTGAAGATCGACGGGATGTGGCTGTGGCCGAAGAAGAAAAGGTCGATGCCCGGCACGAGACGCTCGAGGTACAGGAAATTCACCGAGGCGTCGAGGTCCGAGAAGATGTAGGAATCCTCGTCGATCGGCGAGCCGTGGCAGATGCCGAAGCTCCCGTCCACGATGGCCGGCCCCGGAGGGAGACGGCGGAGGAACTCCGCGTTCTCCCGGGAGAGCTTCTCGCGGGTCCAGCGCGCCGCCTCGAGCGCCGGAGGGTTGAACGTATCGCCGTTGTCGATCCCGGAGGCGACCTTGTCGTGGTTCCCCCGGATCGCGAGAGTCGGACGGGGCATCCGCCGGAAGCGATCCACGATCTTGTTCGGGTCGGCGCCGTACCCGACGAAGTCCCCCAGGCAGACGATCCGGTCGAGCCTCTTGCGTTTCAGCCGCCCGAGCACCGCGGAGAGGGCTTCGTCGTTCCCGTGAAGGTCCGACAGGATCAGATAGCGCACAGCGCCCCGTCTACACGAAGCGCCACCGTCCCAGCGCTCTCCGTCGCCCCGACTCTCACCACGAGGTCCGACATTCTATAGGAGGGGAGCCGCGCCTCGTAGAGCACGAACGCCTGGGAGACGGACCGGAAGAGGGGGCGGTCGGCCGCCTTTCCCTCGAGCCGCTTCTCGATCACGGAGAACGGCACGTCCAGGAAGACCGAGATGCCGCTCGACGCGATGAACTCCCGGTTCGCCGGAAACGTGAAGGTCCCGCCCCCGGCGGCGACCACCGCGGCCGGCAGCGTCACGGTTCCCCGGAGCAGCTCCGCCTCCCGCTCGCGGAACCACGCCTCGCCGTGCACCCTGAAGACCTCCCGAACGGTCTGACCCGCCATCGCCTCGAACGCCTGGTCGAGGTCGACGAAGGGGACGCCGCGACGCGCCGCCAGAATCCTCCCGACGGACGTCTTCCCCGAGCCCATGAACCCGACGAGGTAGACCCTCGAGGTGGAACGCGCGTTCAGTCTTTCGACTCCTTCAGCCAGCGCTCCAGCCACTTCGTCGACGTGTTGCCCTCCCGGACGTCCTTCGCCCCGATCAGCCTCAGGTGGAGAGGGATCGTCGTCTTGACCCCCTCGATGACGAACAGCTCGAGCGCCCTCTTGCCGCGGGCGAGAGCCTCCTCGCGGTCTCGCCCGTGAACCACGAGCTTGGCGATCAGCGAGTCGTAGTAGGGCGGGATCTTCCAGCCCTGGTAGGCGGCGGTGTCGACCCGGACCCCGGGTCCGCCGGGCGGGTGAAACGTGGTGATCGTCCCGGGCGACGGGGCGAACGTGACCGGGTCCTCGGCGTTGATCCGGAACTCGATCGCGTGTCCGCGAGGCTGGAATTCCGAGCCCCCGCCCTTGCCGACGACGCCGGGGAACGAGAGCGGCTCGCCGGCCGCCGCCCGGATCTGCTCCTTGACGAGGTCGAAGCCGGTCACCATCTCGGTCACCGGGTGCTCGACCTGGATCCGGGTGTTCATCTCCATGAAGTAGAACTTTCCGTCCTCCAGGAGGAACTCGACCGTTCCGGCGCCGACGTAGTCGACGGCGCGGGCCGCCGCGACCGCGGCATTCCCCATCGCCGCCCGGAGCGCCCGGGTCATCGCCGGCGACGGAGACTCCTCGAGGACTTTCTGGTGCCTTCGCTGCAGCGAGCACTCCCTCTCGCCCAGGTGGACCACCCTGCCGTGCTGGTCCCCGAAGACCTGGAACTCGATGTGGCGAGGCTCGGAGAGGTACTTCTCGAGGTACACGCTGCCATTGCCGAAGGCGCGCTCCGCCTCCGAGGTCGCCAGCTCGAACGCGGCGGCCAGCTCCTTGCCGTTTGCGGCGACGCGCATGCCGCGGCCTCCGCCGCCCGCCACCGCCTTCAGGAGGACCGGGTAGCCGATCCGGTCCGCGATGGCGAGGCCGTCTTCCACCGAGTCCAGCGGTCCCGGGCTCCCGGGCACGGTCGGCACCCCCACCCTCTTCATCGTGTCGCGGGCGACCGCCTTGTCCCCCATCCGCCGGATCGCATCCGGCGAAGGTCCGATCCAGGTCAGGCCGACCTCCTCGAGGATCTCGGCGAAGCGGGCGTTCTCGGCGAGGAAGCCGTAGCCGGGGTGGACCGCGTCGGCGCCGGTGATCTCGGCGGCGGCGACGAGGCTCGTGATGTTCAGGTAGGAGCCGGAAGAAGCGGCGGGGCCGATGCACACCGACTCGTCCGCGGCCTGCACGTGGAGCGCCTCCCGGTCCGCCTCGGAGTGGACCGCAACGGTCTGGATGCCGAGCTCCTTGCAGGCGGCGATCACGCGCAGGGCGATCTCGCCCCGGTTCGCGACGAGGATCTTCTGGAACATGTCAGGTTCTGGCGGCCACGGATCAGCGGGGACGGATCGAGAACAGCCGCTCGCCGTACTCGACCGGCTGACCGTTCTGAGGGAAGACCTCGACGACCGTGCCGTCGGCGTCCGCCTCGATCTCGTTCATGAGCTTCATCGCCTCGATGATGCAGAGGGTCTGGCCCTTCTCGACCGTCCCGCCCGTCTTGACGAACGGCTCCGCGTCCGGGTTCGGAGAGCGGTAGAAGGTCCCCACGATCGGCGCCGTGACGACGTGGAGGCCGTCCTCGACGGGCGCCGGCCTGGCCGCCGATCCCGCGGCCGTGGAGGCCGCCGGGGCGGGCGCGGAGGACGGGGGAAGCGACATCGGGACGGCGTCCACCAGCTCCGCCGGGTGGGCCCCCGCGTGGGAGGCCGCCCGGAAGTGCTCCTGGCGAGGCCCCTCGATCCGGAGGCGGAATCCGGCCCTCTCCACTTCCAGGCCCGCCAGTCCGCGGCGCGCCACGAGGTCCACGAGCTCCTTGATCTCTTTGACGTTCATCGGTCTCCTCGAAAAGAAAGGGCTGTCAGGCCAGAAGGGGGCGCAGGCGGCACACTGCCCGGGCCGCCTGGTAGCGGATCCGGCCCAGCGACACCCCCGCGGCGATCCGAAGGACGAGGGCGTAGCCGTCCCCGATTCCGGAGACTACCGCGCTTCCCGCATCCGCCACGAGCGACACCGCGGACGGCTTCCCCGCCTCGACGTCGTCGCTCCCCCGTTTCAGGTTCTTCCAGAAGGCGCCCAGCTCGGCCGACAGGAGCTCCTCGGCCTGCCCGAACGGGCCGGCCATCACCACCGGGACGCCACCGGACTCCATCACGATCGCGGTCTCGATGCCCGAGCCGGAACGGACGAGCTCGTCCACGATCTCGTTCAGGTCCCCGGGGCCTGGCTCGGGCCTTCCGACGAGGCCGAGGTAGGCCACGAGCCGCCGCACCCGGGGATCCCCGGCGCCCGCGGTCGCCGCGGCCGCGGCGTCCTCTTCCGCAATCGCTCGCGCTCGGGCCCGGAAGGCCGCCGCGCGCCCCGGATCCTCCTCCGTGCACGCCATGGTCTCGAACGCGTTCCTCGCCTCGAGCCTGAGCCCCTGGGAGAGGTACAGGTCTGCGAGGGTTTCCGAGAACAGCTCACCGCGCCGCTCCCCGCGCCGCTCTTTCGCCGGAGCCTCGCCCGTGCCGGCCGAGCCGGAGGGCGCTTCGGGGGCGGTGCCGGACACGGGCAGGCCGATCGGCCTGCCAGGAAGGGTCCGATCCTCGTCCTCCACCGACCGCTCGACCTCGCCGGCGAACGGATCGGAAGGTGCCGGGGAGGGCTCCCCCTGCCGCACCGGCTCCACCTCCGCCTCGAAGAGGAAGACGTCCGGCTCGGCGACAGGCGGCCGGGAGGCGCGATCGTCTTCCCGCACCACCACCTTCGTGAGGGAGGCGTACGCCGGCTCCAGTCCCGCGGGCGAGCGGTCGGGCTCGCCAGCCACGGACGGCTCCCGAGGCGGCTCGACCGAATAGACGGGGAAGGGCTCCGCCTGAATCCGCATCTCCTCCGGCGCCTGCGGGGCCGGTGGCGGCGTGATGAAGGGCCGCGTGGACGGATCCCGCTGGGGGAGAGGAAGCCCGGCCGGGATCGACGACGACCGCAGCCGCGAGGTCGAGCCCAGCTCCAGGTCGAGACGCTCGATCTCCTCGGCGACCTCCTTGTCGCCGGGGTTGAGGCCCCGGTACCGCTTCAGCTTCTTCACGGCTTCGACCTGCTCGCCCTTCTCGAGGTAGAGGAGCGCCGCCTGCTTGATGGCGACCAGGTTCTCCCCGTCGAGCCTCAGGGCGTTCAGGAAGGCCTTCAGCGCGTCGTCGGGCCGGCCGGACTCGCGAAGGACCCGGCCCAGCGAGACTTGCGCCGCGACGTAGGTCGGGTGGTACCTGAGCCCGTTCTCCAGGGCCCGGATCGCCTCGCCGAACTCCCCTTCCTTCCGGAGCTCCTCGGCCAACGCCAGGAACTGGCGGGAGCCCGGCTCCTTCTGGAGCGCCCTCTTCAGCTCCTCGAGCCGCGTGGGTGGGGGGGCGGAACGTCCGAAGAAAGCCATCGTTCTCCCGGTAGGACAAGAAAGTTTACGGGAGCAACCCCTGGAACAGAAGAGGGCCCTTGGGTGCCTTTCTGCCCCAGGAGGGGGGAGGAAAACGTACAAAGAACCGGGCCGCCCGGAGGCGGCCCGGAAATCGACTCGAGATCAGCCGGCCATCAGCGCCTTGTCGCGTGAACTCACGAGACGTTCACGCGAACCGTGATCGTGTTCACGTGGTAGTTCCCGGCACTCGAACACCCACTATCGCGGACCTGGATAGTCACGTCGTAAGAATCTCCCGTCACCAGTACTCCGCTTCCTGCAACCCCCAAGGTCGCCGACGTGCTGTTCGACACCCCATTCGGACTCAGCGTGAAGGCTCCCCCTGGAGCCGACTGAGCCGCACCGACGGGAGTGACCGATACGATGGACCACGTGTACGGCCAATTCTCCGGGACGGGGACGGTTGTACCGGAGAGGTTGTAAGTGAAATTTCCGCCGGCCGCGGACGTTGGAGCCACGGTCGTCGATCCCGTGACACCGAACAGCGCCGCCGGGTCGAGAACGTTGAAGGTGTACGTGTTCGTCACGGTCTGAGGGGGACTCGTCGAATCGGTCGCCCGGATGCTCACCGTGTACGACTGCGATACCGTGCCGGGCCCGCTCGCGAGGATTGCCGCCGCACCGGTGATCGCCCCGTTGCTCGTATTGAGATTGAGCCCCGTCGGAAGCGAGGAGGCAACCAGGGAGTACGTGATGGGCCCGGTTCCGCCTGTCGTCGTGGGGGCATTCAAATAGGCCGCACAGACCGTCGCATTCGGGAACGAGGTGTAATTGAACGCCAGGAGACCGCCGGACGGCTTCGTGACCCGAACGACTAGATCAACCGTGTGTTTCACCGTGCCGCAGCTGTTATCCACTGCCTTGAGAGTGAATTCGTAGAAGGGAGTCCCGACGCCCCCCGTGGCCGGCACCGAGGCATCGACGACGATGGTCGTCGAGTTTCCCGACAGAGGCGACAACGTGATGCCCGCAGGGATCGAGCCACTGAGCTGCCAGGTGACCGGGACGAAGGCGCCCGTCGCGCTTGGATTGATCGAGTAGGCCTGAGCTCCTCCCGCCGCCGGAATGACGACGTTCGTCGGCCCGAGGATGTTGAACGGCGCCATCGGGTCGCTGATCACCATCGAGAAGGTCCGGGTAGCCGTCTGGGCCGGGATCGCGGAGTCGGTGACCGTGACCGTCAGCGCATAGGTCGTCGTCTGGGCGTACGGGCTAGATGCCATCAGCTGCGGCGTGCCTGTCAGCGCGCCCGTCCCCGTGTTGAAGACCAATCCGTTCGGCAGGGCCGGCACGGACGAGAGAGCCCACGTCAGGGTGCCAGTCCCGGAGGCCCCTGCCGCCGTGGTGAACTGCGGAACGGTCGACGCTGTGCAGAGGGTCTGCTGCGGAATCGTGACCGGGTTGATGTCGAGGACCGTCCCAGCCTGCTTGACGACCGTCACGGTCTTCGTCGCGGCGTGCGGCCCGCACGACAGAGAGTCAGCTGCTTGCAGGGTGACCGTGTAGGAGCCGGCGGCCAGGGTCGGTGAGACGACCAGGTTGACCGGGCTAGCCGAGGCGGTGATCAGGCCCGTGGCCGGGTTGACCGAGGTGACCGTCCAGGCGATCGTCCCGGCGCCTCCCGACGCCGTGTAGGGTCCGACCGTCCCTCCCGTCGCGGGAACGGTGCCGTTCGCCGGACCGGCGATGCCCAGCGGAGCGGTCGGGTCGTTGAGGAAGAGCGGTAACGTCCGCGAGGCCGAAAGAGGCGGCGTGGACGAGTCCGTCACCGTGACGATCACGTTGTACGTCGTGTTCAGGACCCCCGGACCGGGGACGGGGAGGCTGGGGTTTCCGGTGATCTTGCCCAGGGCCGGGTCGATGGCGAGGCCCGCCGGGAGGCCGGTCGCGCTGAACGAGTACGGTGACAAGCCCCCGGCGACGGCGATCGTCGTCGGGGTGTAGGTCGCGCAAACGGCGGCCGCCGGCAGCGAGGTCGTGGTGATGACCGGCGTCGTCTTGCAGGTCGTGTCGGTCGGCGTGTAGCTGAGCGAGTTCGAAAGCTGGGCGGTGCACCCTCCGGAGGAGCGGGTGATGGCGACGCCGAAGCTGGTCGTCGTCAGCTGGGTGCCCGTGACCCCGGACGTCGTGCAGGACTGCGTCGTGAACGCCGAGCTGGGCAGCGCAGGCGCCGTGAACGTCAGCTGGCTGCTCGACCCGACCGTGACCGCGTTGACGGTCTGGCTGTAGCCGCTTGCAGAGATCACGACGGACATCGGAGAGGTGAAGTTCGTGCCCGTCACGGTCACGGTCTGGCCTCCCGCCTGCGTCACCGTGGGCGGAGACACCGAGGAGATGGTCGGCCGGTTCATCTGGTAGGTGAACGACACCTGGATCGTGCCCGCGCAGGCGAGGCCCGGGAAGGTCAGCGCAATCGAGCCGGTCACGTCGGTACAGTCGAAGTTCCCTGTTCCGAGCAACTGGTCGAGCACCGGCATCTGGACGACGATGGCGCTCGAGGAGACGGAGACCACGTTCACCCGGTAGGTCGACCCCTTCGCCGTGAAGACAGCCTCGACCGGCTCCTCGAACCCGCTGCCAGAGATCGTGACCGGCGTGGAGACGTTCCACGGAGCGGTGGCGGGCGCGGCCGTCCCGGTGGTCGGGCAGGAGTAGTACCGGAACGTGATGTTGTTCGGGTTCAGGGCGTAGGAGCCGGAGTAGGTGTCGAGCACCTTGACCTGCTGGGGCTGCCCGGCCATGGCGGCGTTCGCGCCGGTAGCCGTCGGGGTCATGAAGACGATCTGGCTCGAGCTGATCGACACGACCGCCGCCTCCGCGACGCCGACGAAGACCTGGGCCGGGAAGCGGAAGTTCTTCCCGAAGATCGTGACGCGGGTGGACGCGTCGTTCGGCCCGGTCGAGGGCGACATCGAGGTGATGAAGGGGATCGTGTACGAGCCCGGGAAGTAGGTGTATGCCTTCGTGGCCGTTATACACGCCTCGCGGGAACCGCCCACGTCGACGGTGACCTTGATGTCGACCGCCTGCGGCTGGTCAGGATTCGTCAGGGTGAACCGGGGCGCGATCGCGGTGATCTGGCTGTCGGAGTCGGCGGTGGCGACGGCCTGGATCCCGCCGAACTCGACCTTGATGCGGCTGTTCACCTGCGGCAGGAACCCGCCGCCGCTGATCGTGACGACCTCGCCCCCGTCCGTCGAGCCCGGGCTCGTGCTGTTCGCCGGGGTGGCCACCCGGGTGATGAACAGGCGGGGATCGCTGCCGCACGCTGTTCCCTGTCCGGTCGCGACGTAGGTGAACGACTGGGGGAGCGACGCCGACTGCTGGGTCGGGAGCCCGAGGTCGACGGTGACCCCGACGTCCACGGTCTCCGGGACGGCCGGGTTCGCCAGTAGGTGCTTCGGGGTGGTGACGTTCAGGGCCGTGTTGGTCTGGCCGGTCACGCTTGCGGTGACGTTGCCGAATGTGACGCGAGTCGTGGCAGGCCCGGACGAGGACGACGGGAGGAAGTTGACGCCGGTGACCACGACCGGCTCGTTCCCCAGCTGCGAGCCAACTTTCGGGTTGACCGAGGTGATCGCCACGCGCTTGCCGATGCAGGTGTACGTGAACTTCGCCGGGGTCGTCGTCTGGATCGCCCCCGTCCCCGGATTGACCGTCACCACGACGTTCACCGTCTCCGGAACGGACGAATCCGCCAGCGTCCGAGACGGTGTCAGGACGACGATCTGACTGGCACTCGCCGAGGTGACCGTCGCCTGGGCGCCGCCGAACGTCACCTTCGGCTGGACGGCGAGCGAGGTCAGGAAGCGCCCGCCGATGATCGTGACGATGTCGCCTCCCAGGCAGCTGCCGGTCAGCGGCGACATCGAGGAGATGTACGGGCCGTCCGTCGGGATCGCGGCGAACTGGACGGCGATCGTGGACGTCCCGCAGTCGAGGGTGGCTTTCACGTTCGAGGTCCCGGACGCAGCCGATCCGAGCGTGACGTCCGCGAAGCCGCTCGTCGTCACCTTCGAGACGCTGGGCAGACCGGTCTCCAGGAAGATGCCGAAGTCGGTCGTGAAGACGACGGAGGAACCGTCCGGCACGGCCACTCCGTTCTTCTTGACGGTCGCCCGGATGATCACGCCGGTCCCCGCGAGCGGGGTCACGGACGTGGCGCTGAGGGAAATCGTCACCGCGCAGGTCCCGCTTCCAGAACCTCCTCCCGCTCCCGAGGGGGAGGTCGGCGATTCACCGGAGCACCCGACCAGGGCCAGCGAAAGGCCCGCGAGTAGGACGACGGACGGCGTCAGGAGTCGGCGCATCGGTTTCACCTCGTGACGGGAGTCCGCGGCTTCCCGGATCGGCCGGGGGTCCCGCGGGGAAGGGGTGGTGGCTCGCATCGCGTTCAATCCTTGGTCCTCGCTCTTGCTCACGCCTAGTAGAGGAACGCCATCCCGAACGTGCCGGTCCCCTGGACCGGCTGGCCCGCCATCGTGTGCCCTCTGAACGTGACGGTGCCGGCACAGCGGATCTCGCTGCTCCCGGTCTCACGGTCGATCCCCCCGTTGTACGGGAAGAGCTGGTCGAGCGGCGAGAGGGAGAGCGCCGAGATGCTCATGAAAGGGTAGTTCGAGAGGGTCGAGGTCCCGCCCACGGGGATCATGACGTTTCCGGCGAACGTCTCCGTCTTCGGGACCTTCGTCCCCTGGTCGAGCCTCGACCAGACGATGACGTAGTCGTCGAGCCGCGTGTCCAGCATGCTGCTCGTCGCCGCGGTCGGGCTCTTCATCACGCTCTTGATGGTGACGGTGCTGAACTGGAGGAGGGAGCCGTCCGACACGTGCTTGACCGCCGGGAGGAGGGTGAAGTCGACCGTCAGGTAGAGCGGCACCGCGTCGTCCCCCTGGTTGTTGGTCGAGCATCCCGGGAGGGCCAGGAAGGCCAGCACGAGGGCGAAGGCGGCGGCGAAGCGCATCGAGGTCTTGATCATGTCGTCTCTCCGGTCCGCTCGCGTCACGTGTTCTTCACGATTCGCGGGGTGATGAAGATCATGAGTTCGTCGTTGTTCTCGGAGTCGTTCATGTTCTTGAACAGGTTGCCGAGGATCGGGATCTTCCAGAGGCCGGGGATCATGTTCTTCTGGCTGTTGGTCGTCAGCTTCATGATTCCGCCGATGACCGCCGTACCGCCGTCCCGGACGAGGAGCTTGGTCTTGGCGTCCCGCGTGACCAGGGGGACGTTCGTGCCCGCGGCGATGTTGATGCCGACGGCCGGCTCACGCCGCTGGATCGTGATGTCCATCATGATCGTCCCCTCGGCCGTGATGAAGGGCAGGACGTCGAGCCTGGTCGTCGCGTCGATGTAGAGGACGCTCGTCGTGTTGTTGACCGTCGTCTGGATCGGGATCTGGAAGCCGGATTGGATCGACGCCGTCTGGAGCTGGGTGGTCACGATCTTCGGGCTGGAGATCACCTTGACGAGGCCCCGGTTCTCCGCCGCCGAGAGGGCGAAGTCGAGGTTGAACGTGTTGAGGACGTTCCCCATCGAGATGTTCAGGAGGTTCGTCCCGCTCGGGAGCGACACCTGCCCCCCGATGTTGTAGTTGTTCGGGAAGACGAGGCCGGTCGTGTTCCCGTGGGCGGCATCCGCCACGCCGGTGAAGGACCAGTTCACCCCCAGCTGCTTCGAGAACGTGCGCGTCGCCTCCACGATCCGGGCTTCGATCATCACCTGCAGCGGGGCGATGTCGAGGTTCCGGATGAGGTCGAGGATGACCGGGATGTTCTCCGGGAGCTCCTTGATGATCAGGTTGTTCGAGGCCATGTCCACGTAGACGTCGCCCCGCGGCGTCATCACCTTCTTGATCGCCTCGACCATCCTGGTGCCCTGCGCGTACGAAAGCTTCTGGATGATGGTCTTGACCGGCCGGTTCTGCTCCTGCGCCATCACGAGCGCCCGTTTCTGGGTTTCCTCGTTGGCGAGCTTGCCCGTCGTGGCGATCCGCATGACGTTCCCCTCGAGCGTGTACCCGAGGCCGTTGATCTTCAGGATCAGCTCCAGGGCCTGGTCCCAGGGGATGTCGGTGAGGCTCACCGTGACCGTTCCCCGGACCTCGGGGTCGAGGACGATGTTGAGGCCCGTCAGCTCGCTGAATTTCTGGAGCGTGTCCTTGACGTCGGCGTCCTTGAGGTTGAGCGTGATCGGCTCGCCCGTGTACTGCTTCTCCGTGGCTCCCATGACGCGGGCCTCGTAGGGGTTCCCGAGGTCCTTCGTCGGGCCGCTTCCGTCCTGCTGGAGGAGAAGCGCCTCGGCGGCTTCCACGTGGGTCCGGTCCACGGCGGACGACTTCGCCCTCCGGGGCGGCGTGGGCGGCCTGACCTCGGCGACGGCCGGCACGGTCTTCGGCTCCTTCTTCTCGGCCACCCGGACCTCGGTGGTCGCCGGGACGGCCTCAGGCGCCATCCGGGCCCGGGCGGCCTGAGCGGCAGGAGCTGGGGCGGGGGCGCTCTCGACAGTCACGAGCTTGCCGGCGGACCCTCCGGCGGGGACGGCGGCGCTTGCGGTCGACGACGCCGGCGCGGGGGCGCTCGGCGGCCTGAGGGCCGGGGCCGTCACCACAGCCGGCACGGGTGCCGCGGCGACCACGGGGGCGGAGGCCTCGGGGCTCGAGGGCTCGCTCGGGGAGACGGTGACGGTCATCACCTCGACCGGTGGGTCGGCGGGACGGGCCACCGCGACCAGGGCCGGTTCGATCGGCGTCACCGCCGCGGTGGTCTCGGCAGGCTCGGGGGCCAGCGGGACGACCTTCTCGGACTGATCGTTCGCCTCGTGCGCCTCGTAGGAGCCGGCCCCCGGGACCGGCTGGCCGGCGGCGACCGTTTCGGGCGCCGGCGCGGTCCGGGACGGACCGGAATTGTCGGCCACCTGCGCCGGCGGAACCGTTCCTGCCTCGCGGAAGGCCACCGAGAGTCCCGCCCGGCTCTGGCGGAGCTCGGGAACCACTCCCTCGGCGAGGTCGAACACCACGCGCGTGACCGCGGTGGGATCGTTCCGGAACTGGGAGACGCGGATGCGCGTCACCGGCCCGCCCCGGATCTCCTGCGCCTTCGGGACGCCGCCGTTCTTGACGCCGGACAGGTCCATCACCCAGCGGGGCGGGTTGGCGAGGAGGAACGCCTCGTAGGCGAACTCGCCGTTCCCGGCGAGCTGGACGACCAGTCCGGAGGAGGTCGACTTGCGGGCGCTCACGGCCTGGAGGCGCGACGCGGCGGGTCCGGTCGCGTCGTGCTGGACGAAGTTCTGCCTCTCGGGCACCCCGGCCTCGGGAACGGCCGGTGGCAGGGACGCCGTTCCGACCGTTCCCGCGTCGCCCGAGGCGGGCGGGACGCTCACCGAAGGCTCGAGGGCGGGCTGGACCGGCTGCGGCTTCGGAACGGAGGACGACGCGGCGAGAACGGTCGGCTCCGGCGCGGGCCGGGCCTTCGGCTCGAAGACCACGGCCAGCGCTCCGGAGGAGCTGACCCCGGCCTCGACCCGGGGCGAGAACGGCTGCGTTCCCACGAACTCGAACAGGACGTGAGGCTTCCCGAGCTCGGAGAACGAGCTCATCGTCACCTTGGAGATCACGCCGGTCGTCCCGCGCGCGGGCCGCGGAGGCTCCAATCCGGCGGCCACCACGGTGTCGGAGAGGTCCACGACCACGCGTTTCCCTTCGTCGCGGGAGAAGACGGTCGGCGTGAGCGGAGCCGAGCCCGAAAGGAGGAGGCGCGGCGCGTCTCCGTCGGACACCAGGGTCGCTCCTGTCAGCTCGACGGTCGGGCCGGCAGGGCCGGGCCCGTGGCCGGCGGTGGAGACGCCCGTTCCGCTCCGAGAGGCACAACCGGTCACGACCAGGGACGCCGCGAGAGCGAGCGTCGCGAGGGCGGGTGCGGTGACCCTTCCTTTAGAGAGCATGGTTCCTCCCCAAGTTGATCGTAGTCATCGGGGTCTCGGCGCTCATTGTTTCTGCTGCAACGCGAGCGACTTCACCACGTCCCGGAACGGCTTGGGACTCGCGGGGTCGTTCACGTTCTGGCGGAAGCTGACCTCGGTCGACGAGATGTCGGTCACCTCGCCGTCGAAGAGCACCGAGCCCTTCTTCAGAAGATACGAGCGGTTGTCCGATCCCCGCATCATGGCGATCCAGCCGGCCTTCGTCTTGATCGTGCCCTGCAGCTCGAGCTCGTCGACCGTCATTCCCGCCGGCCCTGCGATGCCGGACCGCTCGACCTGCTTCCGGATCAGGAGGGAGCGGAAAGGGTCGCGCCGGCCGCGGACCTCGTAGGTGTAGACCGAGGGCGCCAGATCGGGGTCGGCCGGAGCGGCCTGGGCGTCCTTGGCCGCCACGGGGTCGGGCACAGGAGCCGGGGCCGGCGGCGGAGCGCCCGCGGCCGGAGCGGCGAGGACCGGAGCCAGGGCCAGCGTTGCCAGCATGACGAGCGTCGCGACGACCTCGAGGGACGTCCCGAGACTCTTGCCTTTCAGAGCACGCATCCTGCTCAACCTCCCGCCGGCTTGGGACCGGCCGGCTTCGCCCCCGGCTTGTCCTGCGGCCCCTTCTTAGCGTCGGCGCCCTCTTCCTTGTCGCCGAGGTAGATGAACGTCTTGGCCGTGAAGGCGGCCGACAGCGTCCGCCCGCCCGACGTGTCCGAGGTTCCGGTCATCACGAGATCCTCGACGTTGATGATCCGGGAGAAACGGGCGAGCTTGTCGAAGAAGAGGGCGAGGTTGTGGTAGGTCCCGTCGAACGTGATGTCGATCGGCCACTCCGCGTAGAAGTCCTTGTTGACGTAGGGCTTCGGGACGAAGCTCTTGAAGAAGAAGTCGCCCTGCCGGGTCAGCGCCTCGACCTTCTTGATCAGCTCCTCGACGTTGCGGCGGGTCGGCAGGATCTGGAGGAGGCGCTGCAGGTCCAGCTCGATCCGGCGGACCTCCTCACGGAGCTGGGGCAGCCGGCGTTCCGCGGCCCTGCCCTGGTTGATCTTCTCCTCCAGCGCGGCGATCTCGCTCTTCTTGCGGCCGATCGTGTCCCGCATCTCGTTGAAGTTCGGCGGCACGTAGAAGGTCACGGCGAGGTAGAGGACCACGGCGATCCCGAGGCCGATGCCGAGTCCCCAGTACCAGGGCTTCGATTCGAGCTGTTTCAGGTCGAGCGCCACGGTCGCTCCTCCCTCACATCCCGGCCGCGGCCGGCACGGCAGCCACAGCCGGACGGACGAGCTCGGCCTTCGGAGGTGCCGGGGCAGCGGGCGCGCTCCCGGCCGCCGGAGGAGGCGGCGGCGACGAGGGCTCACCCTGGGTTCGGTCGAGGTTCGTGAAGACGAAGGTGAGCCGGTAGCTGTAGAGCTGCGCGCTACCGGCGGCGGTCGCCCTCAGGTCCAGGAGCACCGGCTCCTGGAACGACGGGATCTTCTTGAGGTTGGTGATGAAATTCGAGACCGCCGGCGGGTTGAACGCCTTGCCGCCGATGTTGATCGTGTTGCCCCTGTACTCCATGCTCTCGATCCAGACGAGGTCGGGCAGCGCATTCGAGACTTCGTCCATCAGACGGACCGGCCCCTTCTGGTTCTGCTTCAGCTGGTTGATCAGGTCGACCTTCTTCTGGAGGCGGGACTTCTTGTCCTCGAAGTCCTTCACCTCGCGAAGGATCGACTCCAGCCGGGCGACCTCGAGCTGGTCCTTCCGGATCTTCTCGTCGAGGTCCTTGATCTGCGAGGCGAGGATCAGGTAGTGGACGAGGATGACCAGGAGCCCGACGGCCACCCCGCCGGCCACGAGCATGAGGTTCAGGCGGCCGGCGCCGCCGAATGCCGCCGCCGCCTTCCTCTTCTTGGTCGGCTTGGTGTCGGGGAGGAGGTTGATCTTGATCATCGCGCGCCTCCTACTCGCCGGTCTTCCGGAGGCCCAGCCCCACGGCCACGGCAAGCGCCGGGGAGACGTCCCCGAGCCAGTTGGGGTCGGCGGCGCGATCCAGCGCCGGGATCGAGCGGAAGGGATTCATGATCTCGACGGAGATACCGAACTTGTCCCGCAGCACCTCGTCCAGCCGGTCGACCTTCGCCCCCCCGCCCGCGATCATGACGGAGTCGACCTTGTCGGCCCCCGACGTCGCCTGGAAGAAATCGAGGGTCTTCTGCAGCTCCGCCGCCGCGTCCTCCGACACTCCCCGGAGGACTGGCTCGATCGACTGCCGCGTCTGGCCGGCGACCGGCTCCCCCTTCTTGAGCGCCTCGGCCTGCTCGAAGTTCAGGGAGAACGCCTTCTGGAGGGACTCCGTGAACTGGTTTCCTCCGAAGGTGATGTCGCGCCAGAAGACCGTCTGGCCCTGCGCCAGGATGTTCACGTTCATCACCGACGCGCCGATGTTCACGAGCGCGATGACGCGGGTCGCGTCGACGCCGTAGTTGACCTCGTAGCAGTTCTGCAGCGCGAAGGCGTCGTAGTCGACCAGCGCCGGCACCCGGCCTGCCTGCGTCACCACGTTCTTGAAGTCGTCGACCTTCTCCTTCTTGGCGGCCACGAGGAGGACCTTCATCGTGTCGCCGGCCGAGCCCGGGTCCAGGACGACGTAGTCGAGGTAGACGTCGTTGATGTCGAACGGGACGTACTGCTCCGCCTCCCAGCGGATCGACTCGGCCAGCTCGTCCTCCGGCATCGTCGGAAGCTGGATCTGCTTGACGATGACCGAGTGACCCGAGACCGCCACCGCCATGTTCTGGTTCTTGACCCCCGTGGACGCCAGCAGCCGGACGATCGTCTCGACCACGAGCGAGGAGTCCATGATGGCTCCGTCGACGATGGCTTCTGGAGAGAGACTCTCCATTCCCGCCTTCACGAGCTGGTAGCGCCCATCCTTCGACTCCTTCAGCTCCACGAGCTTCACGGCAGAGGAGCCGATGTCGAGACCGACCAGATTCTTTGGCTTGCGGAACAACACGGTACGGTCTCCCTCCCTTACGCTTCGGAACCGCAGGGCATACGTCGAGGCAATCGAATCCAGCCTGGACTGATACGTCATTTTCGCGCTCTCACCCCACCTGGTGTCAAGGATCAGAAAATGACCCAGAAATCCCTTGCATTGAATCAAATAAGGGGTTATAAGTCAGGGTTCGGGAAGGGTCGAATCTGGCCCACCCGGCTCCGAGGGTCGGAGATCCCAAAAGGGAAAAGAAGGAAGACGAGACCATGGCCCAGTGTTGCGCGGTTTGCGGAAAGTCCCCGGTTGCCGGTCGGAAGGTCAGTCACGCCAACAATGTCTCCCTCCGGCAGTTCAAGCCGAACCTGAGGCCCGTCCGCGCCGCCACCCCCGGTGGCTCCAGGCGGATGAAGGTCTGCACTCGCTGCATCCGCTCGGGGAAGGTGACGAAGGTCGTCCGGTAGGGGCAGAAGTCCCTACGGGGGACCCGGGCCCGGGGCCCCGGGCCGCCTTCCGGCGAGACTCTCCCCGAAATCCGCCCTGCCCCGCCTGTGGGCTCAGGCCGTGACCGGGCGGGAGCTGTTGAATTTCCGGCGGACCTGGTTGACGCCGGGAAGGCTGCGGAGCGTCACCAGGAGCTTGTCCAGGTGCTTCCGGTCGGGAGTCGTCACGTAGCTGTCGATCGTGGCGGTCCCGTCGGGAAGCGTCCTCGCCTGGATCGACTGGATGTTCGAGTTCGCCGCGGAGATGACCTGCGTGATCTTGGCGAGGAGGCCCGGCCGGTCCTCCGTCCGGATCTCCAGCTCGACCGTGAAGGACGCGTCGTCGGCGCGCTCCCACTCGACCTCGATCTCCCGGCTCGGGTCGAACAGCAGGTTCTTGACGTTCGGGCAGGCGGTCGAGTGGACCGACACGCCCCGCCCCCGCGTCACGTAGCCGGTGATCTCGTCTCCCGGGACCGGCCGGCAGCAGGTCGCGAGCGTCGCCATCAGGTCGTGCTCGCCCGTGACCCGGATCCCCGCCGACCGGAACGGCAGGATCTTGCGGACCGCCTTCTGCAGCGGGGAGGGCCCCTTGTCGGCCGCCTCCCCGGTCGTCCCGTCTGCCGCCGGCGGGAAGACCCTCGCCACCACCAGCTTCGGGGAGGTCTTCCCGAAGCCGATGTCGGCGAGCAGGTCCTCCGCCTTGGCCACCCCGAATTCCTGCAGGAAGGGGTCGAACGCCCGCGCCTCCAGGAGCTTCGGGAGGCGCTTCTGGAACTTCCGCAGCTCCTTCTCCAGGAGCCGACGGCCGATCTCGATCGACTTCTCCTTCTCGGCCGCCTGGATGAACGCCCGGATCTTGTTCTTCGCGCGGGACGTCACGACGAAGGTCAGCCAGTCCCGGGAAGGCTGCGCGACCGGCGCCGTCATGATCTCGACGATGTCGCCGTTCCGGAGCAGCGTCTTCAGCGGGACGAGGCGCCCGTTCACCCGCGCTCCCGTGCAGCGGTGGCCGACGTCGGTGTGGACCCGGTAGGCGAAGTCGACCGGGGTGGCCCCCCGCGGGAACGCGAACACCGCCCCCTTGGGCGAGAAGATGTAGACCTCGTCCGGGTAGAGGTCGATCTTCAGGGACGAGAGGAACTCGCGCGGGTCGGAGACCTCGCGCGTGGTCTCGACGATCTGCCGGAGGAGCGCGATCCGGGCCTCGTCGGCCCTCGGGTCGAGCCGCCCTTCCTTGTACTTCCAGTGCGCCGCGATCCCGTTCTCGGCGACCGAGTCCATCTCCTTCGTCCGGATCTGGATCTCGAACGGCGGAGTCCCTTCCGGGACGACCGTCGTGTGGAGCGCCTGGTAGAAGTTCTGCTTGGGCATCGCGATGTAGTCCTTGATCCGTCCCGGGACCGGCCGCCAGGCCTGGTGCACGATGCCCAGGACCGCGTAGCAGTCCTTCATCGAGTCGACCAGGATCCGGAACGCGAGGATGTCGTAGAGCTGGTCCAGCGGGATCGCCTGCCGGATCAGCTTCTGCCGGATCGACCAGTACCTCTTCACCCGGCCCGTCACCTCGGCCCGGACCCCCGCCCGCTCGGTCTGCTCCAGGAGCATGCGGCGCAGCCGCTCGACCGACGCCGCCGAAGCCCGGATCCGTTCGTCCACCGCGGCCGTGAGGACCGAGAACTCCTCCGGGTAGAGGTAGCCGAACGCCAGGTCCTCCAGCTCTCCCTTCATCTTCCCCATCCCCAGCCGGTTCGCGAGCGGGGCGTAGATCTCGAGCGTCTCGGCGGCGACCGCGCGCTGCTTCGGCTCGGCGAGGAACTTCAGGGTCTGCATGTTGTGGAGGCGGTCCGCGAGCTTCACCAGGATGACGCGCACGTCGTCCGTCATCGCCAGGAGCATCTTCCGGAACGTCTCGGCCTGCTGCGCCTCCCGGGAGGTGAACGCGTACCTCCCGATCTTCGTGACGCCGTCCACGAGGTGCGCCACCTCCGGCCCGAACAGCTCCGCCAGCCGCTCCTTCGTCGTGTCGGAGTCCTCCAGGACGTCGTGGAGGAGGCCCGTCGCGATGGAGGTCTCGTCCAGCTTCATCCTGGCGAGGATCATCGCCACGTTGAGGGGGTGGATCAGGTACGGCTCGCCCGAGGACCGGAGCTGGTTCCGGTGGGCGTGCGCCGAGAAGACGTACGCCTTCCGGAGCAGCCCCTCGTCCACCTTGGGAAGGTAGCTCTCCACCTGGTCGAGGATGTCCTCGAACCGCAGCATCGATCCATTATCCTCGGAACCTCTCGAACCGCCCTCCGGACCGCCTCCGGCCCTGCTAATCTCCTGCCCTCTAGGAGCCGCATGGACCTTCTCAAGCAGTTCGTCGACATCTTCCTCCACCTGGACAAGCACCTGGCCGACGTCCTTCGCGACTACGGGGCCTGGACGAACGCGATCCTCTTCCTGATCGTCTTCTGCGAGACGGGGCTGGTCGTCACGCCGTTCCTCCCCGGCGACTCCCTTCTCTTCGCTGCGGGGACGTTCGCCGCGCTCGGCTCCCTGAACCTCTTCACGGTCTTCCTCCTCCTGGCCGCCGCCGCGATCCTCGGCGACTCCCTGAACTACTGGATCGGGAGCCGGATCGGGCCGCGGGCCTTCAGCGGCCACGTCCGGTTCCTCAAGAGGGAGCACCTCCAGAAGACCCACACGTTCTACGAGAAGTACGGCCGGTCGACGATCATCCTGGCCCGCTTCGTCCCGATCGTCCGGACGTTCGCGCCCTTCGTGGCGGGAGTCGGGTCGATGAGCTACCCGGTCTTCCTGGCCTACAACGTCATCGGCGGTGTCCTCTGGGTCGGGCTGTTCGTCTTCTCCGGCTACTTCTTCGGGAACATCCCGGTCGTCAAGCGGAACTTTTCCGTCGTGATCCTCGCGATCATCGTCGTCTCGGTCCTCCCCATCGCGTGGGAGGCCTGGAAGACCTGGCGCGAGAAACCGGCCCCGCAGCCCCCCGCATGACCGGCGGCGCCCCGCCCGCGGCCGCTCCGCGCGGCCGCTCCGCGTTCCTGTCGGGGACGGCGTTGATCATGTACGCGCTGGTGCTCGGCGTCGTCCTCGGCGACCGCCTCCCCGCGGAACAGTACCCGGCGGCCTACGAGACGTTCCGTTTCCTCTCGAAGGCGTTCATCAGCCTCATCAAGATGCTGGTGGTCCCGCTGATCTTCGCGACCATCGTCCTCGGCATCGGCAAGACGGGCGACATCAAGGCCGTGGGAAGGATGGGCGTGAAGGCCCTCGTCTACTTCGAGGTCGCCACCACGATCGCCCTCGTCATCGGCCTCGTGATGGCCAACGTCGTCAAGCCCGGCCTCGACCTGAAGCTCCCGATGACCGGCGAGGCCAACCTCGCGAAGCCGAAGACGCTCGTGGAGACCCTCCTCCACCTCTTCCCCTCGAACGTCATCGACGCGATGGCGAGGCAGGACATCCTCCAGATCGTCATCTTCGCCACCCTCCTCGGAATCGCTGCGGCCCACGTCGGGAAGCGGTCCGAGCCGTTCGTCGCCTTCTTCGAGTCGGCCGTCGCGGTCCTGTTCAAGCTGACCGACTACGTGATGGCGCTGACCCCGCTCGGCGTCTTCGGCGCGATGGCGGGCGCCGTGTCCCACCACGGCCTCGGGGTCCTCCGGAGCTACGTGAAGCTCGTCGGGTCGCTCTACCTCTCCCTGGTCATCTTCGTCCTGATCGTGATGGTCCCCGCCCTGAAGCTGGCGAAGGTCCCGGTCCTCAAGTTCTTCCGGGCGATCCGGGAGCCCTTCATGATCGCCTTCTCGACCGCGTCCTCCGAGGCGGCCCTCCCGCGCGCCCTCGAGCGGATCGTGGAGTTCGGAGTCCCGAAGAGCGTGGCCGGCTTCGTCCTCCCGGCCGGCTACAGCTTCAACCTGGACGGCTCCACGCTCTACATCGCGCTCGCCTCGCTCACGATCGCGCAGGCGGCCGGACGGCACATGACCTGGACCGAGCAGGTCCTGATGATGCTCACCTTCATGCTCACGACGAAGGGGGTGGCCGCGGTGCCCAGGGCCTCGCTCGTCATCATCGTGTCCGGCTGCGCGGCGTTCAACCTGCCGGGCGAGGCGGGAGTCGCGATGATCCTCGCCGTCGACGAGCTGATGGACATGGCCCGTACCTCGATCAACCTCGCCGGCAACTGCGTGGCGGCGGTGGTCGTGGCGAAGTGGGAAGGGGTCTTCGGGTCGGAGCGAGACGCTACGCGCCTCGCCGAGGGCGAGTCGCTTCGCGCCTCTGCCGAGGGCGAGTCGCTTCGCGCCTCTACCGAGGGCAGCCAATATTGATCAGGGGAACCCCTCCGGTTCCCCTGCGCGTCGGGCTCCGCCCGCCGCTACCTCTCCGCTCCCTGGGAATTCTTCAGCGTCGGGGAGCGGGCGCAGGGAGGCGAGGACGGAGCGGAGGGAGACGCGACAGATCCAGGCCTCCCGGTCCTCGACGCCGAGCGTCACGAGGAGGTCCCTCCCTCCGTGGGCGACGCAGGCGCCGCTCGCGAACTCGATCCCCCGGTGGTGGAAGAAGAACGGGCGTGACACGCGAGTGACCCGCCAGCCCCGATCCAGCAGCAGGAAGCGGTGCAGGTAATAGCGGATGCCGTGGAACGCCACCTCGTGGACGAGCAGCAGTCGGCCGCCGCCGAGCGGCCGGGGCAGGTCGACGGGCCCGGCGGAACCGCGAAAGTCCCCGAAGGGCCTGGGCTCGGCTCGTTCCCTCGTGGGCTCGCACACGCCGCTCGCGGGGTCGATCCGAAGCGTGACGAACGGCGCAAGGCCGTAAACCGCCTGGAGGTCGCCGGTGGCCGGTTCCACGAAAGGAAGCCAGTTCTTCTGGGGGAGGGCGTCCCGGTAGCCGGTGAGGGGCAGGTGCCGGACGAGCCCGAGGTCGCGGTCGAACCGGACCAGCGACATGCGCGCCGGGCCCGCCGGGTGGAGCTCGGCCGTCGTGCACGTGGCGGCGAGGGACCCGCCCAGCCGGAAGATCCGGCAGTCCTCGAGCCCCCGAACGTGGCTGGGGCGCAACGGCCGCTCGCGGCAGCGGAGCTCTTGCTGCTCGAGGGAACGGAGCGAACGGTCCGTCCGGAGGAGGAAGTTGCGGGTCCGGAGCGCACCGTCCGGCCTCCGGGAGTGATAGCGCTGGGACTCGTCGAGCCGGTAGCTGACGGCGCGGCAGTTCACGAGGTACCCGCTCGTCGTCCTGAGGATGCTGGGGTTGCAGGCGAGGTAGCCGGCGGGCAGCTTGGGCGTGAGCTCGAGGTAGGTGGCGTCGGGCAGGGGCCGCGCATACAGGACGGCGTTTCCCTTCGCCCGCTCCACCGCGTCGGCGGGAGTGCCGGCGCCCAGGACCAGCCGTTCGTTTACCTCGAGCCCCGCGTCGCGGAGCCGCGTGAAGTAGGCCAGCCGGGCGAACTCGGAGAGAAGCCCCCACCGGTAGACGTCAGGTTCCAGGAACAGAGAGCGGTTCCGGGGCATCGGGAGCGCTGCCCCGCGCCGGGCGAGTCGCGCCGCGAAGAGGAAGCGCCCGCGGGCGGCCAGGTAGCCGGCCAGGTAGTAGTAGGGCTCGGCTCGCGAGGGATCGAGACGGATCGCCCGGTGGAGGCTCGAGACCGCGGCCCGGGTGTCTCCCCTTCGCAGCTGGATGAGACCGCTCGCGTAGTGGGAGTACCAGACCTCTTCGGCCCCTACCGCGGCTCCGATGCGCTTTCGATACCAGCGGAGGGCGTCGTCCCATTCCAGCCGGTCCCGAAAGGTCTGCGCGAGATAGAACATGGCCCGCGTGTCCCGCGGCCTCGCGCGGAGTTCCGCCAGGAGGAGCCTGCGGTCCCTCTCGAGCTTCTGGGCGCGAAACCCCCCGTCCGACCGGTCGTCGATGGAGAGCGTCTCGAGAGTCCGCTGCCGCGTCCCCGGTGGAGGCTGGAAGAACTCGTGGGTGGCCCCCAGGAAACGCCCGAGAAGGCTCGCGCGGACCAGGCGGACGTTCGGGTAGAGATACCGGCCGTTCCGCTGGAAGACGCGGTAGACGTCCGCCCCGAGCGACTTCGCCCGGAACGACGGCGCGATCTCGAGGACCATGTCGGCGTCCAGGAAGAGGAGGTAGCTCGTCTCGAGGTCCCAGCCGAGGCCGAGCATCGTCCGGCGGGCCGCTTCGGCCGCGAGGGTCCGGTTGCGGCCGAAGTTGCGGAAGACGTGGCGGTGAACGCGCCCCGGAACGGACCGTTCGGCGAGCCACGCGGTCGCGATCTCCGGCGTCCCGTCGTCCGACCCGGTGTCGCAGAGGCTGACCGCGTCGACGATCGGCCCGGCCGCGTCGAGGCAGCGCCGGAGGACTCGCTTCTCGTTCCGGACGATCATGCAGAGGCAGACCCTGGGCGGCGGGGACGGTTCCCTCGAGGCGCGCGATTCCCGGGTCATGAAATGGCGACCGTGGAGAGGCGTGGCCGCCTAGTCGGGGATGGGAGTGCCCGTCGGCCCGGGGCTCCGCAGCTGAGCCGACGCCGGACGAGGCAGCGCCACGGAGAGGACGACCGGGAGAACGGCGGCCGCGATTCCGAGGCGGGTCAGCAGGTGGCGGCGCGACGGGACCACCACCTTCGACGTCTCCGCCTGGCCCGACTCCAGGAGTCCCTGGCGCCCGAGCTCGTCCAGGCAGTACCAGACGAGGTCCTCGCCAGCCGGGGTTCCGAAGCGCTCCGAGAGCTCCTTGGCGAGGACCTTCGTCGAACGCGTTCCGTCCGCGAGCTGGTAGACGCACGCCGCCGTCGCGTTGAGGCAGTGAGCCTTCTTCTTGGCGAGGTCGTAGACGAGCAACTCGTCGAGGAGCGTCTCGGTCCTCAGACCGACGCGGCGGGCCCTCGGGTACGATACGGTCATGCCGTCCTCCGTGTTCCCGCACGATGGAGCGGGTCTCATTCGCTCGAACGTGGCCAGTATATCGGAGCCGCGGGGAACCCGGCCAGGCGGCTCGGATCTCGACCTCCTGCGGGCCGGCCTGTTCGAGGGCGAAGGAGCCGGCAACGCCTGGGACCGGTGGTTGCTGGCCGGGGGGAGCCCCCCCTCGGGTCCGGCGCGCCGCCTCCTTCCGCTGGCAGAGTGGAACCTCAGGAGGCTGGGGATCCTGGCGGCGGGCACCGCGACGGGAAGGCCCGGGACCGTGGAGGAAGCCTGGGTCCAGCAGGAGGGGATCGCCGATGCGGCCGCATCGCTGATCGGTTCGCTGTCGCGGGTCGTCAGCCGGGTGGTCGTGATCAAAGGCCTCGCCCTCGCCGCGCTCGTCTATCCCCACCGGGCGCTGCGGCCCATGGGGGACGTCGACCTTCTCGTCCCCGAGGGAGAATTCGGCGCCGCCGTGGGCTGCCTCGAGGCCGAGGGGTGGCGAGCGGTGGCGCGAGAGCCCGCGTCCCGGATGCTCCATCTTCACGGCCAAGCTTTCGCGGGTCCGGCGCCGATGGAGGTCGACCTTCACCGGCACGCACTGATGGAGTCGTGTGCCGGAGGGGCCGACGCGGGCTTTCTCGCCCGGAGCGTCCCCTTCGTCTCGGGCGACGTGAGGGCCTGGACCCTGTCGCCGGCCGACCATCTCCTGTCCGTGTGCGTGCACGGCCTTCGATGGAGCCCCGTCCCCCCCGTACACTGGGTCGCCGACGCCGTCCTCCTCCTCCGGCGCGAGCCCGCGGCCCTCGACTGGGACGTTCTCGTCTCCGAGGCGCGCGCCCGGGACCTCTGCCTCCCCCTCCTGCTTGCGCTGAATTTCCTGGGGTCGGAGTTCGGCGCCGCCGTGCCGACCGAGGTCCTGGCGAACCTCCGGCGGCATTCCCGCGGGTGGCGCCGCCGCCTGGAGGTCGCTTCGCGAATGCGGCGGCCGTCGCTGCTCCGAGGGGTCTTCCTCCACTGGCGCGCCTCGTCCGGGGAGCTGAAAGCCCTTCCCCTCGGAGAGCGGATCCGGGCGTTCCCGACGTACCTGCGGGAGATGTGGGGCCTGCACCAGGAGAGAGAGCTCCCCCTCGCGCTCCTGAAGAAGATCCGCTCCCGCCTTCGCTGGCGGGCGGCCTGACGCGGCCTTGCCCGAGCGGACCACGTTCCGGCTCTTCGGTGTCGCGTTGAGGGTCGACGCGCCCGACGCCTCGTTCTGGCCGCTCCTCTCCGCCCGGCTGCCGCCGGTGGAGGCGCTGTCTCCGGCGGCCCCGGCGGACCGGCGCTACGCCGTGAGGGACGATGACGGCGCCCGTCCGGGAATGGCCGTCCGCCGGGGCGCCCGCCTCGTGCTGAACGCGCCCACCGCCGCCGTCGCCGCGGACCTCGTCGTCGACGACGTGGAGCGGTTCCTCGCATGCCGCGCCGAGGGGCTCGTCTTCGTGCACGCGGGGGCGGTCGCGTGGAACGGCCAGGCCATCCTCCTGCCCGGACGGTCGGGCAGCGGCAAGAGCGAGCTCGTCGCGGCTCTGCTGCGTGCCGGCGCCGAGTACCTCTCGGACGAGTTCGCCGTGATCGACGAACAGGGCCGGGCCCACCCCTACGCCCGCCCCATCGTGCTCCGGAGGGACGGCTTCCTGCGCGTCGGCCACGAGTCCCTCGGGGCACGAGTGCCCGCGCGCCCCCTCCCGGTGGGAAGGATCGCCGTCCTCAGGCACCGTCCCGGGGCGGCGTGGAATCCGACGAAGCTGTCGGCCGGGGAAGCCCTCCTCGAGCTCCTCAGCTTCGCCCTGGCGGGCCGGCAGCGCCTCGACCTCGCTTCCCGGACGCTCCGTCTCGCCGCGATACGGGCAGAGGCTCTCAAGGGGGCTCGGGGAGAGGCGGACGGGGCCGCCCGCGCGCTGATCGCGGGAATGCCGAGGAGGCCCGGCGGGCGGGGGGGCGACGCCGGAAGGTAGCCGCGGTCGCTCCGGCCGGAGACCGTCCGGGCCGACCGCCTAGCGCAGGTCGCAGACAGGGCACCAGGACCGGAACCCGCCGTCCGGCGCAGGGCCTTCGCCCGCCGACGGGGAACGCCGGAGCTCGTCCTCGAGCTCCCGGGCGTCGAAGATCGCGACGCTCGTGTGGGCGTCTCCCTCGCCGTAGAACGCGAGGATCGTCCCCCGATGCTCGACGAGGGCGCTGACGTAGAGAACGCCCGGCTTGAACCCCTCTCGGACGTCGGCGCCGTCGAGCAGCACGCCCGTCCG
The DNA here is from genome assembly GCA_903845115.1 of uncultured Acidobacteriota bacterium. GTDB lineage: Bacteria > Acidobacteriota > Thermoanaerobaculia > UBA5066 > UBA5066 > CAIMWE01. Next base: position 40,009 of record CAIMWE010000123.1, on the reverse strand, counting down.
AAACCGGAGCCGCAGGTCGGCGTCGAGGAGGAAGGCGCCCTGGACGTACCGTCCGTGGAGCCGCGTGTGCCAGAAGCCCAGGAATCCGTCCATGAACGGGATGAGGTTGGTGGAGTTGCTCAGCCCGCCTTCGAGCTCGCCCGACCAGCCGCTCGGCTCCCGCCGGACGAGAGTCCACGATCCGCGCCGCTTCCTGGCGAAGATCGTGAGGGGGTCGAGCCGGTAGAGGCAGTGGATCGTCCCTCCCCGCTCGAAGAGGACCCAGTTCTTCTCCACGCGGTCGATCGCCACGGGGAGCTCGAGCTCGTCGAACAGCTCCAGCCGCCTGCCCGAGACGCGGGAGATCACGGGCTTGATCCGGTCCTCCGTGACGAGGGTGTGGACGACGAGGAGCTCGTCCCGGTGCGCGAGGAGCCGGAAGTCCTCCACGCGGGAAGACCGGGGGAAGCCCCGTTTCTGGAGCGTCCAGTGACGCAGGACGGCGAAGGAGTCGGGATCGACGAGGATCGCCTCCGGGTGGACCCGGGCGGTGAATCGGTAGTCGATCTCCCGGCGACACAGCAGGAGGATCGCGGAGCCAGCCGGGACCGCCGCGGGGTTGTAGATCCCGCCGTCGCTTCCCGGCAGGTCCCCTCGCGAGACGATCCGCCGGTGGAGGGCCTGCGGCCTCATAGGTCGGAGAGGGCCTCGCCCGTGAACCAGTGGCGGCGGGGGAACCTTTCGACGAGACCGGGAAGATCCTCCTCCCGGAGCTCCGCGAGGGAGTAGGAGTTGCCCAGGGACCGGACCGAATGCGTCCCGTAGAGGATGTCGAGGACCATGAAGCCCATCTCGCGCGGGCCGTCAGTCGTGCGGCGCCCCACCCCGAACGTCCTGAGCAAGCTCATGTAGGCGGCCTCGTCCAGCGTGCGATCGATGCCACCGAGAGCGGCGCCCTGCCGGTGAAGCTCCTCGCTCTCGACCGTCAGCATCGCGCGGCTGTAGTAGATCGCTTCCCCGGCCCACTCCAGTCGCACTCCGAGCTGGTAGTCCTCGCCCCCGGCCGAGTCGCAGAGCTCGTCGAAGCCGTTGACGGCGAGGAGGGCGTCCCGCGGCACCCCGACGCTCGAGCCGTACAGCTGGCCGCCCGGGATGGGAACCAGGCCCCCGGAATCGCCCAGGGCCCAGCGCGAGTCGATCCCGGCTGGCTCCGACCGGCTCGCGACGAGGAGGCCGTCCTCCACGGTCATCTCGAAGTGTTTCTGGTAGGCGCCGGCAACCACGTACCGGAGCCTCGCAGCCCGGCGAACCTCCTTCCACCAGCCCGGGAGGAGGACCGATACGTCGTCGACGAAGACGACGTACGGGTGCCGGGCGTAGACGATCCCCGTGTTGCGCGCGCTCGCAGCCGCGAAATATTCCCGCGCCGTCAGCCTGTAGGGGCCGCTCAACGGGGAGGGCTTGGGGGGGACGTGCCGGTAGGGAAAGCGGCCACGCACGATCCCTGCGAGGGCCGCCGACCTCCCGGCGGAGTGAAACCCGTCCACGAAGACGACCTCGAGGCTCTCCTCTCCGCCTAGCTGGGAAGCCAGGCTATCGGCGAACCAGTCGAAGCGCGGCTCGGCGCGACGGGTGACGTAGACGACGCTGAGGCCGGTGTCCCACGAGGAGAGCGGCGCCCGTTTCCGACGCTCCGCCCGAAGGCGCGAGATGCGGTCCCCGATCCAGGCCCCGAACGCCCCGACCATCGTCACGGCTTCTGGTAGACGCGCCAGGCGCCGCGGTCCTCGATCACCCGGAATCCCCTTTCCAGGAGCATCTCCTGGGCGCGCCGGGTGGTCGGCCAGTCGGTGTCGTCGGCGACCCAGTACCCGCCAGGGCCGACCTTCGGGCCCCACGACTGCACTTCGGCGCAAGAGACCTTCTCCGAGTGGTTGCCGTCCTGGTGGAGCACGGAAATGCTTTCGTCCTCGAAGAGCGTCACGGCATCGTGGGAGCGCTTCCGGAGGATCCGGCACTGCCCGGACAGGCCGCACGCCTCGAGGGCGCCGACGAAATGCTGGAAGATCTCCTCGTAGTCGATCTTCTGCCACCACTCGTCGTTCTCGGGAGAGTTCTCCCCCTCGAGCGCCGCTCCGGCTTCCCACGGGTCGATGGCCGTGACCACGCCCCGGCCGGCCGCCCGGTGGCCGAGCGCCATGGAGATCGTCCCGCGGCCCCCGAACACCCCGATCTCGACGGAGGACTCGGCGCGCGTCGCGTACACGAGCTCCGCCAGCGCGAGCCCCTTCTCCACGGTGGCCCAGCCGTGAAGGGGCGGGATGCTGGCCTCGATCCACGCGCGCAGGGTGCGCCTCACGTCCTCGTCGTCGATCGCGATTCCTGCGTCCAAGCGTCAACTATCCCACACGAGAGGAGGCGTCGCAGCCCGGCCCGTCCTCCGGACCCCGGCCGGCCGCCGCCGCCGGGCCGGGTCGCCGAGGCCCCAGAACGCGGTCAGGCCCGCCGGAAGGCGGGCCTGAGAAGGTCTCCGGGGCGTTTCCTCGGCGGGCCTACTTCGCCTTGGCCGGCTTCCCCTTCGGGCTGGAGGCCGCGGCGGGGGCCGCGTTCTGGCCGGCCTTCTTCGACTTCCACTCTTCCCAGACGATGACGAGCGGGGCCGCGATGAAGACCGACGAGTACGTCCCGACGATGATCCCGACGATCATGACGAACGAGAAGCCGCGGAGCACCTCCCCGCCGAGGAAGAAGAGCGCGATGCAGACGAGGAAGGTGAGGCCAGACGTCAGGATCGTCCGGGAGAGCGTCTCGTTGATGGAGCGGTTCACGACCGACGGCAGAGGCTCGCGGCGGCTCTTTTGCAGGTTCTCCCGGATCCGGTCGTAGACGACGACCGTGTCGTTGACCGAGTAGCCGATCAAGGTCAGGAACGCGGCCACGACGGTCAGCGAGATCTCCGTGTTCAGGATCGAGCAGAGCCCCAGCGTGAAGAGCGTGTCGTGGACCAGCGCCACGACCGCCGCCGTACCGAACGAGACCGACCGGAAGCGGAGCCCGATGTAGGCGAGCATCGCGGCCCACGAGGCGAAGACCGCCAGGGCCCCCTTCTCGCGGAGGTCCTTCCCGACCTGCGGCCCGACGTTCTCGGCCGACAGGAGGGTGAAGGGGCCGGCCACGGCCTTCTCCTTCAGCCACGCCCCGGTCACGGGGGCGATCCCCTGCACCTTCGCGGCGTCGTCGACGGTCTTGAACAGGCCCATGCGGGACCGCGCGTCGATGATCGACTGGGCGATGCGGCCGTAGTCCGCCTTCGGGTCCGCGTTGGGCTTGGCGGCCAGCTTCTCCGGGTCGTCCACGATCAGCTTCGCCAGGAGCGCGTCGGCGCCGTTCAGGTTCAGGTCGAACGCTCCCGCGGAGGCCTGGGGGAAGAACGCCTTCGTGAGGGCCGCCGTCACCTCCTTGGAGAGGTCACGCCCTTCTTTCTTCTCCATCGGGACGCGGAGGAGGACCTGGTTCTTCTCGGCGCGGTCGAACCGCTGGACCGAGTCGACCTTCACCTGAGCCGACTCGACGACCTTCCGGATCTGGTTCTCGTCGGGCTGGCTGGAGAAGCCGTAGATCAGCTGGGCGCCCCCGGTGAAGTCGACGCCGAAGTTGGGCCCGCCCTTGACGACCAGGGAGAGGAGGCCGATCGCCGTGAAGACGATCGAGCCGGTGATGCAGTACCACTTGATGCCGAGGAAATCGAACTTGGGCTGATGGAAGATGCGCACGGTCTTGCCTTTTCGCTCGTCAGATGGAGATCGCCTCGACCTTCTCCTGCGACCGGTAGAAGAGGTCGAAGAGGAGGTGCGAGACGAACACCGCGGTGAAGACGGAGGCCAGGAGGCCGATCACCAGCGTCACGGCGAAGCCCTTCACCGGGCCGGTGCCGAACTGGAAGAGGAACGCGGCCGCGGAGATCGTCGTGACGTGGGTGTCGATGATCGTCCCGAAGGCCTTCTTGAACCCGATGTCGACCCCGTTCAGGGGGGCCTTCCCGCCGTCGATCTCCTCGCGGATGCGCTCGAAGATCAGGACGTTCGAGTCGACCGCCATGCCGATCGTCAGGATGAAGCCGGCGATGCCGGGCAGGGTCAGGGTCGCGTTGATCCACGCCATCGCCCCGAGGAGGAAGACGGCGTTGAGCAGGAGGGCCAGGACGGCGTTCACGCCGGCCAGCCGGTAGTAGACGACCATGGCGACGAAGACCAGGAGCATCCCGACGACCGAGGCCAGGACGCCCTGCTTGATCGAGTCGAGGCCGAGGGACGGCCCGACGGTCCGCTCCTCCAGGACGATCATCTCCGCCGGAAGCGCCCCGGACCGGAGGACGAGCGTGAGGGCCTCGGCCTTGTCCGCCGTGAAGTTCCCCTCGATGATCCCGTTGGACTCGATCTTCCCGTTGATGACCGGAGCCGACTGGACCCGCCTGTCCAGGACGATCGCGAGCCGCTTGCCGATGTTCTCCCCGGTCACCCGGCCGAACTTCTCGGCCCCGACGGCGTTGAGGAAGAACTCGACGGCCGGCTGGTTGTACTTGTCGTGCCCCACGCGGGCGTTCTTCAGGTCCCGACCCGTCACCGCCGCGGCCCGCTTGAGGCCGTAGAACACCGGGGTGCGGATGCGGGACTCGGAGTCCTCGTTGAAGCCTTCGACGATCTCGAGCTCGGCCGGGAACGCCCCGGCGTAGGCCTGGAGAAGCGCTTCCTGGGACCCGTACGGACCGCCCTTGTCGTCGACGAGGGTCAGCGAGAGGAGGCCGGTCGTCCCGATGATCTCCTTCACGCGGCTCGGGTCGTCCACGCCCGGGAGCTGGACCAGGATCCGGTCCGTGGACTGGCGCTGGATGACCGGTTCGGTGACGCCGAGGGCGTCGACCCGGTTCCGGATCGTCTCGACCGCCTGCCGGACCGACTGGTCCTCGATCTGCATCTTGGCCGGGGTCCGGAGGGAGACCTTCCACTCGCGCCCGCGCTCGTCGATCTGCCAGTCGGTCTGCGAGAGCGCGCTCTTGCAGAGCTCCTTCAGCTTGGACGGCTCCGTCTGCTCGCTCAGCTGGATCGTGAACCCCTCGGCCGTGGCGGGAGGAAGCGTCCCGACGTTCACTCCGCGCTTGCGGGCCTCGTCCTTCAGGTGCTCGGCCGCATCCTGCGCCTCCACCCGGAGGGCGTCGCCGGTCTTCACCTGCATGACGAGGTGGATCCCGCCCCGGAGGTCCAGGCCGAGCTTCAGCCCGTTCTTCAGGACGTCCGAGAGCGTCGGATCGGGAGGCGCGGTCGGAGACCGCTTCAGCGCCTCGTGCCCGCGCCACCAGTAGGCGGCAATGGAACCGATGAGAACGGCGAGCGTCAGGGCGACGCGCCAGCCCGTAGACCTTTTCACGAACGCTACCTCCGAGAGGAGGGGCCGACCGGAAGGCTCACGAGACGACACCACGTCGACCTCGAAGTCCGCTGGCCCCCAAGGATGATCCCGAAACCCCGGGACAACCGCCGGAGTCTATTCGGAGGGGGTGGCGCCGTCAATCGGGCTCGGGCAAGAGACGCGGAAGCCGGCCGGGGCCGGGCCTCCCAGCCGCCGCTCGGGCGGGTACGGGAAGATGTCGAACAGCTCCCCCGCCTGGATCCTCTCCTGCGTCACCCGCCAGAACCCGGGCCCGAGGAGGTCCCGGTGGGCGCCCAGGAAGGCTTCCCGGGCCGCCCCCTTGAGGCCCAGGAACGGCAGGAACTCCTCGGGGAAGATGTCGTTCGCCCCGACGTAGAAGGAGGGCTCGCCGCCGTCGCTCTCCTCCGGCAGCTCCCGGAAGTGGCAGTCGGTGAGAAGGCACAGCTCGTCGTAGTCGTAGAAGACCACCCGTCCGTGCCGGGTGACGCCGAAGTTCTTGAGGAGGAGGTCGCCTGGGAAGACGTTCGTGGACGCCAGCTCCTTGAGCGCCTCCCCGAAGTCGAGGATGGCTCTTCGCGCCTCGTCGTCGGGGGCCTCCCTGAGGAACAGGTCGAGGGGCGTCAGGCGCCGCTCGGTGTAGAGGTGGCGGATCACCACCTGGTCCCCCTCGACCCTGACGGTCTCGCCGGCGACCTTCAGGAGGCTCTCGAGGAGCTCCGGCCGGAACCGTGTCAGGGGGAACTCGAGGTACTCGAACTCCTGCGTGTCGACCAGCCGGCCCGCCCGCCCGTGCCGGAAGACCAGCCGGTACTTCGCCTGGACTTCCGCCCGCGTCGAGGCCTTGGGGGGTGGGAACGAGTCCTTGATGACCTTGAAGACGACGTCGTAGGACGGGAGGGTGAAGACCGTCATCACCATCCCCTCGACTCCGGGCGCCCGGACGAAGTGGTCCGTGGACGCCTCCATGTGGGAGAGGAAGTTCCGGAAGAGCTCCGTCTTCCCGTGCTTGTTGTGGCCGATCTCCGTGTAGAGCTCCGAGACGGGCTTCTTCGGCATGATCGTCTTCAGGGACCCCACGAGCTTCGCCGGCGACGACGTCTCCACGTGGAAGTACGACCGCGTGAAGCTGAAGACGATGCTCACCTCGTCCGGCTCCAGCAGGACCGCGTCCACCACGACCTTGCCGGCCGGGTTGAGGAGGCTGACGACGAGAGGGACGACTCCGTCGCCCCGCTTCACCTTGCCGACGAGGTAGGCGCCCTTGTTCCGGAAGAAGATGGGACGCAGCATCTCGATCGCGTCGAAGCCGTCCGTTCCCCGCGACTCCACGAGCCGCCTCGAGAATTCCCGGGCGGCGCTGAGCGCGTCGCGCTCGAGGTCCTCCCAGGGGGCGGCGAACGGGTGGTCCTCGAGGATCGCCCGGAAGACGGCCGCCAGGGTCCCGGAGCCGTCCGGGAGGTACTCGCGGACGAGCGCTCCCTCGCCGCTCTCCGGGCCGCCCGTCTCGGAGGCGACGAACTCCACGCTCGGGTCCACCCCGACGGTCGTGAAGACCTTTCGCGAGAGCGAGTTGAAGAACGTCTCGGCCAGCTCCATGTCGGGCCATCCCTGGACCCGGGCCACGAACGCCTCCTTCATGTCGGTCCAGAGCGACCTGTCGCGGATGGCGGCGCCGACCAGCGTCTCGAGGCGGACCAGCGTCGGCGTGACGACCTTCTTGTAAAGCTCCAGCCGCTCGACGGCGTCGTCGCGCCCGCCGGACCAGTCCCTGCTGGCGAAACGGACGGGGGCCCGCCGCGTGATCGCCGCGAACCGGGACCGGTATTCGTTGAAGCCGGTCGCGATCAACGTGGCGCCCCGGGTGGCGATGGGGCGATCAGCCGCCATGGACGTTCGCCGCGGGGGCGGCCTTCTCGGGCCTGTGGGCCTCGAACCACGCGACGGTCTCCCGGAGCCCTTCGGCCATCGGCGTGGAGGCGCTCCACCCGAACAGCTCGCGGCCCCTCGAGACGTCCAGCCTCCGCCGCGGCTGGCCGTTGGGCTTCGAGACGTCCCACGCGAGCCGGCCGCCGAACCCGGCCGCCTTCCGGACCGTCTCGGCGAGATCGTGGATCGAGATCTCCTCGCCGCTCCCGAGGTTGACCGGGTCGGCCCCGTCGTACCGCTCGGCGGCCGCCAGGATCCCCTCCGCGGCGTCGTCCACGTAGAGGAACTCGCGGGTCGGGCTTCCGTCCCCCCACAGAGTCACCTCGTCCCGTCCGGCCTCCCGCGCCTCCACGAATTTCCGGATCATCGCGGGGATGACGTGGCTCGACTCGGGGTCGAAGTTGTCCCCCGGGCCGTACAGGTTCACCGGAAGGAGGTAGGTCCCCGAGAACCCGTACTCCTCGCGATACCCCTGCAGCATCACGAGAAGGGCCTTCTTGGCGATCCCGTACGGCGCGTTCGTCTCCTCCGGATAGCCGTTCCACAGGTCCTCCTCGCGGAACGGGACGGGCGTGAACTTCGGATAGGCGCAGATGGTCCCGAGGCAGACGAACCGCGAGAGGCGATGGCGCCGGGCCCGGAGCCGGCAGGCCTCGATCAGGTGGATTCCCATCAGCGCGTTGTCCCGGAAGAACGAGCCGGGGTGCAGCCGGTTCGCGCCGATCCCCCCCACCTTCGCGGCCGCGTGGATGACGACGTCGGGCCGGGACGCGTCGAGGCACCGCTCGACGTCCTCCCTCCGCGTCAGGTCGAACTCACGGGATCGGGGGGCGAAGACCTCGGCCGCGCCGCGCCGACGGAGCTTCCCGACCACGACGGATCCGAGGAACCCCGTTCCGCCCGTCACGAGCACCCTCTTGCCTGTCCACCAAGTCACACGGGACCTCCTCCCAGCACCGAGGGCGCGAAGTCTAGGAGATCGGCGCCTCGAATTCAAAACCGGTCGACGGACGGCGACGGCTCAGCGGCCCACGACCTGCGCGTAGGCCGCCTCGAGGCCGGACACCGCCCTTTCCGGCTCGTGGCGGAGCCGCAGGAGCGCTCGCGCGTTCTCCGCCAGGGCGCCGCCGAGGGTGGGATCGTCCTCCAGCCGCCGGAAGGCCCGGGCGAAAGCCTCCGCGTCGTCCGCGAGGAGGAGGTGGGTCCCGTCCACCGCTTCCAGGCCCGCCGCCGCGACGGAGGTCGCCACGACCGGGATCCCCCGGGACCAGGCGTCCAGGATGCGCATCCTGACCCCCGAGGCGAACCGGAGCGGGACGGCGCAGACCGCCCCGGCCGCCAGCGCCATGCGGACGTCCGCCGGTGCCGGGCGGAGGCGGAGCACCGCCGACGGAACCGCGGACCCGGCGTCACCGAAGAGGTGCAGGACGGCCCCGGGCGTCAGGCGGGCCACCTCGGGCCAGACCGACTCGACGAACCACCTCGTGCCGTCGGAGTTCGGCCGCCAGCCCGCGCTCCCGATCAGGACGACGGCCGGGCGGCCCGGCAGCGGCTCGGGGCCGGCCTCCGCGGTCGCGGCGAAGGGGACCGGGACGGACACGACCTTCTCCCCCCCCGCTCCCGAGAGCCCGAGGAGCCGGCGGCGGTCCTCCTCCGTCAGGGCGACGGTGAGCGCGCTCCTCCGGACGGCCGCGGCCTCCCACCGCTCCAGGCGCCGCGCCTCGACTCCGATTCCCCACGCGAGCGGGCCTCTTCCGAAGCGGGACGCCCCGTACCAGAGGTCGCACTCCACGTTCTGCTCGCGGAGAACCACCGGCCTCTCCCAGCACCGGGAGGAGGGTGGCGGGAGGGAGTGGAGCTGTTCCGCGTGGACCAGGTCGTACTCCTCGTTCCGGAGGAGCCGCTCCACGTGGGCGTCGACGGCGGCGTGGCGGTGTCGGTCGATGGTGAAGGGGCGGATTCCCGCGATCGAACGGGCGAGCGAGGCGAGCCGAGGCCTCTCCGGCACGGGGACGACGTGGAGGTCGCAGAACGGGGCGAGCTCCCCGGCCGCCCGGCGCCGTTCCGCTTCCCGCGCGGGGACGCTGTCCGGGACGACGAGCGTGACCCGGTGGCTCCTCGACAGGAGGCGGATCGTGTCGAAGGAAAGGAGCCGGCCTCCGTCGGCCGGCGGCCAGGGAAGCTTCGTCCCCAGCCACAGGATCCTCACGCCTGGATCCGCCGGCCTTCCGGCCCTCCCGGCGGCGTCACGCGGGAGAGGAGGAACGTCTCGAGCAGCTCGCGTCCGTCGCCCGTCCCCGTCTTCACTCCCTCGTCGATCGCCGCGATCCCCTTCATCGCCTCGATCAGCTCGGCGAGGCTCCAGTCGAACGACGCGAGGTACGCCTTGTGGAGGACGAACGGGTGGCCGTCGAGGGGCACCGGAGGCGCGTTCGGGGGAGGGTTCTTCAGCGACGGGAGCAGGCGATCGGCGAACGTCCGGTAGTCCACGCGACGCGCCGGCCGCCCGCCCTGCGGGAGCTGCGCCAGGACCACCTTCATCGCCAGGACCCGCCGGAACTCCCCCGCGAGCAGGCCGAGGAGGGGGAAGAACGCGGCCTCGCCCTTCGGGCCCTTCCTGGCCGGCGCGGCGTCGTCCTTGCCGCCGAAGGGGCGGAACGCCGTGAAGTCGTCGGACGACATGAGGCGGTCGAGGAGGCGGAGGGCCGGGACGAACTGCCGCTTCACCGCGGCGTCGACGAAGTCGGACCCGTATTCCTTCCTCTCGTCCGACACGAGCCGCGCGGCGTCCTCGGCCCGCACCCGGGAGCCCGCGGCCCCCGCCAGCAGCCGGTCGAGCTCCCCGAGGAACGCCCTCGCCGACAGGCGCCCGCGGCTGCAGAGGATCTCGTACACGTCGGCATCGACCACCGCGTTCCGCTCCATCGCCCGCTCCAGGCCGAGCGCGGCGAGGCGGAACCGGCGAGCGTCGTCGCCGGGCGCGACGAGGGACCCGAAGAGTGCCCTCTTCGAGAGAGCCTCGGCGGCGGGATGGTCCGCGTCGGGCGAGACGGCGCAGACGAGGAGGGCGTTGTCCCCGGGCTGGGCCGCGGCGAGGTAGCCGAGGAGGAGGTCGCCGCCGCTCCGGTCCTCCGGCTCCGGCGGCGCCAGCTCCAGCAACGCGGCCAGCTGCTCGGCGCGCGCCTGCCGCCGGACGCGCCCGGTCACCTTCCGGGCCGCCTCGCGGGCGTCGGTCTCGGAGCCGGCCCCGGCGGCGACCGCCAGGACTCGCGCCCGTCTCGCCAGCCGCGCCAGCGCCTTCCCGTCGCCGCCGGCCTCCGCGGCCTCGTCCAGGAGCGAGTCGACGTCCTCCGCCGCGAGCTTCTTGCCGTGCAGGAGGTCGGTCGCCTCCAGGACGACGAGCCGATTCGTCGAGAAGAGCGCCACGGTCGCCACGTCGGCCACCGCGTTCGGCGCAGCGTCGCGCGTGCCGTCGTACGTCGCCACCTCCCCCTCGGCGAAGGCGGCCATGAAGGCGGCGGCGATCCGGCGGGCCCCTTCCCTGACGAACCACTCGTCGTCTCCCGAGAGGAAGAGGACCGGAGGGAGCGGCGTCCTCCGGACCGCCTCCACCAGGCGGGCGATCGCCGCGAACGGGTCGGCGAAACGGGCGGACGGGTCTCCGGCCACGCTGCCGTCAGGCCCCGGCGGCCGCCGGGGCGGAGAGCTCCACCGAGAAGCCCGGCGTCACCGTGAGGACGAGGTTCGAGAGCCGGCAAGGCCACCCGTCCCGCTCCAGCCGGGCCTCCACGCGCCGCCAGATCCAGAGCGCGAGGTTCTCGGCCGTCGGGACGGTGCTCTCGAACCCGGCCACCTCGTTGTTCAGGTGGCGGTGGTCGAGCGGGCGGTCGACCTCCTCCTTCAGGACCCGGTCCAGGTCGGTGAGGTTCACGATCATCCCCGACGCCGGGTCGGGGCTTCCCGCGACCGCGATCTCCAGCGAGTAGTTGTGGCCGTAGCCGGCCGGGTTCGCGCCGGGACCGAACGTGGCGAGGTTCCACTCCGCGCTCTTCGCCGGGTTCCAGAGCCGGTGAGCGGCGTTGAAGTGGATCGTGCGCGTCAGCAGCAGCATCGGCTCGCCCATCCGGTCCCGGCCCGTGGAATCGTCCTACTTGACCCCGAGGAGCTCGACCTCGAAGAAGAGGGTCGCGTTCGGCGGGATGACGCCGCCGGCGCCCTGGGCCCCGTAGCCGAGGCCCGGGGGGATGACGAGGTTGCGCTTGCCGCCGATCTTCATCGTCAGGACCCCTTCGTCCCAGCCACGGATGACGCGCCCCTGGCCGACGGGGAACTGGAAGGGCTGGCCGCGGTCGACGGAGCTGTCGAACTTCGTCCCCTTGGCCCCGTTCACCCAGAGCCACCCGGTGTAGTGAACGGAACAGGTCTGGCCGGACTTGGGCTCCGCGCCCGTGCCGACCTTCACGTCTTCGTACTCGAGGCCGCTGGGGGTCTTGGTCAATTTCGACTCCTTCTTGTCGGCGGCGGGCTTTTCCGCCTTCTTCTCGGCAGCCTTGGGGGCGGCCTTCTCCTGCGCGGAGAGCGAGAGGGTCGCGGCGACGAGGGCGAGGCCGAGCGCCGCGGCCGTCAGGGTGTTCTTCTTCATCGGTTCGATCCTTCCGTCCGTCGCTTCGCGCGCCGGATCGGGCGGAGTCTAGCGGAAGGTGGACGAAGCCACCCGCGCGGCCCCGAGGAGGGCGCAGCGGTCGTCCAGGACGACCTTCACGGGCATGCGCGAGAGGAGCGGGCCGAGGCGTCCCTTGTCGCAGAAGGCGGCGAAGAACGAGCCGTCCCGCAGCTTCGGGAGGATCTTCGGGGGGATGCCGCCCCCGAGGTAGACGCCGCCGGTGGCCAGCCCCTTCAGGGCGAGGTTTCCCGCCTCGCCGCCGAGGATCGAGGCGAACCGCTCCAGGGTCCTCTGGCAGGCCGGGTCCCGTTCGGCGAGCGCCGCCTCGGTGACGGCCGGGGCCACGTCCCCGAGCTCGGCGATCCGCTCCGTCAGCCAGCGCGGCTCCGGCTCCCGCGAGCGGCTCCGCTCGAACCGGTAGAGGTTCGCGAGGCCGGGACCGGAGAGGACCCGCTCGCACGACACGTGGCCGAACTCGCCCATCAGCCACTCCAGGAGCGCGATCTCGTCGGCGTTCCGCGGGGCGAACGAGGCGTTCCCCCCCTCCGACGGGATCGGCCGGAAGCCGGGGCCCTCCCGCACGAGGATCGACTCGCCCAGCCCCGTCCCGGGCGAGAGGAGGACGCCGTTGCCGTCGGGCTCCTCCACGCCGTCGTTCAGGACGGCGAAGTCCCCGGGCGCGACCTCCCGGAGGCCGAGGGCGTTCACGAAGAGGTCGTTCACGATCCGGACCGATCCGATCCCCAGGGCGAGAGCGATCGTGGCCTCGTCGACCTCCCACGGGATCTGCATCGAGACCACGCGGCCGGCCCGGACGGGGCCGGCCACGCCGAGCGCGGCCGCGGAGACGGGACGGAGCTCCCCCGCCTCCGTCGAGTCGAGGAGGAACCGCTCGATCGCCTCCCGGATCCCCGACAGGCCCGCGACGCGGTACTGCACCGACCACCCGGGGACCAGGCGTCCCCCCTCCTCGTCGAAGAAGGAGAGGCGGACGTTCGTCGCGCCCAGGTCCCCCGCCAGGAGGGCCGGGCGGCGGGAGGTCACCGGGGAGCCCCGATCCCCGAGGCGGCGGCGGCGTCCAGCAGCCAGACGAGGCGCCCCTCGGCGGGGGCGACCCGGGCGGCCGGCAGCGCCCGGTCGCCGCCGACGGTCCGGGCCACGACGGCCGCCTTCTTCTCGCCGGTGGCCAGGAAGACGACGAGGCGGGCGCGGTTCAGGAGGGGAAGGGTCATCGTGATCCGGTCGGGGGGCTGCTGCGGGGCGCCGACGACCTTCACGACGAGGCGCTCCTCTTCGTCGACCTCGGGGCGTCCCGGGAAGAGCGACGCGGTGTGTCCGTCGGAACCGATCCCCAGGAAGACCAGGTCGAACGCGGGGATCTCCCCCGGACCGGCCCCGAAGCGTTCGCGCACGACTCCCTCGTAGGCCTCGGCGCCGTCGCGGCGGTACGTGTCGATCCGGTGGACGTTCTCGGGAGGAAGGTCCACCACCGCGAAGAGCGCCTCCCTGGCCACGAGGTCGTTCCGTTCGGGGGAGCACTCGTGGACGCACCGCTCGTCCCCGAAGAAGAGGTCCGTGGACGCCCAGGGGACCAGGTCGACCCAGGGCGGCGTCCCCAGGAGCTGGTGGAGGTGCGTCGGGGTCCTCCCCCCGGCCAGCGCGACCCGGAACCGGCCCCGCGCCGCGCAGGCCTCCGCCGCCGCCTCCGCGAAGAGGTCCGCCGCCCTCTCGGCCAGCGCCTCCGGCGTCTCGAACCTCTCCACCGTCACTCTCGCGTCGTCGCTCATGGACGCCTCCATGCCCGGGCGTCCCGGGCCATCAGGGCTACCGCCGCCTCGGGACCCCAGGTGCCAGCGGCGTAGTTCGGAAGGTCGAAGGGTGGGACGTCGCCCCAGGTGTCGAGGATGGCGGTGACCTGCTCCCACGCGGCCTCCACCTCGTCCCTCCGGCCGAAGAGGGTGGAATCCCCGTGGATCGCGTCGACCAGCAGCCGCTCGTAGGCGTCGGCCGACTTGGACCCGAAGAACTCCGAGTAGTGGAAGTCCATCTTCACCGGCTCGATCCTCATCTCGGCCCCCGGCCGCTTGGCGCCGAAGCGGAGCGCGATCCCCTCGTCGGGCTGGATCCTCAGGATCAGGACGTTCTGGTCCTGGTGGGTCACCCCCATCCGCCGGAAGAACGCGATGGGGGGCGTCTTGAACGCAATGGCGATCTCGGTGACCCGCTTGGGCATCCGCTTGCCGGCCCGGAGGTAGAACGGCACGCCCGCCCAGCGCCAGTTCTCCACCTGGAGCTTCCAGGCGGCATACGTCTCCCGCCCCGAGTCGGCCGCCACGTTCGGCTCCTGCCGGTAGCCGGCCACGGGCTGGCCCTCCAGGGCGCCCGGACCGTACTGCCCGCGGACGGTGTCGCGCAGGATCTCCTCCGGCGTCTGCGGCCGGATCGAGCGGAGGACCTTCACCTTCTCGTCGCGGACGGCATTCGGCTCGAAGGCCACCGGCGGCTCCATCGCCACGAGGCAGAGGAGCTGCATCGCGTGGTTCTGGATGATGTCGCGGAGGATCCCCGCCTCCTCGAAGAAGCGTCCCCGCCCCTCGACGCCGATCGACTCGGCCACCGTGATCTGGACGTGGTCGACGTAGCGCCGGTTCCAGAGCGGCTCGAAGAGCCCGTTCCCGAGCCGGAAGACGAGGATGTTCTGCGTCGTCTCCTTCCCGAGGTAGTGGTCGATCCGGAAGACCTGGCGCTCGTCGAAGGTCCCGGCGATCTCGTCGTTGAGAGCGCGGGCCGACGCGAGGTCGTGGCCGAACGGCTTCTCGACGACGAGGCGCGTCCAGGGCCGTTCCTCTCCGCGCCGGACGAGGCCGCCGCCCCCGAGGTTCCGGACGGCTCCCGCGATCCCCGACGGCGGGATCGCGAGGTAGTAGAGCCGGTTCCCCGGGAGGCCGCGCTCGGCCTCGATCGCCCACAGCCTGGACTGGAGGGCCGCGTATGTCTCCGGCGAGAGGAAATCGCCCTGGTGGAAGAAGAGGCGGCCGGCGAAGGCCCCCCACGCGGCCTCGTCGAACGTCCCCGCGGGCGCGAACTCCATTACCGACGCCCGCACGGCGTCCCGCCAGCTCCCGTCGGTCCCCGCCGACCGCGCGAGCCCGACGATCGCGGTGGACGGCGACAGCAGGCCGCCCCTGGCCACCTCGTAGAGCGCCGGCACGAGCTTGCGCTTCGCGAGGTCGCCGGCACCCCCCAGGATGACGATCGTGCAGGGGTCCGCGGGGCGGTCGCTCATGGTCGGTCCGCGGGATCGGCTAGAACGTCCCGGCGCTCCCCGCCGCCGGGAACCAGCCGCCAGGGGGGCGACGGAGCATCTCCTCCCGCACGGCGCGGGCGATGGCCTTCGGGTCGAGACCGGCCCTCCGGTACAGCTCCTTCGCCGGGGCCGACGACGCGTAGCCGGCCACCCCGAGCTTGCGGATCCGGACCACCAGGCCCAGGTCGTTCATTCGCGCCTGCAGCAGCGTGCCGAGGCCGGTGCGCGGCGTGTGGTCTTCCACGCAGACGATCCGGCCGTGGCGGGCCATGTTGACCAGGCTCCCCTCGCCGAGGTCGCTCCAGGCGGCCACCGAGAAGAGGTCGACCCGCACCCCCTCCGCCTCGAGGACCTGCCACGCCTCGAGCGCGCCCCCTAGCATGTTCCCCGCGGCGACGATCGACAGCCTCTCCCCCGTCCGGACCTCGTCGGCGCGGCGCGGGTCGAAGTGGTAGTCGCCGGCGAAGAACGGGGTCCCGTCCTCCCGCGGGATGACCGGGCACTTCGACCGGCCCAGCACCAGCGCCTGGTTTCCCCTCGTCCCCGCCATCCAGCGGACGATGCGGTCGGTCTGGTTCGGGTCGGCCGGGGTGTAGACCCGCCAGCCGAAGGTCGAGTTGAGGAGCCCGAAGTAGTCGATCGAGTGGTGCGTCTTGCCGTCCTCGCCCACGTCGATCCCCGCGTGCGTGACGCAGAGCTTCACGTTCGTCCCGTTGATGTCGTTGAGCCGCTGCTGGTTGTAGCTCTCGGCCACGCCGAACATCGAGAACTCGCCCCACCAGGCCGACACCCCCGCGAGCGAGAGGGCGCCCGCGAGGACGGCCGCGTGGTGCTCGGCGATGCCGCACTGGAGGAAGGTCGACGGGTGCCTCGCCTGGAAGATGTCGGTCTTCGTCGAGATCGAGAGGTCGCAGTCGACGACCACGAGGGGGACCTTCCCCGCCGACGCGTCGCCCAGGTCGGCCAGGGCCGCCCCGAAGGCCGAGCGGTTGTCGGTCGCCTTGTCGGCGGCGTAGGTGCGCGGCGTCCCGGACTCGTCGAGGAGGACCGCCTCGTCGGGACGGTGCGGGAGGACCGTCTTCCAGTCGGGGGCCGGCTTCTTCCGCTCGGCCACCCAGTGGTCGAGGTCGTCGGGCAGGCCGAGGATCGCGAGCGCCTCCTTGCACCGGTCCGCCGCGAGGGGGGCCCCGTGCCACTTGTACCCGCCCGCCTCCATGAACGGGATCCCCTTCGACATCACGGTGTGGCAGGCGACGAGCGCCGGACGGGCCGACGCATGAGCGGCGCGCACCGCGTGGAAGACCGCCCGGTAGTCGTGCCCGTCCACCTCCAGGACCTCCCAGCCGTCCGCCCGCCAGCCCGCCAGGATGTCCTGGGGCATGATCGTGGCGTTGTCTCCCGACAGCTGCTCGCGGTTCCAGTCGAGGAGGGCGACCAGGTTCGTCAGCCCCTCGCGCACCGCGAAGCGCCGCGCCTCGGAGAGCTGGCCCTTCTGCTGCTCGCCGTCGCCCATCGTGCAGTAGACGCGGCTGGCGAGGCCCTTGAGGCGCGCCGCGAGCGCGAAGCCGGCGGCCACGGAGAGCCCCTGCCCGAGGTTCCCGGTGCCCCACTCGATCCCCGGGACGTCCCGCTCGACGTGCCCCTCGAAGGGGGAGCCTCCCCGGCGGAACCCGAGGAGCGGGAGCGAGACGTCGAACCAGCCGAGGCGGGCCAGGATCGAGTAGGCGGCAGGCGACGTGTGGCCGTGGCTCACCACGACCCGGTCGCGGTCCGGCCGGAAGGGGTCTCCCGGATCGAAGCGGCCGCACCCCCAGAGGACCAGCTCGAAGTCGACGCTCGAAATGGAGCCCCCCGGATGCCCCGACGCGGCGAGCGTCGTCATCTCGAGGATGTCTCCGCGCGCCTCCCTGCCGAGCCGGGCGAAGGTGGAGAGCTGGGTTTCGGTGAGGTCCGGGGTCTCGAAATCGCCAACGATCACTCGGTCATCCTCCGGGGATCATGAACTTCCGGGTCCGGACGGAATCCTGCAGGACCTCCAGCCGGCGCTTCTCGATCGTCCCGAGCAGGTCGTCGTAGGACTTCGCGAAGGCCGCGACCCCCTCGGTCTGGAGCTGCTCGCCCAAGGCCTCCACGTCGATCCCTTCCTCCGCCAGGGCGTCCAGGGTCCGCCTCGACTCGTCGACCCCCTCGAGCACCGTGTCGCCGAGGCACCGGCCGTGGTCGAGGAGGGCCTCGAGGGTCTTCTCGGGAATCGTGTTCACGGTCGAGGGGCCCACCAGGTTCTCCACGTAGAGGAGGTCCGGGTAGGCCGGGTTCTTGGTTCCGGTCGAGGCCCAGAGCGGGCGCTGGACGTTGGCTCCCTTCGCCGCGAGCGGACGGAAGTCGTCGCCGAAGACGGCGAGGAAGTCCTGATAGACCACCTTGCAGTTGGCCAGGCCCGCCTTCCCCCGGAGGCCCTGGAGGTGCGATCGGCGGGCCGCATCCGCCCCTTCGGCCTTCGCGTCGAGCAGGCGGTCCACCGTCGTGTCCACGCGCGAGACGAAGAACGACGCGACCGATTGGACCTTCGACAGGTTCTTGCTGCCTGCGACACGGCTCGTGATCCCCTCGAGGTAGGCGTTCGCCACGTCGCGGTAGTGCTTCCGGTTGAACATCAGCGTGACGTTCACCGAGATCCCGTCGCCGATCAGGGTCCGGATCGCCTCGCACCCGGCGGGCGTGGCCGGCACCTTGATGAGGACGTTGGGCCGTCCCAGGAGGGAGACCAGGCGCCGCGCCTCGGCGACGGTGCCGGCGGCGTCGTGCGCGAGCGAGGGGAGGACCTCGAGGGAGATCCAGCCGTCGACGGGGCTGGCGAGGAAGAGAGCCCGGAAGAGGTCGGCTCCCTCGGCGATGTCCTTCCGGGTCAGCTCGTCGTAGATCCCGAACGCGTCCTTGCCGTCGTCGGCGAGGCGGGCGAGGCGCTGGTCGTAGTCCCCGTCGTTCCCCTCGATCGCCTGGCCGAAGATGGTCGGGTTGGACGTGACCCCGTAGACGGTGCCCGAGGTGATGAGGCCGTCGAGCCGTCCGCTGTGGATCATCTTGGCCGAGATCGAGTCGAGCCAGATCGCCTGGCCACGGGAGTGAATCTCGACGGGAACGGACATGGGCCACCTCCTGAGACTCCGGTTCAGACCCCTCGAATCCTACAACGCCGCTATCGTCGGGGCGGCACCTCGAAACGGCCACGAACCGTCCGAGGAAGGGACGCTGGCTGCGCCGCCCGGCGAACGATCGCCGGCGCCGCTTTCAAGGCGTGCCGCGGCCGTAGAAGGGGACCGTGACCCCGAGCGCCTCGAGGCGCGCGATGACCGCGGCGCGCAGGCGGTCGAGCCCGTCTCCGGTCACGGCCGAGATGAGGAGGCCGTCCGGGTCGAGCGCGGCCGGGTGGGGCCGGTCGACCTTGTTGTAGACGAGGAGAATCCGGTCCTTCTCGACGCCCATCTCGGCCAGGACCTCCTCCGCGACCCGGCGCTGGGAATCCGCCTGCGCCGACGAGGCGTCGACGACGTGGACGACGAGGTCGGCCTCCTCGACCTCCTTCAACGTCGACCGGAACGAGGCGACGAGCGAGTGCGGGAGCTTCCGGAGGAACCCGACGGTGTCGGCCGTGACGATCGCCCGTCCGCCCACCCCGAGGAGGCGGGCGTGGCGGGGGTCGAGCGTCGCGAAGAGCCGGTCCTCGGCGAATTCCTTCGACGAGGTCAGCTTGTTGAAGAGGGTCGTCTTCCCGGCGTTCGTGTAGCCGGCCAGCGCCACGGTCGCGACCTTCCGGAGCCCCTTCCTCCGGACTCCCAGGCTCTTCTCGATGCGGGCGAGCTCTTCCTTGAGCGTCGCGATCTTGCGGCGGATCTTCCGGCGGTCCAGCTCGATCTGCTTCTCGCCCCCGCCTCCCCGGAACGCCCCGCCGCCCCTCTGCTGGGCCAGGCCCGTCGTCGACCCGGAGAGCCGCGGAAGGAGGTACTGCAGCCGGGCCAGCTCGACCTGCGTCATCGCCTCGCGGCTCCGCGCGCGCGACGCGAAGATCTGGAGGATCACCGCCGACCGGTCCAGGACGTTGGTCGGAAGGGCCTTCTCCAGGTTCTTGATCTGCGAAGGGGTCAGCTCGTCGTCGAAGATCGTCCACCCGGCGCCGAGCCCCTCCGCCACCTCGGCGATCTCCTTCACCTTCCCCCGCCCGACGAACGTGGCCGGGTCGGGCGTGGGCCTCTCCTGGAGCGCGCGCGCCACCACGACCCCGCCGGCCGTGTCGACCAGCCGCTCCAGCTCGTCCAGGTGGTCCTCGGCTTCCGTCCGCGAGGTCTCCCGCCCGAAGACGCCGACGATCACCGTCTTGTTGCTCGACGGCTTTTCCGCGGCCGCCCTTCCGTCCGGGGAGTCCTCGGTCTTCGACTTCTTCACCGCCGGCATCGTAGCAGCCCGGCGGAGGCCGCGCGGGCGGGGCCGCGCGCCGCGGGGAGTAGGCTGGAGACCGAGGTCCGTGTGCCACGTCCCCCCTCCCCGAACGTCCCGCTCCTCGGCGAGCATCTCCGGCGGCTCCGCGAGGAGTGGATCGCGGCGCCCCTCGCGTCCGACCCGCTGGAGTTCGCCCACCGTTACCCCGCGGCCGCCGACCGCGAGGTGGCGGCGTTCCTCGCCGCGTCGTTCGCATTCGGGCGCGTCGCGTCGATCCGGGCGACGCTCTCCCGCATCCTTCCCCCGCTGGGGCCGGAGCCGGCCCGGTTCCTCGAACGCTGGGACGGCTCGCCGATCCGGGGCCTCGAGGGAATCGTCCACCGCTGGGTCGGCGAGGACGACCTCCACTCGCTCCTCCGGGCCCTCTCCGCGGCGCGGCGTGAGTTCGGCTCCCTCGAAGCGCTCTTCCTCGAGGGGGACGACGGCGGGGACGACCTCGTGGCGCCCCTCGGCCGTTTCCTCGCCGCGCTCCGCGAGCGGAGCGGCGATCGCGCCCCTTCGCGCGGGCTTCGGTTCCTCCTGCCGCGGCCCGAGGAGGGAGGAGCCTGCAAGCGGGCCCACCTCTTCCTCCGCTGGATGGTCCGGAGCGCCCCTCCCGACCTCGGCCTCTGGAAGGGCGGCGCCCTCTCCCCGGCCAGGCTGCTCCTCCCGATGGACACCCACGTCCACCGGATCTCCCGGTACCTGGGCCTGACGCGCCGCCCCACGGCCGACCTGGCCGCGTCCCGCGAGGCGACGGCCCTCCTCCGGCGCGTCGATCCCGGCGACCCGGTCTCGTTCGACTGGGCCCTCTCGCGGCTCGGGATCCTGACGGAGTGCGTCCGCGAGATCCGCCGCTCCCACTGCGAGCGGTGCGCCGTCAGCCCGATCTGCCGGATGTCGAAAGCTACGGTAATGTCCGGGCCATGCTGATCCCGAGATCGCGTCTCGTCCTGCTCGCGGCGGTCGTCGCGGCCGGCGCCGCCGCCTCCTGGTGGCTGCGCGACAGCCTGAAGCCCGAGTCGATGGTGCCGCGGCCCGTCCCGCCCGGCCCGTCGGCCCCGCCCCCTTCCGCGGAGAGACCCGGGGCCGCGCCGGCCCCCGTCCCGCCCGGCCCGCGCCCCGTCACCCTCCGCGACGGCAAGACGCGCGACCTGGCCCGGGCTCCCGGCAAGCTCCTGGTCGTCCACTTCTGGGCCACCTGGTGCCCCCCCTGCGTGGAGGAGCTCCCCGGCCTTCTCGAGTACGCCCGGTCGGTGAAGGACGACCCGGCGATCGAGGTCCTCGCGGTCTCCGTCGACACCGACTGGAAGACCGTGGACGACTTCCTCGCGAAGACGAAAGCCACGGGGCTCCCGGTCGCCCTCGACCCGGAGCGCGCGACGGCGAAGAAGTTCGGGACCGAGATGTTCCCCGAGACCTGGTTCCTGGACCCCTCTGGAAAGGTGATCGAGGCCTTCATCGGCCCCGTGGAGTGGGGCCGGGCCGCGACCCGCAAGAGGCTCGCGGAGCTCCGCGCGATCGTCAAGGGCCAGGGCTAGGAAAGGAACGGCGCCCTACCAGGCGGGACCGTGGGGCAGGAGCCTCAGGTCCGCCAGCCCCCGCAGGACCAGGAGGAGCTTCCGGAAGGGGGCCGGCAGCGGCGAGGAGGGACCGTCGAGCCGCCGCGCGCCGGCCATCCCCCCCGCACGACCCGGTCCAGGCCGGCCCGCGAGAGGAGGGCCGAGAGGTCCGGCACGATGCCGAGGAGCGACAGGCCGAGCAGGAAGGCGACACCTCCCGCTACGACGGAACCCAGGCCGCCGCCGTGCCGGCGCTCCCGGCGATCGACCCTCCCGCCTGGCCGGCCAGGGCCCCCAGCCCTGCGTAGACCGACAGGCGCGCTCCGGTGAAGAGGGCGAAGGCCAGGGGGCGGGGCGCTCCGCCCAAGCCGGGGGCGGCGAGGCACATCAGGACGTACGGACCGCACATCCCGATGCAGTGCGTCGAGCCGAGGAGGCCGCCGAGGAAGACGATCCCTAGCTCCTGGAGAGAGAGCATGGCCGCTAGGATCCCCCGGATCGGGGACCGGGTCCACTCGCCCGGGCCGTCCGGTCTCCATTCCGCCGGAACCTTTTCCGCCCCGTCCCGTTTCTTCCGACAAGGAGGAGCCATGAAGGAGCTCCGGTCGGTCGTCAATGCGGTCTTCTGCTTCCTGGTCTTCCTGCTGGTCTACGCCTTCACGGTGCCGGGCCACGCCCACGGCAAGAGCGCCCCCCGCTTCCTCCGGATGGAGATCAGCGACGTCGGGCACGGGACGGTCCACCCCGACAAGATCTCCTTCTCGGTCCCCTTCGGCCTCGTCCGCCACGGGCTCAAGGCCACCGGCGCCCGCGTCCGGCAGGAGCTGGAGAGCCGGTTCGACCAGTCGATCGAGGCCGAGCAGGTCCGGAGCCTCTGGAAGGAGCTGTCCGAGAAGCCCGACTGCACCGAGGTGACCCGGACCTTCGACGACGACAGGTGGACCTTCGTGAAGGACAAGGCGTCCGTCCGGATCACGGTGGGCCGCCCCGGCTCCGAGGAAGGGAGCGACGACACGGCGACCCTCACGATCCCGTCCGTCTTCCTCTCCCGCCTCGCCGACCGGGACAGGCCGCTGGACGTCGACGCCCTCCTCGGGGAGCTGACCGACTCGCAGGCAGGGAACCTCCTGGAGATCCAGAGCCACGACGGGAAGGTGGAGGTGTGGATCGACTGACGCGAGACGAGGACGCTTCGCGCCTCGCCGAGGGCGACTCGCTTCGCGCCTCGCCGAGGGCGAGGACGCTTCGCGCCTCGCCGAGGGCGAGGACGCTTCGCGCCTCGCCGAGGGCGGTCAATATTGATCAGGGGCACCCGGGCCGGGTGCCCCTGCGGCCTCACGGCCTACCTCTCCGCGCCCCAGAGAAGGAGACCGCCCCGAGCTTCCACACCCCAGGGATCCTGGCGCTGCCCGCTCACGACAATGGAGGGGTAGGCCCGAAGGGCCGCAGGGGAGGCCGGCGGCGTCCGGTCTCCCCTGATCCGCTGCAGCCTCTCTGGTGCGGCGCGTAGCGCCGCGAGGGTGCGTCGCGAACGGTCTTCGAGCACGTGCCGGGCACCCGTTCGGCCTCGCGCGGAGTGAAGTCGGGTCAGGCGCTCGCGCTGTTTGAGGCCGAAGGCCGAGTTCGCGAGCGCCCCGACTCCGCGAGCACGGGGCCGCTAACGGGTGGCTCGCGCGCAGGATCTTCGCGACGCACCTTCGCGGCGGTTCGCCAGGACGAGCGCCGCACGCGAACTCTGTGGGCCGGTCCCTTTCGGCCGTGCTCCTGCTCGGTGTCCCAAACGGAATAGGATCGAAGGATGCCGAAAGCTCCGCAGGTCTCGGACTCGGTCGCCGGAATCAAGGGATCGGTCTACTCGAAGCTCCTTCACAAGCTGAAGACGCACCAGGGGGAGGTCTACCCCTTCCACGTCGGAGACACCTGGAAGAGTCCGCCCGAGGGGTGCGGCACCGACGGGATCCTCGCGTCCGACCACGCGGGGCTGAACCAGTACACGCCACCGCAGGGCCTCCCCCGCCTCGTCGACCTGGTCGTCGAGCGGATGCGGGTGCGGACCGGGGCCCCGGTCGAGCGGGAGAACGTCCTCGTCAGCGGCGGGGCCACGGCCGGCCTCATGGCGGCGGTCGGGGCGGTCGTCGGACCGGGCGACGAGGTGCTGATCCTGGCGCCGCACTGGCCGCTCATCGACGGCATCACGCGGATGTTCGGGGCAACGCCGGTGCCCGTCCCGGTCCTCCTCTCGGCCGGGTCGGCGGAGGAGGCGGTCGCCGCCGTCGAGGCGAAGGCGACCGCGAAGACCGCCGCCCTCTACGTCAACACGCCGAGCAACCCGACCGGGCGCGTCCTGCCGCGGGCCTGGCTGGAGGCGCTCGTCGCCTGGGCGCGGAGGAGAGACCTCTGGCTCTTCTTCGACGAGGTCTACGAGGAGACGCAGTTCGAAGGGACCCACACCTACGGCTTCCCGCTGGCTCCCGAGCGCTCCTTCTCGCTCCACTCCTTCTCGAAGGCGTACGGAATGGCGGGTCAGCGGGTCGGCTTCGACGTCGGACCGAGGGCTGCGATGGCGGAGGCGCTGAAGCTCCACACCCACTCCACCTACAGCGCCCCCACCGCCTCCCAGTGGGCCGCCGTCCGGGCCCTCGAAGGGGCGGGCGACGAATGGGCGCGCGCCTCCCGCGAGGAGTACCGGCGGGTCGGGACGGCGTCGGCGCACGCGCTCGGCGTCCCGCCCCCCCAGGGGAGCACCTTCCTCTTCCTCGACGTCGCGGAGCGCCTAGGGCCGGGCGGCCTGGCGGCCTTCCTCGAAGGGTGCGCCGAGGACGGCCTCTTCGCGGCCCCCGGGCCGAGCTTCGGCCCGTTCCCGACGCACTTCCGGATCTGCTACACCGCCTGCCCGCCCGACGTCGTGGCGCGAGGGGTCAGCGTGCTGGCACGAAGGCTGGGACGGTAGGAGCGGGGCAGGCGCCCTTGCCGGGCGGGGCGCCAGAAGCCGCGGTCACTCCTCCGCGAACGGGTCCTTGCCGATCCCGTCGACCAGCGTGTCGAGACGGTACTGGCTGGGGCCGAAGACGAACCGCATCTCGCCGTTCTCGCAGAGGACGTCGCGGACGTTCACGATCAGGTCCTCGGGGAGGAAGGCGTTGAGGTCGATCACGACCACCCGCACGTCCGGGTAGAAGAAGACCGAGCGGTACGGCAGCCGGAGCGCGATCCGCCGGAGGAGCCAGTTGGGGATCGGGACGAAGCCGAACGCGACCAGGTCGTCGACGTGAAAGCCGAGGAAGCCGTCCTTCAGCCGGATCGACGTGAAGTGAGACCGGAGCGGGACCGGCACGCCTCTCTTCTTCACCGTCATGGTCACGCCGAGGCGGCCGTACTCCGGCTCGATCAGGAATTTCCGGATCTCGGGCACCTTCGCGAGCGCCTTCCGGACGACGGTGTTGAGCGTCGTCGCGTCCAGGACGACGACCAGCCCCTCCCATCGCACGGAGAGCGGCGGGAAGTCCAGAGTCGGGCGGGCCGCCATCTCATCGGGGTTCATTGGTAGATCCTGTTCAATTCTTTCGCGGCAAGGCCGCTCCTGAAGTCACAAGACCCCCTTTCAAACCGTGCTTGCGGTTTTCCCGCACACGGCTTACCGGTGGTCTCTCGAAGGGTCGCATTACGCAGTCTCCGGATAGCGGACAGTGCCGCGCAGACGGTGGAGTCCATGGCCCGAGAAGAAGTCCCTCGACCAAGCCCTGGCCTCACCCGCCCGGAGGTTTCGCCCTTTCCGCCTCACCTTGAAGCGGTGGAGTCGTCTCCAGACGTAGCCGTCGAGCTGGTTGAGCTTCTGAGCAGCATTCCCGGTACGGAAGTACGCCCCCCAGCCACGAAGGATCGGATTCAGACGTTCGATTGGCTTTCTCACGTCTTTCACGCCGTTCTTTCTGCTGTCGGTTTCGTCCTTCACGCGCTGTCTCACCCGCTTCATGCTCCGCGCCGAGGGCCACCGGCTCAGGTAGTACCTCCGTACCCCTTTCTCCAGCAAGCGGCCCGACACTTTCTTCCGCAGATGGCAGCCGAGGAAGTCGAACCCGCCCTTGCCATCGGTCAGGTCGACCTGCCTCGTCTTTTCCGGGTGCAGCTCCAGCTTCAGCTCGCGGAGGATCGTCCCGATCTCCCGCGCCGCTCGCGCGCACTCCTCCGCCGTGTCACACATCACGACAAAGTCGTCAGCATAACGAACCAGCAGCCCCAGGTCCCGGTGCCGCCGTTCCCATACCGTGTCGAGCCGGTCGAGATAGATGTTCGACAAGAGCGGTGAGATGACGCCCCCTTGCGGCGTCCCGAGCTTCGGCTCGGTCACCTCTCCATCTTCCATCACCCCGGCCTCCAGCCAGAGCCGGATCAGCTTGAGTACCCGTCGGTCCGAGATCCGCTCTCCCACAAACGAGAGGAGTAGCTCCCGGTCGAGACTCCCGAAGTAGTCCCGGATGTCGGCATCAAATACGTGGCTGCCCCCGCCCGCATACGCTCGCTTGCGCAGAGCCTCCAGCGCATCCGTCCCGCTGCGCTTCGGCCGAAATCCATACGAGTCGTCCTCGAAGTCCGCCTCGAAGATCGGCTCCAGTATCAGCGTCGCCGCCATCTGGACGACCCTGTCCCTCACCGCAGGTATCCCAAGCGGCCGCTTCCTTCCATCGGCCTTGTCCACGTACCGCCGCAGAACCGCCTTCGGCAGGTACTCGCCTACGCGCAGCTCGGTCCGAAGCTCCTCGAGGAAGCCTTCGACCCCGCGCTGCTCGATCTGTACGAGCGTCTCGGCGTCGACGCCCGCACATCCTTTCTTGCTCCGTACTCGTCTCCACGCCTCCCACAGAACGTCACTCCTGTGGATACGGTCATATAGGGCATGGAATCGCCGCTCCGGCTGCCGCTTGGCAGCCCTCCACAGCCGGATCCGCAGTCGTCGCACTTTCTCGATCGGCTTGTGCTCATCGGGGTCGTTGGTCCGGGCTGTCCCGGACATGCCCTCGCGCTTACCTGCTTTTCCGGCTTGACCACCGCAGGGACCCTTCCCTCTGGCAGCGTTATTCGTCGCCGCCTTCTTCGGTACTTCGATCCCCTCGGACTCCCGCTGCGCAGCGGCCGACTTCACCTTCGGCTTATACGGCCCACTTTGCCCTGACTCGGGCCGCGCAGACGGGTCTCTCCTGTTCCGTACGTCTCCTTCGACACGTGCCGCGCCCCATACCCCGGAGGAACCCACGGCGCTTTCTCTTCCGGTCCCCTGCGCCCTGCGCATGGCCTTCGCCGTGAAATGCTCGGCTCGGCTCCCTCGCTGTAAATCTGTCGAGGCGGCAGGCTTCACTTCATGTTGCAGCCCGCGTCGTCGCTCCCTCCTGTTCGGAGGCTTTCGGCGCCCCGCTCGGGTCATCGGGATCTCTCCCGCTGCCTGGGGCCGACTACCAGATGCTCCGGCGCTTTCTGGACGGGACTTTCACCCGCTGTAGACGTACAGCTCGCTCCAACGCGATTCCCCTTTCCACCCAATCCTCGCGCTTTCACTTCAGGACGCACCATCGGGCCGATCGTATCTGATTCCCGCCCGCGGAGTGACCCGGGGCCCGGGCCAGGGAGCGCGGCGTCAGAAGACGTACGCGACCGCGAACCCGACCTGCGCCGCCATCATCATCAGGTACATGTGGGTCCACGACGGGTGGTTCTCGGTCGTCGAGAGCTCCTCGGGGTTCCTCGAGAGGAGGCGGACCGTGTAGGCGCCCCACGCCGCGAGGACGGTCCCGAGCAGGACGAGAAGGGTCGAATTGCCGGTCAGCAGCCTGGCGCCCGGAACCGGCGCGAACGGATCGGGGACGAACGCCAGGACGACGAGGCAGAGCCACGGCAGGACGAAGAAGGGGGAGATGATCCGGACCGCCTTCCGGTTCCCGTGGAGGATCGGCAGGGTCCGGCAGCCGCCGGCGCGGTCCCCCTCGACGTCCGAGAAGTCCTTCGTCGTGGCGGCTCCGAGGAGGAAGAGGCCGAAGATCGACCCGATCACCCACGGCTCGAGGGTCCGCGACGAGGCGACCATCGTCCAGCCGGCCACCTTCAGGAGGCAGCCGCGAGGGATGGCGATCGTGACGTTCGCCCACATCCCGAAGCGCTTCGTCCGCCCGAGCTCCGGGAGCGAGTAGACGAGGGTTGCGAGAAAGCCGCCTCCGAAGAGGAGGAAGCATTCGTGGGTCCCGAGGGGCGCCAGGGCCCGGGCGAGCCAGCCGTCGACGGGGGGCACCACGATCCACCACGTCGGCAGGAAGGCCAGGCCGTAGAGGACCCCCGTCAGCGCCCAGGCCGAACCCGGGGACGCCTCGCCGGTGCAGAGGGGCCGGTCTGGCTTGTTGATCCGGTCGAGCTCCAGGTCGGTGATCTGGTTCAGGACGTTGGAAGCGGCGTTGAGCAGAGAGGCGCAGAGCGACCCGAGGGCGACGACGAGGACGACCGACGCCGTCACCGCCCTGGCCGGATCCGGGTTGTGGGCGCTCCCGAAGGCGCAGATCGCCCCGGACAGGATCCCGAACAGGGGTGGAAGAAGCGTGAAGGGGCGGGTCAGCTTCAGCGCGACGGCAACGGTCAGGGGTCGGCTCATCTCTCCGATTCTCGCCTCACCAGCCTAGCCGGCCAGGAGCCACGCGACCGACGCCCCGGCCGCCGTGTTGTAGAGGTTCAGGACGTGTCCGTTCGAGACTCGCCACGGCGCCCCGTGCCGCCCCAGGAGGCTCTCGACGACCGTGCCGGCGCAGGCGGCCGCGGCGACCACGACGCCCGCGCTCCACGGGAGGCGGAACAGGACGACGAAGAGGATCGCGATCCCGCCCGCGGCGAGCAGGCCCGCGGCCGTCCCCGCCAGGGAGACCGCCCCGTCCGTGCCCGGAGGGACCCGCCGGAAGTCCGGCAGGAGGAAGGTCTTCCCCTGCACGACCTGCCCCACCTCCGTCCCGACCGTGTCCATCACGGCGGTGGCGAACGCGCCCGCGGCCGCCATCCGGCACGTCGCCGCGAATCCAGGGTCTCCCGAAAGGCCGCCGGCCACGACGAGGAGGGCGGGAACGGCGACGTTCGCGGCGACGTTCGCCGCCCCGCGGCGCCCGCCGGAGCCCTCGGCCTTGCCGATCGCCTCCTTCCGCCTCCTTCCGAACCTCGTCGCGGCCGTTCCGATCGCGAAGAACGCCCAGAGGAGTCCGTAGGAGGCGAGGCCCCCGAAGGCCAGGATCAGGGCTCCGCAGATCCCTCCCGCGATCGCCCCCGAGACCCGGACGACCCCGAGGGCCACGGCCAGGAGCGGGAGCGCCGTGTTCCACGCCAGCGCCGTCAGGAGCTGCGCCGGCCACTCCGGCGGGAACCGGGCCGCGTGAAAGGCCTCGAGCGCGAGCGCCAGCACCAGGGCTCCGCCGACGGGGGGCAGGAGGTTGTCGTCGATCTCGGAGGGGAGCGATTCCAGCATCGCCCCGGCCAGGGCCGCGAACGCGATCACCGCTACCTCGACCACCCGGAGGGGACGGCCGGAGACGAAACGGTAGAGGAGCGTGGCCCCCGCGCCTCCCCAGAGGAGGTACGCCGCCGTCCCGGCGATCGACTTCGCGCCGTTCCACGGGAGCGGGATGCCCCCTGCCGCCCGCCCCACCAGGGTGGCGAACCCGTCCCCGAAGGCGAGGAACCCCCACCCGGCCGCCGCGATCTCGAGGTGGTCCCGGAAGAGGAGGATCAGGACGAGGACGGTCACCGGGTAGAGGGCGATGCCGACCGGGACGCGCCGCCCCGCGTCGCTCTCGCGGGAGAGCGACCGGCCCGCGACCCGGGGAAGGACGAGTCCGTTGAACGCGATGGCGACGATCGCCGCGGCCGCGCCCCCTCTCCAGCCCAGGGCCGGGAGGAGGAAGGCGAAGCCTGCCATCCCGATGTGAACCGCCTTGCGGAGTCCCTCCACGCCCACGACCGTCATTCCCCCTTGCCGCGCCGTCGTCGAGGCGCCCTGGTC
Source organism: uncultured Acidobacteriota bacterium (assembly GCA_903845115.1). Taxonomy (GTDB): domain Bacteria; phylum Acidobacteriota; class Thermoanaerobaculia; order UBA5066; family UBA5066; genus CAIMWE01. The sequence goes on along the minus strand of CAIMWE010000123.1, from coordinate 10,652 downwards.
AGGCCGCGGTCGTCGGCGCGATCCGGGAGAGCCTCGCCGCCCGGGCCGCCACGTACGCCTCGAGCGCCTCGACGTAGGGGCGGGGCCGCTCGCCGACCGTCCGCTCGTAGAGAGACGTGTCGAGGGCCGAGTACGCCGGGCGCCGCGCCGGACGCGGGAAATCGGCCGTCGTGCAGGGGCGGACGACGACCCCTTCGAATAGGGCGAGCCGGAGCGCCTCGCGGGCGAAGGTGTACCAGGTGGTCACCCCGGAGTTCGCGAAGTGGAAGAGGCCGCTCGCCTCTTTCTCGAAGAGGAGGCGGATCGCCCGGGCGAGATCGGGGGCGTAGGTCGGGCGGCCTTCCTGGTCGGCCACGACGTTCAGCTCGCTCTTCCCCGCCTCCGCCTGTTTGAGGATGGCGTCGACGAAGTTGGGACCGTGGTTCCCGAAGAGCCACGACGTCCGGACGACGAACCCCTTCACGCCCGACTCCAGGAACCGCCGCTCGCCCCCCAGCTTTCCCCGGCCGTACGCGTTCACGGGGTCGACGGGGTCGTCCTCGCGCCAGGGCCGGGTGCCGCGCCCCGAGAAGACGTAGTCGGTGGAGACGTGGGCGAGGGGGATTCCGCCGTCGCGGCAGGCGGCGGCCAGGGTCCCGACCGCGGCGTCGTTCACGGCCAGGTGGGCCCCGTCGCTCTCCGCGAGGTCGACCCGCGTGTCGGCGGCGGCGTTCAGGACGAGCGCGGGCCTCTCGGCGGCCAGCACCGCGCGGACCGCGGCCTCGTCGCGGATGTCGAGGTCGGGAAGGTCGAGACCCAGCGCACCCGGGAACTCCGCCGCGAGCTCGCGCCCCAGCATCCCCCGGGAGCCCAGGATCAGCGCTCTCACTCGCCGATGCCGACCTCGGAGGCATCCCCCACGAGGAAGCGGTGGGCCTTCGGCTTGCGCTCCGGGTCGCGCCGGATCACGACGCCGCGCCCGATCAGCGAGTCCGAGATCCTGAGCGAGACGTCCTCGAGGGTCGACCCCTCCCAGACGATCGAGTTTTCGATCTCCACGCGGTTCAGCCGGCAGCCGGCCGCGATCGCGGTGTACGGGCCGACGAAGCTCCGCTCGATGCGGCTCCCTTCTCCGATCACGGCGGGCCCCCGGACGACGGAGTCGACGAGGACGACCGATCCGGGCGGCCCCTCGAAGACGACCTTCCCCTCGACGCGGCTCGACGAGTCGACCGTGGCGGTCCCGCGGTGGTCCTCCAGGCCGTCCAGGACGGTCCGGTTCGCCTCCAGCATGTCCTCGGCCTTGCCGGTGTCCTTCCACCACCCCGAGACGAGGTGGGCGTGGACGCTCCGGCCGTGGTCGACGAGCCACTGGATCGCGTCGGTGATCTCCAGCTCCCCGCGGGGCGAAGGCTGGATCGCCTTCACCGCGTCGAAGACGGTCTCGTTGAAGAGGTAGACGCCGACCAGCGCGAGGTCGGACCGAGGCTCCTTCGGCTTCTCCACGAGGCGCGCCACGCGCCCCGTCGCGTCCAGCTCCGCCACCCCGAACGAGGAGGGGTTCGGGACCCGGGTCAGCAGGATCTCGCAGTCGACTCCGAGCTGCAGGTACTCCTCGACGAGGGCGGTGATCCCCCGCTGCAGGAGGTTGTCGCCGAGGTACATGACGAACCGCGATCCGCGGAGGAACGGCTCGGCGATGAGGACCGCGTGCGCCAGCCCGCGCGGGGCGTCCTGGGGAATGTAGGTGACCCTCGCCCCGAAGCGCGAGCCGTCGCCCACCGCGGCCTCGATCTCGGCGTGGGTGTCCCCCACGACGATGCCGATCTCCCGGATCCCGGCCGACACGAGCGACTCGATGCCGTAGAAGAGGACCGGCTTGTTCGCCACCGGGACGAGCTGCTTGGCGGAGGTGTAGGTGAGCGGCCTGAGGCGCGTGCCCTTCCCGCCGGAGAGAATGAGTCCCTTCACGAGGGGCGGAGTTTAGCAGCCCCCGGAACGGGCGAGAGGCGCCGCGCTCCGGGCGTCACGGGAGGGAGATCGGGAAGTCGAGGAAGCTGCCGATGTTCTTGAGGTTCAGGCCGATCCGGATGTCGCGGGACGGGACCGTCGTGCCGAGCCTCAGGTCCCGGTACTCGAAGAGGATCTTGTAGCAGGAGGCCTCCAGCGTGAGGAGCGTCCGGAACTCGAGCAGCTTGGAGAGCGAGAGGTCGTAGTTCGTCTGGAGGTCGAGGCGGAGCCGCTTCGGGATGATCGGCATTCCCCCGAAGATCCGGATCTGAGTGGAGACGCAGGGGACGTCGGGCGTGGGAGTGCAGGTCGCGGCGGTGGGGTTGGTCTCGAAGTAGGAGAGCGACAGCATCTTGTCCTTCGCGTTGAGGTTCGCGGAGAGACTGGCCGCGGTGATCTGCGCGGCGATCGGGTCCCAGGTCGCCCGCGCGTCCACGTTGAAGTTCGCGGTGGGGTTGACGCGGAGGATGGTGTCGACAGGCGAGCTCTTCGTCAGTCCGGTGACCGGGGCGGCCCCGTAGTCGGGGAGCCGGAAGTAGTACGTCCTCGAGATCTCGAGCGAGGCGATCTCCCGCGAGCCCCCCTGCTTCCCCTTCCCGAGGAGCCGCTGGACCAGCGCGTACTTGACCGAGTGATCCGGGCTGACGGTGTCGATCTCGTCGAAGAGCGGAGCCCTGGCGAGGTCGGGCGGGTCGGTCATGTACTGGTAGTCGATGCGGGGCTCGATGATGTGCTTGAGCTTCGTGAACGGCCCCAGCGTCGTCTCGAAGATCCTGGAGAACGAGGGCCCCGTCACCTGGACCCCGACCTGCGCGAGCCTGCGGGTGTACGCCTCGCCGTCGAACGCGGACGGGTTCGCTGGGTCGATCGAGTTGCCCCACCAGGTGGCCCGCGCTCCGGCGTCGGCCTGCACCGAGAGCCACGGGATCGGCGAGAGGGGGACCGAGACCTTGGGATAGAGGTCGAAACGGCCGTACGTGCCGACGGGCTGCCCCAGCCCGCGGTCCAGGTGGAGCTGTCCGGCCTGGCCGCTCAGCTCCACGAAGACGTTCTGCCCCAGGAGGGGAGTCGGCCGGAGGCGCATCTCCAGCACGGGCATCCGCTCGGTCACGACGTCGTACGCGCCGGTCGAGTCGAAGATCGTCCGCTCGTGGTCGAGCCGGAAATTGAGCGAGACGGGGTCGACGCTCCACGTCACGAACGCCTCCGACTTGATGCTGCGGGTGGAGCTGAGGGTGAAGTCCCGCGAGTAGTTCTGGAAGAAGTCGAGGCTGGAAAAATCGAGCCACGAGACGACGGCGCGGACGTTCGGGGCGAGGTCGCTCGAGACGAGCTTCCCCCTCGTGTTCCAGCCCCAGCCTGCCAGGTCGGGGTTGGAGTCATTCGCGTTCACCCTGAAGTACGTTCCCTCGAAGGTGGTCCCCTTCGACGGCTTCGCCCGGAACTCGGCCCCGAGGCCGAAGGTCCCGTTCGTGTAGTTCTCCGTGGTCAGCGTGGCGTCGGCCGACCGCCCCAGCGCGAAGAAGTAGGCGAGGCCGAGGAATCCGCCCCGCTGGCTGCTGTAGCCGATGGCCGGGATCAGGAACCCCGACGTCCGGTTCTGCATCGCGGGCCAGAGGATGTACGGGGTGTACAGGAGCGGGATTCCCCCGAGGCGGAAGACGACGTGAGAGAGGTACGCGTACTCCTCCAGGGTCGCCCGGCCCGACGAGAAGTCGAACTGCCAGGCCGGCTTGTCCCCGTCGCAGGAGGTCAGCGTCGCGCCGCTCATCGTGAACGACCGGGGCCCCACCTTGGCGAGCATGTCGCCCCGGAGGTGGAGTCCCCCTTCCATCTCGACGTCCCCGTCGGTCACGACGCCGGTCTTGTCGTTCAGGTCGAGGTCGAGGCGGCTCCCCCGCATCCGGGTCGCCCCCTGCTCGAACTCGACGTCTCCCTCGGCGATCACCACGTACCGACCGTAGTCGGCGTGGATCTTCCGCGCTCTCAGCTTGATGTCCTGGTACTCGACCGTGACGAACTTCCCCGGCGGCGCCTCGGCGTCCCAGACGTTCTCCGAGACCAGGGTCTGCCTTCCCCCCTCTCCCTCGGGAACCGTGACCTTGACCGACCCTCCCTTCTCGGGGAGGCGGAACTTCAGGTCGAACGAGGACCGTTCCCGGAAGCGGGCGCCGAACGGGTCGCTCTCGAACGACGACTGCGCCGACGCCGGAAGCGCCCCGGCCAGGGCTGCCGAGAGGAGGAAGAGAAAGGAAAATCTGGCGGAACGGCCTCTTTCGGAGTCGATCACCACGCGAAGAGGGGCCCGCGCAAGAAGGGTGCCGCCGGGCCGGCGGTCAGGCTGGCATCTCCGGCACGTCCCCGGCCACGTCGAGCGGCGGCTCGGTCGCGGCCACGATCTCCGCGACCGAGACCCCCGGGGCCCGTTCCACCAGCCTCAGTCCACCGCCCGGCTTCACGTCCAGGACGGCCATGTCGGTGATGATCCGGTGGATGCAGCTGAGGCCGGTGAGCGGCAGGTTGCACTTGTTCAGGATCTTCTTCTCGCCGTTCCTCGCCACGTGCTCCATCGTGACGATCACGCGCCGCGCCGCAGCCACGAGGTCCATCGCGCCGCCCATCCCCTTCACGAGCTTCCCGGGGATCATCCAGTTCGCGATCGACCCGTCGGCGTCGACCTGCATCGCGCCGAGGATGCAGAGGTCGATGTGCCCGCCCCGGATCATCGCGAAGGAGTCGGCCGACGAGAAGAACGACGCCCCCGGGACGACCGTGACGGTCTCCTTCCCGGCGTTGATCAGGTCGGGGTCCACGTCCGCGTCGAGCGGGAAGGGCCCCATCCCCAGGATCCCGTTCTCGGACTGGAGGACCACCTCCATCCCGGCGGGGATCCAGTTGGGGACCAGCGTCGGCATCCCGATGCCGAGGTTGACGTACATGCCGTCGCGCAGCTCCTTCGCCGCGCGCCTGACGATCCCGTCGCGATCCAGCTTCGGCATGGCTTACCCCTTCCTCACGGTGCGGCGCTCGATCCGCTTCTCGCGGGGAGCCACGACGACCCGCTGGACGTAGACGCCCGGCGTGTCGATCTCGTCTGGGTCCAGCTCGCCGGCTTCCACCAGCACCTCCACCTCGGCGATCGTGACCTTCCCGGCGGTGGCGGCCATCGGGTTGAAGTTCTTCGCGGTCTTCCGGTAGACGAGGTTCCCGAAGCGATCGGCCTTCCAGGCCGCGACGAGGGCGTAGTCGCCGACGATGCCGCGCTCCAGGACGTATTCCCGCCCGTCGAACACCTTCGTCTCCTTCCCCTCCGCCACCAGCGTCCCGGCTCCGGTCGGCGTGTAGAAACCGGCGATTCCCGCGCCGCCGGCCCGCATCCGCTCCGCCAGCGTCCCCTGCGGGCAGAACTCCAGCTCCAGCTCGCCGGAGAGGTACTGCCTCTCGAACTCGGCGTTCTCGCCGACGTACGACGAGAGCATCTTCCGGAGCATCTTCTTGCCGAGAAGGACCCCGAGGCCCCAGTTGTCGACGCCGCAGTTGTTCGAGACGCAGGTCAGGTCCTTCACGGGCCGCTCCGAGAGCGCCCCGATGAGGTTCTCCGGGATCCCGCAGAGGCCGAAACCGCCGACGACGAGGGTGGCGCCCGACGGGATGTCGGCCACCGCCTTCGCGGCGGCCTCCTTCGGCGTGGCCCCCTTGACGACCTTGTCGATCACAGCGCTTCGACGACCACGGCCGTCGCCTCCCCGCCGCCGATGCAGATGGCCGCCAGGCCGTAGCGTTTCTTCCGGGCGCGGAGCGCGTGGATCAGCGTCGTGACGATGCGCGCGCCGGATGACCCGATCGGGTGGCCGAGGGCCACGGCGCCCCCGTTCACGTTGACCTTGTTCGGGTCGATCTCGAGGTCCCGGATGAACGCCATCGCCACGACGGCGAAGGCCTCGTTCACCTCGAACAGGTCGATCTGCGGGAGGGTCAGCCCGGCCCTCTCGAGCGCCTTCCTGGCGGCGAACGCCGGCGCCGTGGTGAACCACTCCGGCTCCTGGGCGTGCGACGCCTGCGCGACGAGGCGGGCGATCGGCTTGGCCGGCAGCTCCTGAGCCGCAGCCGTCCCCGCCAGGAGGAGCGCCGCGGCGCCGTCGTTGATCTTCGACGCGTTCGCGGCGGTCACCGTCCCGTCCTTCTGGAAGGCCGGCCGGAGGCTCCCCATCTTCTGGAGCTTGTCCTCGGGCGTGGCGAACGGCTCCTCGTCCTTCTCGATCGTGACCGAGCCCTTCTTCCCCTCGATCGTCACCGGGGCCATCTCGGCGCGGAAGTCGCCCGCATCGTTCGCCCGCCGGGCGCGCTGGTAGCTCTCGTAGGCGAAGGCGTCCTGCGCCTCGCGGGTGAAGGAGTACTTGGCGGCGCAGGTCTCGGCGCAGACCCCCATGTGGACATTCTTGTAGGGGTCCCAGAGGCCGTCCGAGATCATCGAGTCGAGGAGCTGGCCGTGCCCCATCCGGAGGCCGGTCCGCCCCTTCGCGAGGAGGTACGGAGCGTTGGACATCGACTCCATTCCGCCCGCGAGGACGACCGAGTACTCGCCGGTCCGGATGGCGTTGGCGGCGTCCATGACCGCCCGCATTCCCGAGCCGCAGACCTTGTGGACGGTGACCGCGCCCGTGGCCTTCGGCAGGCCGGCCCCGAGGGTCGCCTGCCGGGCCGGGGCCTGGCCGATCCCGGCCTGGAGGACGTTGCCCAGGATGACCTGGTCGACCTTGTGCGGGGGCGTCTCCCCGCGCTCCAGCGCCGACTTCAGCGCGGTGGCGCCGAGCGCGGGGGCCGAGAGAGAGGAAAGGGAGCCGAGAAAGCTCCCGATCGGAGTCCGCGCGGCGGAGAGAATCAGGACGTCTTGCATTTCGTCAAACTCCCCCTGTTCGAGCCGGTTCGATGAGCCCGGCCCTCGGGCGGATCGGATTCTAACCGCAGGGACGGCCCTCTTTTCATCCTCGTTTGCGCCGGGCGCCCGGCACCCCTATCCTCGCCCCCGTTGCGCGTCCTGGCGGTCGACTTCGGCGAGAAACGGGTTGGGCTGGCCGTCTCCGACGAGACGGGCAGCCTCGTCGTCCCCGTCGGGGCCCTCTTCCGGAAGAACGACGCCCAGGTGGCCTCCGCGATCGCGGAGGCCGCCCGCGACCGGGAGGTCGGGCGGATCGTGGTCGGGCATCCGGTCCGGCCCGACGGGTCGGAGGGGCCCAGCGGAACGAGGACCCGGCTCTTCGCCCGGCGTCTCGGCGAGGTGTCGGGCCTCCCGGTGGACCTGCACGGCGAGGGGCTGACGACGGTCGCCGCCGAGGAGAACCTGAGGGAGGCCGGCGTTCCGGCCCGACGGAGGGAGGGGGCCCGCGATGCCGAGGCCGCCGCCGTCATCCTCCGCGACTACCTCGCGAGCCGCACGGAAATCCGGGACCGATGAGGAGCCACCGGCCGGGGCGGCCGCCGAGACACCGGGCGGCGGCCCTGCTCGGGATCGGGCTGGTCCTGGCGGCGGCCCTGGTCCTCGCCGCTGCGGCCGCCGTCGGGAGGCTCCTCGAGACCCCCTGGCGGCGGGGCCCCGACCGGTCCGTCCTCGTGGAGATCCCGGCCCGCTCCAGCACCCAGTCGATCCTCTCGGCCCTCGAGGAAGGGGGCCTCCTCCGCGACCGCCGGCTCGGCTCGGTCGCCCTGAAGGTCTACTTCCGGGGAAAGACCCTGAAGGCCGGCGAATACCGGTTCACCGGGGAGCTCTCTCCGGTCGAGCTCCTCCGTCCGATCGTGGCCGGCGACGTCGTTCGCTGGAAGGTGACGATCCCCGAGGGGCTCGCAGCCGAGGAGATCTTCGCCATCCTGGAGGCGAGGGGCTTCGGCACCGCGGAGGAGTACCGGCGCCTGTTCACCTCGCCCCGCGAGCTCGGCGCGGTCCCGGAAGGGGCGCCGACGCTCGAGGGGTTCCTCTTCCCGGAGACCTACGCCCTCACGCGGCCGCGTTCCGCCCGAGAGGTGGTCGAGCAGCTGACGAGGGAGTTCCGGCTCCGGCTCCCGGCCGGCTTCTCCGGCGACGCTGGGAAGGCGGGGCTGAGCGTCCTCGGGGCGGTCACCCTCGCGTCGATGATCGAGAAGGAGACCTCTGTTCCGGACGAGCGGCCCCTCGTCTCCGCCGTCTACCACAACCGCCTCCGGATCGGGATGCCGCTCCAGTGCGACCCGACGACCATCTACGCGCTCCGTCGAAGAGGAGGGTGGCACGGCCCCCTGACCCGGGCCGACCTGGCGGTCAGCGATCCCTACAACACCTACGCGCACGGAGGTCTCCCTCCCGGCCCGATCTGCTCTCCCTCCCTCGCCTCGCTCCGCGCCGCGGTGGCTCCCACGGCGAGCCGGGCCCTCTATTTCGTGGCCAGGGGAGACGGCTCCCACTTCTTCTCGGAGACCTACGAGGGGCAGCAGCGGAACGTCGCCCGCTACCGTCAATCCCAGCGGGCGCCCAGGAAGCCGCTGGCCCGGGAAACCGCGAGGTAGACTGGCCGGATTCAGCAGGTCGGGCGACCCCGGAGCAGCGGAGAAGAATAGATGGACGACCAGTCCGTGCCCAGGATGTTCGGTCCCTACGTCCTCACCCGCCTGTTCGGCTCGGACCCCATCGGCGGGACCTTCCTCGCGGGAACGGCTGCCGGCCGGAAGCTCGCGCCGTACCTCCTGATCCGGACGTTCGACGGCGACGCGGTCGACACCGCCGCCTTGATCCCGGCGATGGAGACCGCCGTCGAGTACCTCGACGACATCCGGGGCCAGGCGGTCGCCCGCGGGGCGGTCCTGGGGATCGTGGACGACGTCCCGTTCGCGGGGATCGACTACATCGCCGGGCAGCCGCTCGACCGGCTCCTGGGCCGGCACGGCTCCGAGCGGACCCAGGTGCCGCCCGAGTACGGGCTCCTCGTCGCGCAGAAGATCCTGGTCTCGCTCGAGGCCACCCAGATCCTCACGGTCCCGACCGGCGCCCCTCACGGGTTCCTCGTCCCGGCGTTCGTCACGCTCTCGTACGAGGGCGAGGCCCGCGTCTACGGGGCGGGCCTGGGGAGAGGGCTCCTGGCCTCCCTCCAGAAGGCGAGGGCGCGCGAGGCCTTCGCCGCGTACCTCGCCCCCGAGGTCGTGGCGACCGGCCAGCCCAGCGTGGCGGGCGACATCTTCTCCGCCGCCGCGATCCTCTACGAGTGCCTCACCGGCGTCACCCCGACCCACGGCCGCGGGGAAGGCCTGCTCGCCGGGGCGCGGCTCGCCGGCTCGACCACCCCGGTTCCCGAGGAGATCCTCGCCATCCTGGCCAGCGGCCTCGCGACCGATCCCGCCCGGCGAGAAAAGGACGTGACCTCCTTCCGGAAGGAGGTCGACAAGGTCTTCTTCGGCGGCAAGTACCAGGCGTCCACCTTCAACCTCGCCTTCTTCATGCACCAGCGGTTCGCGGAGACGATCGAGTCGGACAGCCGGGACCTCGCCTCGGCCGCCGGCCTCGACGTGGCGAAGCTCCAGGCGGCGGCCGCGGCCGCGGCAACGGCCCGGCCGGCCGCTCCCCGTCGCCCGCCTCCCGTCCCGACCTTCGGGATGCCTGCGCCCTCCTCCCGGGCCGGGGCGAGCCCGTCGCCCGCGAAGGGGGGCGGCGGCGCCACGGTCGCGGTCGTGGGGGGCGTCGTCGCGGTCGGCGCCGCTGCGGCGTGGTTCTTCCTGAAGGTGCCGGCGCCCGCGCCGGTCCAGCCCCCCACCCCCGTCCCCGCCGCGGCGCTCCCGGCGGCGACGCCCGTCCCCGTCGTGGTCGGCAAGGACGACCCGGCCTTCCAGGAGGCGCTCAAGAAGCAGCTCGAGACGGAGATGCAGCGCGTCCAGGTCCAGATCCAGAAGGAGCAGCACGCGACCGCCAGGAAGCGCCAGGCCGAGCAGGACAGGATCGCCGAGGAGGCGAAGAAGGTGCGGGAGGCCGAGGACGCCCTGAAGGCCGCCCGGGAGCGCGCCGACAACGACGAGGCCTCGCGGGTCGCCAAGCAGGTGATGGAGGCCAGGCAGAGGGAGGAGGCCGCCCGCTCCGCCGCCGCCGTCCCGAAGACGAAGGAGGGCGACCTCGTCGAGCTGGTGGAGGTCGACCAGCAGCCCCAGCCGCTGAAGACCGTCCGCCCCGAGCCGCCGCCGCTCGCCCGCAAGAATCACGTCTCGGGAACCGTCCTCCTCCGCGTCCTCGTCGGCGAGACCGGCAAGGCGGAGAAGGTGGAGGTCTTCCGCGACACGAACCCCAAGGCGGGACTCGCCGAGGCCTCGTCCGACGCCGTCCGGAACTGGGCCTGGGAGCCGGCGGTGAAGGACGGGAAGAAGGTGAAGACCTGGATCACCGTCCCGGTCCCGTTCAAGTTGTAGAGAGGAGAGAAGCGCTCGGCGCTTCGCTCCTCTCTACCGAGGGCGGCCATCATTTATCAGGGGGACCCGCGGCCGGGTCCCCCTGCGGCGGGGGCCGGGCCCGCGCCGGGTCTGGCCCTCATCCTGGACAAAAGCCTCCAGATTTGGTAAAAGAGTCTGAGAGATCAGGCTCTGACGGGAGGCGGTTGCATGGCCAAGCTCGTTATAGAGGTGCCGGAGGAGCTCAGGGGGGTCGGCGAGGCGAT
>CAIMWE010000122.1 GCA_903845115.1 uncultured Acidobacteriota bacterium | reverse complement strand
GTCCGGGTGCCCGTCGGAGACCAGCGGCTCCAGGAGATCGTCGAAACGCGCGGCCGCCTGCTCGAACTCCACGACGCACGCCCCAGCCGGTAGCGGCAGCCCGAGGACCAACCGGGGAAGACCGGCGAGCGTAGCCGTCGAAGGTCCACCGGCCGGGGCCAGTTCCGACCGACGGCAGGCCGGGGCGGCGCGCCGCCCCAAGACTGCGGCTGACGCCGCTCGGAGAGCGTCCGCGTCCAGCAGGGCGGCGGCGGAGGCCAGGTCGGGCCCTTGGAGCGGAGTTATGGTCCAGGCGGTTGCGTTTACACGTCCCCCGTTGTTCAATGCCCTGCCTAATTCTAAGTTGTCGCCACGCACTTCGACGAAGTGAAGCCAAGAAGGTGCACCGAGATGAATTTCGTTGTCGTTCGATGCCTCCTCGCGGCAGTGCTCACCGCACTGGCGCTGCCCACCCAAGCCCGCGTCCTCGAGGACTGCACGACATCCTCGCCGGGCGTCCCGCCGCCCGCGATCCAGGACATGTCCCCCGCGAAGCGAGACGCTCGCCGTTCGCGTGCTCGGGCCGCAGCTGGAGACGTTGCACTCACGGACGAAGCCCTCGCCGCGTACGCTGCTCTCGGTCTGAACACGGTCTTCCTCGACGACACGCTCGGCGCCGACGTAAGTGACCCGCTCAACCTCCACTGGGTGCACAAGTCTCGAGAGCGGCTCGCCGAGGAGCTCGCGATATGCCGCAAGCACAACATGTCCGTCATCCTCTCGCTCATGACGACCGACATGCCCGCGCGGTGGGTCCGTCACTATCAGCCTGGCGTGGCGAGCCCTGAGCCTCCGCGGCGCACTTTCGGCTCCGCGCGGCGACGCTCCGTCACCTCGGAGCCGATGGTCCCCGGCGCAGACGAAGCCACCATCGCGGCCCGCGCGTCGCTCTGGGCGGAGCTCGACCGCGGGGAGATCATCTACGCGTTCTTCGTTCCCGACGACGTCTGCCTCGTCCAGGAACCTGTCGAGAAACAGCGTCGAACGTACGAGATCGTGAAAGCCCACGCCCCCGAAATCTACGTCCTCGGGATCATGGCGGAGTACACGGCCTTCGCGGACGAAGACCTCCTGCGTCGGTGCTGGGACGTCCGCGTCGCGGACGATTGGGCCATGGTCGACTACCCGTACGACTCGAGCGGGCTGTGGACGAAGCAGCTCAACCACCTCACGTCGCAAGAGCCCGACGCGGACCACGTCGCTTACCAGATGCTCCTCGTGCAGATGCTCTCGCACTGCCTCAAGGGCGCGACGCCTGACCGGCAGATCGCGGAGGCGCAGCGCATCATCCTCGTACCGCAGGTCTTCTACATCGAAGGGCAGGAACCCGGAATGTGGCCGCGCGTTGGCGCGATCGAGCCATTCGCAGAGCCTTACCTCCCGGGCGTCGCGGGGAACGACGTCGCGATCAACTCGCGCCTCACGCACCGCCTCTTCCGCAAGGCGCACTTCGGCGCCGACCACGCGTCTGTCGTCTTCTTCTACCTCGGGGGCGTGGGGCTCGGCGAACGCGGGATTCTCGACGTCCCCGGCTACCCCGAAGCCGTCACGGCCGAGAGTGAGTACTTCCGGTTACTCGGTTGGAGGCTCTCCTCCGGCGGTCCGTGCCTTCCGTTCTGAGGGGCGTGTCCAGGTATTCGGAGGGTACCTGGACACCCTCCTAGGCTAGGCGGCTCCCACGTCGATCCGGGCCGTCTCCCGGTGGGCGGCCGCCCAGGGGGCGATCTCCTCGAAGCCGTCGATGTGCCGCAGGATCTGGAAGGTGTGGAAAGTCACCGGGAGGGCCATGGAAGCGAGCGGCGAGAGCCTCTCGAAAAGGGCGTGGCCGACGTCGTCGATCCGGACGAGGTCGAGGGCGTTCGAGAGGGCACAGGTCACATGCGGGAGATCAGCCTCGATGGCCATTCCTGTCCTCCCCCTGCTGGTCTCCCATGACCATCTTCCTCCACCCTCCCCGAGGGGAAGAAAACGGGCGCGGTGACCGCCGGCTATACGGCTGCTGAACGGTCCCCCCCTTTCTCGGCGTCCTCGCGCCGAGAAAAAGGAGGGCCGCGGTAACCCGCGGCCCGAGCAAACCCCAGGACCTCCCCTGAACCCTACTTCGCCGCGAGAGACCTCAGCACGAACTGGAGGATTCCCCCGTGGCGGACGTAGTCGACCTCGTTCGGCGTGTCGAGACGGAGGAGGCAGGTGAAGGTCTTCTTCGCGCCCTTCTCGTCCGTCGCCGTGACCTGGATCTTCTTCAGCGGCGTCAGCCCTTCGGCCACTCCGCCGATGTCGAACGTCTCCTTGCCGGTCAGCCCCAGCGTCTGGGCGTCCTCGCCGGCCGCGAACTGGAGCGGGAGGAGGCCCATGCCGGCCAGGTTCGACCGGTGGATCCGCTCGAAGCTCTTGGCGATGACGGCCTTCACGCCGAGGAGCATCGTCCCCTTCGCCGCCCAGTCGCGCGAGGAGCCGGTCCCGTACTCGGCGCCGCCGAGGATGACGAGCGGCGTCTTCGTCTCCTGGTACTTCACCGCGGCGTCGTAGATCGACATCTGCTCGCCACCCGGGAGGTGGAGCGTGATGCCCCCCTCCGTCCCCGGGATCATCAGGTTCTTGAGACGGATGTTGGCGAAGGTGCCGCGCATCATGACCTCGTGGTTGCCGCGGCGGGCGCCGTACTGGTTGAAGTCCTTCGGCTCGACCCCGTTCGCCTGGAGGTACTTGGCGGCCGGGCTCCCCTTGGCGATGTTGCCGGCGGGC
>CAIMWE010000121.1 GCA_903845115.1 uncultured Acidobacteriota bacterium | reverse complement strand
TGGTGGAGGTCCCGGAGGCTGATCCCCTGCAGGACCGACCGTTCCTCCAGCGCCACCTGCCGGTAGAGGCGGCGGAGGGTGGTCGAGGTCTCGTCGCCGCCCGCCGGGACGGGCCGGGCGAGGGCCCCGCCGAAGGCGCGGGCGGCGGCGTAGAGGGAGATCTCCTCGGGGGGCCGCGCCAGCCGCCAGGTGGAGTCGGTCGCCTGGAGCGCCAGCTCGGCGGAGCAGAGCTTCTTCAGGCGGGCCTTCGTCTCGGGCTCGGGGAGGCCGGCCGCGGCCACCAGGTCGTCGAGGGAGACCGCGGCATTCTCGTCCCGGAGCCACGCGTCGGTCAGCCGGAGCAGGAGGGCGACGGCGTCGTCGTGGACGTCGCGGCCCGTCGCCGCCTGCTCGGGCTCGTCGTGGGCGAGGAGCTCCTTGCGGAACTGGACCGCGTGCTCCAGGGCGACGCCGAAGAGGACGAGGGCCCACGCGAAGCCGACCGCGAGGACGAAGATGACCGCGAAGGAGATCGACCCGTAGACCTTGTTGACGTTCTGGAGGGCGCCGACGCTCTGGGCGAAGGCGTACCGGAGGAGGACGATCCCGGTCCCCGCGAAGGAGCCCGCCACGAAGGCGGGGCCCCACCGGACGTGGCTCCTGGGGACGTAGCGGTAGAGAAGGGCGAGGACGGCGGCGGCGATGAACGCTCCCCGGAAGCGCACCTCGGAGACCGCCGCGCCGGTCTCGAGGAGGATCGACATGATTACGCCGGCGCCGACGGGCCCCAGGATGATGACGACGAGGGCGAGCCCGATGCGGCGCAGGACGGAGCGGCCCTTCGTTGTCCCCCAGACGGCGTTCACGGCTCCCTCGGCGACGAAGAACATCTGGACCGACGAGACGAGGAAGAGGATCGAGATGACGGAGGAGGCGCCGTGCGCCCTCTCGGTGAGGAGCCGGATGCTGTTCACCAGCTCCCGGCTCGCCCCCGGCACGAAGACCCGGATGATCCTGAAGAAGCCGGTCCCCGAGTCGCCGAAGAGGGTGGAGGTGAGGATGGTGACCAGAGCACTGAGCGGGACGAACGAGATGAGCGACGAGAAGGCGAGGCTGGACGCCAGGTCGAAGCCCCGCGCGTCGTGAAACCCCCGGAATGCCCGCGCCAGGACGACGCGGGAGAAGGAGAGGAGGTTCCGCGGTGTGGAGAGCAGGGTCAGACCTCGGCGATCTCGTCGGGCTCGGGGATCCCGACGGTCCAGCCCAGCTCGCTCCGGATCCTCTCCGCGAGAGCCTCCTGGGCGGCTGGCTCGCCGTGGGTGAGGAAGACCTTCTTGGGCGGGCGCGGGGCGGTCCCCAGCCAGGCCAGGAGCTCGAGGGAGTCGGCGTGCGCCGAGAGGCTCGGCAGGAGCTCGATCGCGGCCTCCACCTTCACCATCTCGCCCAGGATCTTCACTTCCTTCTCCCCCTCCAGGAGGCGGCGGCCCAGCGTCCCTTCGGCCTGATAGCCGACGAAGAGGACCGTGTTCTCGGGCCTCCCGAGGCGGTGGAGGAGGTGGTGGAGGACGCGGCCGCCGGTCGCCATTCCCGAGGCCGAGATGATGACGGCCGGGCCCTTCTCCTCGTTCAGGAGCTTGGAATCCTCGCGGGCGCGGCAGATCCGGAAGTAGGGGGCGACCAGGGGCGAATCGCCGTGGTTCTCCATCGCGAGCATCTCCACGTCGTGCTCGGCGCGGAAGCGGCAGTAGAGGTCGACGACCGAGCTGGCCATCGGGGAGTCGACCCAGATGGGGACGTGGGGCATCTGGTTGGCCTCGTACAGCTCGTGGAAGCGGTAGAGCAGCTCCTGCGTCCGGCCCACGGCGAACGACGGGATGACGACGACGCCTCCCCTGGCGAACGCCGTCTCCAGGGCGGCCTTGATCTGCCCCTGGACGTCGCGCTTCTCGTGGACCCGGTCCCCGTACGTCGACTCGAGCACGATGAAATCGGCCTCGGGGAGCGGCTCCGGGTCCTGGAGGATGGGGATGTCCCGGCGCCCCAGATCACCCGAGAAGACGATGGTCTGGCGCTCGCCGGACCGGTTCTTGTAGCCGATCTCGGCGAAGGCAGCGCCCAGGATGTGCCCGGCCCGGTGGAGCTGGACCTGGAGCCCGGGGTGGACCTGGACCTTCTCGCCGAACTCGATCCGCGCGAGGAGGCGGAGGGAGTCGCGCGCCTCGGCCTCGGTGTAGAGGGGGAGGGCCGGGGCGTGGCGGGACGACCCGATCTTGTTGACCCACCGCGCCTCTTCTTCCTGCAGGCCGCCGGAGTCGGGGAGGAGGACGGCGAGGAGGGCCTTCGTCGGGGGCGAGGCGAGCCCTCGCCCGGTGAAGCCGTCCTTCACCAGGCGCGGGAAGTAGCCCGTGTGGTCGATGTGGGCGTGGGTGAACAGGACGTCCGAGACCTCCGGGGCCCGGAAGGCCATCGGCCTCCAGTTCCGCTGGTGGAGCTCGAAATTGCCCTGGAAGAGGCCGCAGTCGACGAGCAGGCGGTAGTCGCCGTACGTCAGGAGGTACTTCGAGCCGGTCACGGTCCTCGCGGCGCCGTAGAAGCCGATCTTCATCGCCCGCCCTCCCTTCGGCTAATGGTACCCGGAACGCTGGATCGTTCCCGGCGGCTGTGCGAACATTCCCCCGAGAAGCCGCCATGCGGCAGGGGGTTCACGATGGGGATCAACGAAGCAGCCGACAGCGCCGCCAAAGCCGTCGAGGAGAAGATCGAAGAAGCCCGGGCCTCCGCCGGGGACCGGGGCGCGCGGATTCGCGAGACGGTGAGCCAGGTCACCGACAACGTGAAGGCGAAGGCCTCCTCGCTCCGCGACAAGATCCGGGACACCGAGTGGGACGACGTCGTCGACAACGTCAAGGGGTACGTCCGCGACAACCCCGGCAAGTCGGTGGCGATCGCGCTCGGGGTCGGCTTCGCGGTCGGGCTCCTCCTCCGGCGGCGGGGCGACGACTGATGGATGGCGCGGAGGTCCGGCCTCCGGCCCCGCACGGCGCGTCCCCCGACGGCCCGGTCGGCGGCGCCCAGGGGCCGTTCGACTTCCTCCCCCCCGATTTCGACTGGAAGGGGGCGGCGCTGGACACGGTCCGGAAGTACCCCGTTCCGTGTCTCGTGGGGGCGGTGGCGCTCGGGTTCTTCATCGGGCGCCACCGGGGGAAGGCGATCACCGCCGCGGTGGCCGGCCTGGCCACGAACCTCGTCCTGCGCCAGCTGAACCAGGTCTTCGACACCTCCGAGTTCTGACTCCGGCGCCCGGCCCCGGGCTTACACTGGGGCCATGGCGAACCTGCACCGGAGCCACCCCTCGATCCTGACGTTCGCGTCGTCCGCGGGGTGAGCGTGCAAGCTGGGTCAGGCTGACCTGGCGAAACTGCTGTCCGCCCTCCCCGCCCGGGCGGGGGACGGGGCGCTGGTCGGCTTCGAGTCGGCCGACGATGCCGCCGTCTTCCGGATCGGCGCGGCGGACGATCCCGAAGCCGAGACGATCCTCTCGACGGTCGACTTCTTCACCCCCATCGTCGAGAGCCCGTTCGACTTCGGCCGGATCGCGGCGGCCAACGCTCTCTCGGACATCTACGCCATGGGGGGCGCGCCCCTCTTCGCCCTGAACGTGGTCGGCTTCCCGACGGCGAAGCTCCCGCTGGAGGTCCTCGCCGAGATCCTCGCGGGCGGGGCGAAGACGACGACGGAAGCGGGGATCCCCATCCTCGGGGGGCACACGACCGACTTCGACGTCCCGGTCTACGGCATGGTCATCAACGGCCGGGCGAAGGCGTCGCGGATCCGCCGGAACGTCGGAGCCCGGCCCGGCGACCTCCTCGTCCTCACGAAGCCGATCGGCTCCGGGATCCTCTCCTCGGCGCTGCGCGCCAGGGCCCTCGCGACCTTCTTCCGGCCGGCGCCGGAGATCGGGCAGGAGGAGGAGCGCACGGTGGTCGAGACGATGGCGCGCCTGAACCGGTCGGCGGCGCGGGCGGCCGACTCGTTCCCGGTCTCAGCCTGCACCGACGTGACCGGATACGGTCTCTTCGGCCACCTGAGGGAGATGGCATCCGGCAGCGGCGTCGACGCGGAGATCGACCTCCGGTCGGTCCCGCTCCTGCCGGGGGCCCGCCGCCTCGTCGAGGCCGGCCTGGCTCCGGACGGCTCGCACCGGAACCTCGCCTCCTCCCGGCGGTACGTCGAGGCGCCCGGCCTCGGGGAGCCGGACCTTCTCCTCCTGGCCGACGCGCAGACTTCCGGAGGCCTCCTCTTCGCGGTGCCGGAGAGGGACGCCGAAGCGCTGGCGTCGGCGATCAGGGAAGCGGGGGACGCGAAGGCGGCAGTGATCGGCAGATTTCACCCGGTCCGCGGGGCGGAGGCGGGGACGATCTCGGTTCGTCCATGACCTGGCATCGGGCCAGCGTCGGAAAGGAGCTCTCATGAACGACGAAGGAAAGCCCAGGAAGCCGGCCCCGGACGACCGGTGGAGCACGCTCACGGGGGCGGCGAACGAGACCGAGGCGACGCTCCTGGCCGGATTCCTCGAGGCGCACGGGATCCCGGCCCGGATCGTCGACCGGAGCTTCCACCAGACCCCCACGACGGACGACGACCTGACGCCGATCGCCGTCGCCGTCCCGACGGCGCGGCTGGCCGACGCCGAGGCGGTCCTGGAAAAGCGTGAAAAGGCGTTCACGGCGTCTCCCGAAGGCGAGTCGTCCCTGCTCACGGACGAGGGGCTGAAGCCGATCGAGACGTCGGAGGACGAGCCGAAAAAGTAGCGTCCGCTAGAATCCCTCCTCGATAGTGACTGCCTCACGCATCGGTCGGTACGAAATCCTCCGCCCGCTCGGCCGCGGTGCGATGGGAATCGTCTACCTGGCCCTCGACCCGCAGATCGACCGGACGATCGCCCTGAAGACGATCCGGTTCGACGACGCCGGGGGGAGCTTCAACCGCGACGAGGCGAAGGCCCGCTTCCTGAAGGAGGCCCGGATCTCCGGGCGCCTGCAGCATCCCAACATCGTGACGGTCTTCGACGTCGGCGACGACCAGGGGACCCTCTACCTCGCGATGGAGTACGTCTCCGGGGGGAGCCTGTCCCAGAAGCTGGGGATCCCCGGGGCCCTCTCGGTGAGCGACCGGGTCCGGATCGTCGCCGAGGTCGCCGACGCCCTCGCCCACGCCCACGAGCGCGGGGTGATCCACCGCGACATCAAGCCGGCGAACATCCTGCTCACCGAGGGGCTGGTCTCGAAGGTGACCGACTTCGGGATCGGCAAGCTCCTGTCGGGCGACACCGAGCTGACCTCGACGGGGCAGATGGTCGGGTCGCCGGCGTACATGTCCCCCGAGCAGATCCGGGGCGAGAAGGTCGACGTCCGGACGGACATCTTCTCGCTCGGCGTCGTCCTCTACCAGTCGCTGACCGCCAAGAAGCCCTTCCCGGCGGACACGCTGACGACGCTCGTCTACCAGATCCTCCACGAGGAGCCTTCCGACCCTCTCGCCCTGCAGGCCGACCTCCCGCCCGGGCTCTCGGCGATCGTCAGGAAATGTCTCGCCAAGAAGAAGGACGATCGCTACGCGGACGCCGCCGTCCTCGCCGAGGACCTGAGGCAGATGATCGGGATCTCGCCGGTCACGTCCACCGCCTCGCTGAGCGAGAGCCGCGTCAGGAAGGCCCGCGCGGCGGGAGACGTGCTCCCGGTCACGGTGGCGATCCCGACGCTCCCTCGCACCCCCGTGGCCGAGACCGGGTCGACCAGGCCGGCTCCCCCCCCCGCACCCGCCGCCACCTCCGCGATGCCCGTCCCGCCGGTCCCGAAACCGGCGCCGGCATCGAAACCGGCATCGGCGCCGACGCCGAAGGCAAAGGCGAAGGCCTCGGACCCGACGGAAGCGCCCGGGACCGCCGTGCGGGTGGCCGCCGTGCTGGCCTCTCTCGCGATCCTCGGCGGCGTCGGCTACTTCGCGAAACAGGAGCTCGGGAAGCCAGCCGCGGGGCCGGCGCCGGCCGCGTCTCCCGTCGCGGACGTCGCCCCCCTGCCGACCTTCGCGGCCCCGCCGACGAAGGGAGCGGCGGACGCCATCCCGACGGCTCTGCCGGCCTCGACCGTTCCGACGTTCGCGCCGCCCGCTCCCGGCCCCAGACCGACGGCGGGGCCGACCCCCAGGAGCGGGTCCGTCGTGGCCATCGACACGAGGCCCGGCGCAAAGCCGACGAGGAGCGCCCCGGCGACCTCGACGCCGGGAAGCCAGGCGGACTTTTCTCCGCCCACGAGGGTGCCGCCGCCGCGCCCCACGGACCCCCCTCCGGACGACACCTTCTCGGTCCGGAAGGCGGTCAAGGTGAACGTCTCGCCCTCGCAGGCGCGGGTCTTCCTGGACGGGCGGTACATCGGGATCTCGGACGACTGGGACGACGCGGGCGGCGGCGCCCTCGTGGTCTTCTCCGAAGGCAAGCACCGGTTCCGGTTCACCTACCCGGGCCGGAAGGACCTCCTCATCGACGTGACGTTCGGGTCGAAGGGCTCCGAGGACAAGATCGAGCTGGACCAGAAGCTGGCGAAGGGCGAGTCCGGGAGCCCCTCCGGCCCGGAGGGGAAGGTCCCCAGCCCCGACTACAAGACCGTGGGGCCGATCCGCTTCGAGATCAAGCCGCCCGACGCGACCATCACGATCGACGGCCGCGTGTTCGGGCTCGCGTCGCAGTACCGCGACCGGGAGCTGAAGCTCCACGAGCCGGCGGTCCACGACGTCCTGCTCACCGCCCCCGGCTACAAGCCCAAGCTGATCCGGGTCATCGCGGCCTCCTCGACCGACAAGGAGCTGGCGACGATCAAGGAGAGCCTGAAGAAGGAGTAGCCCCGGGGAGCGGCCGGCCGCCGATCGACGTGTCCAGGAGCTCGATCGGGTGAGCGGCCGGAAGCGACTTCCCGCGTTCCCGGAGGATCTGCTGGACCTGGAGGGTGCAGCCGGGGTTGGCGCTGACGAGGAGGTCCGGCTGGACCGAGAGGACGTTGTCGACCTTCCTCTCCCCGACCTCGCGGGCGGAGTCGGGCTCGACGATGTTGTAGATCCCCGCGCTCCCGCAGCACTGGTCGCCGTCCGGGATCTCGAGGAGCGTCAGCCCGGGGATGCCCGCGAGGAGCGCCCGCGGCTGTGACCGGACTCCCTGCGCGTGCGCCAGGTGACAAGCGTCGTGGTAGGCGGCCCGGGCATGGACGGGATGCCGCTTCGCGATCGGCGGGAGCTCGGCCAGGAGCTCGCTGACGTCCCGCGTCTTCGAGGCGAACGCCGCGGCGCGCTCGCGCCAGGCGGGCTCGGCGCCGAGCAGCCGGGCGTAGCCCTTCGTGGTCGAGCCGCACCCGGCGGCGTTCACGACGATCCGGTCGACCCCGGCCTCCTCGAAGCGCGCGATGAGGGCCCTGGCCATCTCCCGGGCTTCCGCGTCGCGTCCCGAGTGGGCGGAGAGCGCCCCGCAGCATCCCTGCCCGGCCGGGATCACCACCTCGCACCCTTCGGCCGCGAGGACCCTCACCGTCGCCTCGTTCACGCCCGGGAAGAAGACCTTCTGGACGCATCCGGTCAGGAGACCGACCCGCAGGCGCCGGGCGCCCACGGCGGACGTCAACGCTGGGAGGGAAGCCGTGAGGTGGTGGACGGTGATGGGCGGGGCGAGGCTGGCCAGCGAGCGGAGGCGCCCCAGGAAGGGGAGCCTCCGGGCCAGGGCCAGGAGGCCCGTCCGTTCGGCCAGCCAGAGGAGCGGCAGCAGGAGCCTCAGCCGTCCGGGGTACGGGAAGAGCGAGAAGACGAGCCGGCGAAGGACGGCCTGCGAGGCGGGCCTCGGGACCTCCCGCTCGATGTGGGCGCGAGTCTCCTCGAGGAGGAGGTCGAAGCGGACGCCGGACGGGCAGGTGGTCAGGCAACCCATGCAGCCGAGGCACCGGTCGAAGTGGACGGCGACCTCCGGGTCGAGCGCGATCCTCCCCGACTCGAGTGCCCGGATCAGGTGAATCCGGCCGCGGGGGGAATCCTCCTCGTGTCCCCACGAGAGGTAGGTGGGGCAGCCGGGGAGGCAGAAGCCGCAGTGGACGCAGTCGTCGACGGGGCTTCTCGGCGGGCTGGCCGACATCAGAGCCCTCCCACGAAACGGCCCGGAGCGAGGCGCGCGCCCGGGTCGAGGCGCTGCTTGAGCGCCTGCATCAGCCCGAACGCCTTCGCCTCTCCCCAGGGGTCGAGCCCCGGACGGAGCGCGTCGGGAACCGAGACGACGACGGCCGAGCCGCCGATCCGGGAGAGATCGGCCCGGGCCTCGTCGATCGCCGGGCGCAGCCGGGCGGGCTCCGCCACCTCGCCCGCCGCGAAGGCGAGACCGAGCGTCGGATACCAGACCACGTCGGCTCCGCCGAGGGCCGCGGTCAGCCGCGAGACGGCTTCCCGCGCGCCGCCCGCGAACGAGGCGGGGGGCGCCGAGACCTTCAGGCGGACGGGTGGCCCGGTCCGGATCCGGTCGTGCCGCACGCGGAAGGCCGAGGCGTCCCCGGCGGGGAGGAGGTCGAAAGGGGTGCCGGCGCCACGCGAGATCTCCACGAGCCGGTCCCGCTGCTGGGCCACGCCGGCGGAGAAGCCCTCGAAGACGACGGCCAGCTCCCACCCGCTCCCGCTCGAGAGCGCGGTGACGGAGGAGGGCTCCAGCTGTCTCTCCCGGAGGGCCCGGACGAGGGCGAGAACCTGC
Source organism: uncultured Acidobacteriota bacterium (assembly GCA_903845115.1). Lineage (GTDB taxonomy): Bacteria > Acidobacteriota > Thermoanaerobaculia > UBA5066 > UBA5066 > CAIMWE01. Next base: position 41,822 of record CAIMWE010000121.1, on the reverse strand, counting down.
TCGCCGCTCAAGCCCCCGACCCGCAGCGTCTCGACGACCTCGGGGATCGGGTGGAGCCGGAACGCGACGCGCGCGACGAGGCCGAGCGTCCCGAGCGACCCGACGAGCATCCTCGGGAGGTCGAACCCGGCCACGTTCTTGACCACCTTGCCGCCCCCCTTCGCCACGGTCCCGTCCGCGCGAACCATCGTCACCCCGATCACGAGGTCCCGGGGGCCGCCGTACCGGGTCCGGAGAGGGCCGAAGGTGTTGGCGGCGAGGACTCCGCCCGCCGTCGCCCGCTCCGGGAGGGGGGGATCGAGGGCCAGCCGCTGGCCGTGGGCGGCGAGGGCCCGCGAGAGAGCCGCGAGGGGGAGGCCGGCCTCGACGACGACGATCTGATCCGCGGGGGAGTGCTCCAGGATGCGGTCGAGCCCTGCGGTGCGAAGGACGGTGTCGAGGTCCCGCGGCGGAGCCCCTAGGCCGAGCTCGGTCCCGCCGCCCACGAAGGCCACCGCGCGTCCGGCGCGGGTCGCCTCTCCCAGGAACCGCGCGGCCTCCTCGACGCTCGACGGCGTGAAGACCTGGCGCGGGACGACGCCGGCGATGGCGTCGTTCGGGGCGCCGGGGCGGAGGCCGGCCGCCCTCACGGCGCGGGCTCCCGGGCATCGCCGGAGAGGCGACCGGAGGCCTCGCCGCACATCCGCGGCTTCGGGATGACTTTGCCGGGGTTGAAGCGGCGCTCCGGGTCGAACGCCGAGCGGACGACATCCATGGTCTCGAGGTCCCCGGGCGAGAACATGTCGTTCATGTAGGCGCTCTTCTCGGCGCCGACGCCGTGCTCGCCGGTGATCGAGCCGCCGAACCGGACGCACATCCTCAGGATCTCGCCCGACAGCTCCTCGGCCCGTTTCTCCTGGCCGGGGATCCTGGCGTCGTAGAGGACGAGCGGGTGGAGGTTCCCGTCCCCGGCGTGGAACACGTTCGCGACGCGCAGCCCGGCCTCCCGCGTGAGACGGTCGATCTCCCGGAGGACCCGCGCGATCTCGGAGCGGGGGATCACTCCGTCCTGGACGACGTAGTTCGGGCTGATCCGGCCGACGGCGGCGAAAGCGCTCTTGCGCCCCTTCCACATCAGCTGCCTCTCGGCCTCGTCGTGCGGGACGCGGACCTCCAGCGCGCCCGCCGCCGTCGCGAGGCCGATGGCGTTCCGCGACGTGTGCTCGGCCTCGGCCACGGGGCCGTCGACGTCCATCAGGAGCGCCGCGCCGACGTCGGGCCAGTCGACGCCGGTCGCCTTCTTGGCGGCCTCGATGGCGAGGCGGTCCATCATCTCGATGGCGGCCGGGACGACCCCGGAGGCGATGATGGCGGAGACGGCGGCCCCCGCCTCGTCGGTGGAGGGGAAGGTCGCGAAGAAGGTCCGCGTCGCCTCGGGCTTCCGGAGGACCTTCAGGACGACCTCGGTGACGATCCCGAGCATCCCCTCGCTCCCCACGATCAGCCCGAGGAGGTCGTAGCCGGGGGCGTCCAGGGCCGGCCCGCCCACGTCGACGGCGCTGCCGTCGAACCGGACGAGACGGACGCCGAGGACGTGGTGGGCGGTGAAGCCGTACTTCAGGCAGTGCGCCCCGCCGGAGTTCTCGGAGACGTTCCCGCCGATGGTGCAGACGCTCTGCGACGACGGGTCAGGGGCGTAGTAGTAGCCGGCCGGGGCGAGCCGTCTCGAGATCTCGAGGTTCGTGACGCCCGGCTCCACGCGGACGAGGGCGTTCTCGAGGTCGACCTCCAGGATCCGTTTCATCCGCGCCATCCCGACGACGACGCAGCCGGGGACGGGGAGCGAGCCGCCCGAGAGGCCGCTCCCGGCGCCTCGACCCACGACCGGCATCCCCGCCTCGCGGGCGAGCCGGACGACCCGGACCACCTCGTCGGTCGAGGCGGGGAGAACGACGAGATCGGGGAGCTCCCGGAGGCTCATCAGCCCGTCGCTCTCGTACGTCATCCGTTGCGCGAGCCCGGAGAGGCAGTGGCGCTCGCCGACGATCGCGGCGAACCGGGCGGCGAGGTCCTTGTCTACCCCTGGCGACGGGTCCATCCGGCCTCCCTCCCCGTGTCCGGGCGGGGCGAACCCCTCCCGATCGTTCCTGCGAATCGGTCGCGATTATAGGGGCCGAACTGGCCGGGTCAGGCCCCTTTCTCGCAAGCCTCGATCACGCGGGTCAGGGCGGCGCGGACCTCGGCGCCGACCGGGGCGAGATCAGGGTTGCCGATGAGGCCCATGACCGGGGACGGGTCCATCGCCCGGACGACCGTCTCGCCCCCCTCCACCGACACGCAGACGTTACAGGGGAGGAGCACCCCCACCTCCGGGACGGCCAGGAACGCCTTCAGAGCCGAGGGGGGATGGCAGGCGCCGAGGATCACGTACGGGGGAAGGTCGGCGCCGAGCTTCTCCTTCATCTTCGCGGCGAAGTCGATCTCGGTCAGGACGCCGAAGCCCTCGGCGGCGAGGGCCTGCTTCGCCCTCGCGACGGTCTCGGCATAGGGAAGAGGAGAGACTCCCTCGATGGCGACCGATGTGTGCTTCACGTTCTATGCTCCTTGGGGTCGATGCGGGGCCCGCCGGGCCCCGTTGCTGAGGTCTGCTCCCGCCGGACGACCGGCGGCAGCAATTCCTCGGCTACGAGGCTCAGGAGAAACCGCGAGGGCCGCACGATCCGCCCGAGGAGCTCCCGGACGGGCTCGAAGCGGCCGAGGTCGCCGAAGTCGCGAAGGACGAGAGGAGTCGCTCGACGCGGCCTCCGCCGCACTTGGGACACTCGACGCCCGCATCGGGCTCGTTCAGGCCCCGGAGCTCCTCGAAGCGGGCGCCGCATTCGCGGCAGCGGAATTCGTACATGGGCATGGCGTTCAGTCCTTGCGGTGGGTCGGGGGGACGGGGGCAGGGGCCGCGGGAGCTTCAGTCGCCGCGGCCGGGGACTTCTTGACCGAGCACGAGGCCCCGCCGCCGGCGGGACCGGGCGACCCTCACGTGGGGACGCCGAGACGGGGCAGGATTACCTGCTGGAGGAAGATCCAGCCGATCAGGAAAGCCCCGAACCAGAGGAGGTCCGGGCTCATCGGGCCCTTCCGCGTCCGCTGGCCTGGCCCTTCGCCTGGAGCTTGTTCTGGAACTCCGCCCGGCCGCGGGCCAGGCCCTCCTGCCGGTCGGCCAGGTCCCGCTGGAGCGAGTCGCAGACGGTGCCACAGATCTCGTAGACAGCCGGGTCGGCGATCCGGTAGTAGACGCTCGACCCCTCGCGCCGGCAGTCGACCAGGCCGCCCTTCCGGAGGATCGCCAGGTGCTTCGAGACGTTCGCCTGGCTGCATTCCATTCCCTCCAGGAGGTCGGTCACGCACTTCTCGCCGTTCTGCATCGAGTGCAGGATCCTGAGGCGGGTCGGGTCGGCCATCGCCTTCAGCCACTCGGCGATCTCGTCGAGGAGCATCTCCTTCGGGGCCGCCGCGGTGCGGACTTTCATATAACTCATTAACCATATGCTCTCGACGGGGGTGCTGTCAACCGTTCTCACAGGACCTCCTGGACCCCCCAGACGACGATCTTCAGCCGCTCCCCGCAGTCGGCGCAGAAGGCCTTCACCTGGCGGGTCAGCTCCGCCAGCGCCTCGTCGTCGACGATCGTGAAGATGACGGCCGAGGTCCTCGGGAACGCGCCCGAGCCGAGCTTCAAGCCCGTGGCGCCCCGCCCGACGGCGCCGGGGATTTCGGTGTAGCCGGTCACGCCGGCGCGGCCGAGGAGGACCTCGACCTCCTCCTTCTTGTCGCCGTCGACGATGAGCATCAGCAGCTTCACGTCATCTCCTCCTTCGTGCGGCCGCCTCTCACCCTTCCCGGACGCCCGCCTTGCGGAGGATCAGCATCATCGGGCACGTCTTGCTGAAGCCCGACTGCAGGAGGTTCGCCCCGACGAAGGCGGTGAAGAGGAAGAAGCCGGGGTGGACGAAATAGCCGAGCGCGACGGAGACGAGGACGAAGAATCCCGCGATGGCGCGGAGCGTGTCGTTGACGGTCATGGGGTCTCGCTTTCTGGCGCATCCGCCGCGGTGACGGCGCCGGTGCCGACGGTCTTGAGGTACATGAAGTACATGAGCGGGATGACGATCAGGGTGAGGGCGGTGGCCACGACGACGCCCGAGATGAGGGCCACGGCGAGCCCCTGGAAGATCGGGTCGAGGAGGATCACGAGCCCGCCGACGACGAGGGCCGCCGCGGTCAGGACGATCGGCCGGAAGCGGACGGCGCCCGCCTTGACGACGGCGTCCTCGAGCCGCTCGCCCATCTCCAGCTCCAGGTTGATGAAGTCGACGAGGAGGATGGAGTTCCGGACGATGATCCCGGCCAGCGCGATGAACCCGATCATCGAGGTGGCGGTGAAGAAGACGCCGCCGAAGCCGTGGGAGGGGAGGATGCCGATCAGCGTGAGCGGGATCGGCGCCATGATGATCAGCGGCGTCACGAAGGACCGGAACCAGCCGACGACGAGGAAGTAGATCAGGACGATCACCGCCGCGAAAGCGATCCCCATGTCGCGGAAGACCTCGTAGGTGATGTGCCACTCGCCGTCCCACTTCATCGCGTAGCGCGTGGAGTCGGTCGGGAGGTGGGTCGACATCACCTCGAGGGGGGAGCCGTCGGGCGCCTTCAGCGCCTCGATCCGTTTCGCCATGTCGAGGATCCCGTAGACGGGGGCCTCCGCCACGCCGGCCATCTCGGCCAGGACGTAGGTCACCGGCTGCAGGTTCTTGTGGTAGATGAACCGCTCGCGGGTCCCCTCCTTCACGGTCACCAGCTCCCGGAGCGGGACCAGCTGCCCCTGGGACCCGTGGACCGAGGTGGCGAGGAGGCCGTCCAGGCTGGAGCGCTGGGCCCGGTCCAGCCGGAGGACGAGGGGGACCGCCTCGCGCGCCCGGTCGTCGCGGAGGAGCCCCGCCTCCGCCCCGTCGAGGGCGACCCGGAGCGTCCGGACGACCATCTCGGAGGTGATCCCCGAGCGGGCGGCCTTCTCCCCGTCGATCGCGAGCTCGAGCTTTGGGGCCGGGGAGCCGAACGCCCCGACCAGCCAGTCGGTGTCCACGACCCCGGGAGTCTCCTCGAAGACCTTCCTCACCTGCCGGGCCAGGTCGACCCGCTTCTCCAGCGAGGGGCCGTAGATCTCGGCGACCATCGTCGAGAGGACCGGGGGTCCCGGGGGCACCTCGGTCACCTTGACGTTGGCGTTCCATTTCTTGGCAACGGGAGCGATGAGGTTCCGGACGTCCCTGGCGAAGGGGTGGCTGTCCCGCTTCCGCTCGTCCTTCGGGAGGAGGTTGACCTGGAGGTCGGCCACGAGGGGGCCCGAGCGGAGGAAGTAGTGCCGCACCAGGCCGTTGAAGTTGAACGGCCCCGACGTCCCGGCGTAGATCTCGACGTCGGTCACCTCGGGGAGATGGCGGACCGTCTCGGCCAGGTCGCGAGCGGCCGCGGCGGTCGTCTCGAGGGTCGTCCCCTCCGGCATGTCGAGCACCACCTGGATCTCGCTCTTGTTGTCGTAGGGGAGCATCTTGACCTTGACGACCTTCAGGTAGACGAGCCCCATGGAGAGGAGGAGCAGGCCCACGACGGAGCCGAGGAGCGCCCAGCGCTTCAGCTTCGACTCGAGCAGCGGCGTGAAGAGGGCCTTGTAGAACCTGTGGAGACGGTCCTCCTGCGGAGTTTCGGCGCCCGCTTCGAAGGCGTGCCCCTCCTTCATGTGAGCCTCCGCGTACTTGCGGAAGAGCTTGAAGGTGAGCCAGGGGGAGACGACGAACGCGATGAAGAGCGAGAAGATCATCGCGGCCGAGGCGTTGATCGGGATGGGGCGCATGTAGGGGCCCATCAGGCCGGAGACGAAGGCGAGGGGGAGGAGGGCGGCGACGACGGCGAAGGTCGCCAGGATCGTCGGGTTCCCCACCTCGTCCACCGCGTAGACGGTCGTCAGCCGGGGAGGGCCCCACCCCAGCTCGTAGTGCCGGTGGACGTTCTCCACCACCACGATCGCGTCGTCCACCAGGATGCCGATCGCGAAGATGAGCGCGAAGAGGGTGACCCGGTTCAGCGTGTAGCCGAACACGTACGACGAGGCGAGGGTCAGCGCCAGGGTGGTAGGGACGGCGACCAGGACGACGAGCGCCTCCCGCCGGCCGAGCGCGAAGGCCATCAGCAGCACGACCGAGATCGTCGCGAGGCCCACGTGGAACATCAGCTCCGACGACTTCTCGTTTGCCGTCTTGCCGTAGTCGCGCGTCTTCGTCATGGTGACGTTCGACGGGACGACCGGGCCCTTCAGCCGGGCGACGAGGAGGTCCAGCTCCTGGACCAGCTCGACCGCGTTCGTCCCGGGCTTCTTGGAGACGGCGATCGTGACCGCGGGAGCGTCGGTGCCGGCCGGCAGCCCCTTCTCGGCGCCGGCCGCGCCGGCCATCAGCCAGGCGTACTGCGAGGGCTCCTCCGGGCCGTCGGCCACGGTCGCCACCTCGCGGAGGAAGACCGGCCGGCCGCCGTAAACGCCGATCGCGACGTTCCCGACCTCGTCGGCCGAACGGAGGAGGGAGCCGACCTCGACCTGCGTCTCCAGGTTGCCGGAGGAGAAGGTCCCTGCGGGGAGGCGCCAGTTCAGCGTCGAGAGCGCCTGGTACGCCTGGAGGAGCGAGGCGTGGTGCGAGGCGAGCCGGTCCCGGTCGAAGGTGACCCGGACGACCCGCCTCTGCCCGCCGAGGACCGTCACCTGGGCGACGCGCGGGTGGCGCGTCAGCTCGGACTTCAGCTCCTCGGCCACCTGGCGGATCTGGGTCGGGGAGGCGTCCTTGGACCAGAGGGTCCAGGCGACCGCCGGGACGTCGTCGATGCCACGGGAGACGACGACGGGCGGCATCGCGCCGGGCGGAAGCTGCGGCGCGAGCTCGGCGAGCTTCGTCCGGACGCGGACGACGGCCTGGTCGGGGTCGGTCCCGACGAGGAAGCGGACGATGACGATCCCGCCGGACGGCTGGGTGGTGGAGTAGACGTACTCGACGTTCGGGATCTGGTAGATCGCCTTCTCGACCGGGCCGATGAGCCGGCGCTCGGCCTCGTCGGCCGTCGCACCCGGCATCGCCAGGAAGACGTCGATCATCGGGACCTTGATCTGGGGCTCCTCCTCTCGCGGCGTCACCAGGACGGCGAAGGCGCCGACGAGGAGCGAGAAGACGACGAGGAGCGGGGTCAGCTTCGACTCGAGAAAGGCCCTGGCGATCCGGCCCGAGGCCCCGATGGGGCGCCGGGTCATCTTGAGGCGGAGGGCCTCCCTCGCGATGTTCCTGGAGGGATCGCTCACTTCTTGGCCTCGGGCGCGGCGGCCGAAACCTCGACGGGCGATCCGTCGGCCGGGACGGAGCCGAGGCCCACGAGGACCTCCTCCCCTCCCGCGAGGCCGGAGAGGACCTCGCGCCGGCCGAGGCCGGCGTCGGGGCCGGAGCTGGCTGCCGTCACGGCCCGCGAGCGGGCCTTGCCGGCCGAGTCCCTCACGACGACGAGCTGGAGGCCTCCCTGCGAGAGGATCGCGCCCTCCGGGACGAGGACCGCCTTCCGCTTTCCGGAGTCGACGTAGGTCCGCCCGGTGAGGCCGCTCGCGACGCGGGCGCCCGAGATCTCTAGCTTCACCATGAACGTGTGGCTCGCCGGGTCGGCGCCCGGGGACATCTCGACCACTTTCCCCGTGAGGTCGGTCCGGCCGGGGAGCGAGTCGATCCGGATCGGAAGGACCTTTCCGGCGGAGAGCCCGGAGGCGGCGACGACGCTCTCGGGGACGGCGACGGTGAGCCGCCGCCCTTCGCCCGATTCGACCATCACGAGGGGGCGGCCTGGGGCGGCGAGGTCGCCCGCCTCCACCGGCCGGGCCGAGACGCGGCCGTCGAAGGGGGCGACGACGCGGGACTCGCGGGCGACCGAGGAGGCCGCCTCGACGGCACCGGCCCCCTGCTCGACGGCCCCCCTGGCCTGCTCGTACTGCATGCGGGCCATGTCCAGCTCGAGGTCGGAGGCCGAGCCGCTCTTCTGCAGCGCCTTGTAGCGCTCGTAGTTCTTCTCGGCCAGGGCGAGCCCGGCCTTGGCCTGGGCGAGCGCTCCCTTGGCCTGGGCTTCCTGCCCCCTGGCCGTCTGCGGGTCGATCTCCAGGAGGAGCTGCCCGGCCTTGACCGGGTCGCCCGCCCTGACCAGGACGGAGGTGACCGAGGCCATCACACGGCTCGAGACGGCCGCCGTCCGGTCGGCCTCGACCGTGCCGGAGAGCTCGATGCGCTGGGGGATCTCGGCGGCCTCGGCGGTGGCGAGGGAGGCGCGAACGGCGGGCAGCTTGGCCGTCTCGCCTTCCTTCCTGTCGCCGTGGCCGCAGCCGAACGCGAGGGAGAGGGCCATGGCCGCCAGGAGGGCGCCGATCGCGGAGAGGGGAGTCCGGCTCATCTTCTTGACCTTCATTTCGTCCTTCATCTCTTCTTCGGTCGTCGTCACGGGAGGACCGTCTCGGGGGCGCGGCCGGCCTTGACGGCCAGCCGGAGGGCTGCCGACTGCGCGTCGGCGCGGGCGACCAGCTCGCGGGTCTCGGCTTCCCGCCGGGCGGTGGCGGCGTCGAGGAGGTCGAGCATCTTCACGACGCCTCCCTGGAACCGCTCCGAGGTGATCCGCTCGGCCTCCCGGGCGGCTCCGAGCGCCCTGGCCGCGGTGGCGTGCCGGGCCCGGGCGGTGGACGCCTCCTCGTAGGCCTGACGGACCTCGAGGGCGACGCCGTCCGCGAAGCGGGCGACGTCCTCGCGCCCGGCCCTGGCCTCCTCGCGGGCGGCGATCACGGCGGCGCGATCCGAGCCGCCCGAGAAGACGTTCCAAGAGAGGGCGGCCATCACCGTCCCGAACTTCCCGTCGGTGCCGAAGAGGTTCGTGCCGTACATGTCGTAGCGCCCGACGACGGCCAGCTTCGGCAGGAAGCCCGACTTCTTGACCTTCTCCTCCAGCTCGCCGGCGGCCAGGAGGTCCCTGGCGGAGCCGAGGTCCTTCCGGCCCTCGGCGCTCTTCACCCAGTCGGCCGCGGTCCCGGGCAGCTCGCCGGGAGGGGCCAGGGCCGAGAGGGTCCAGGTCCGGTCCTGCGGGTCGCCCATCCGGAACGCGAGGTTCGCGTTCGCGATGCGGACGCGCCCTTTGGCCTCCTCGAGGAGGTCGTCCACCCGGGCCAGCTCCACCTCCGCGCGGAGCAGCTCCGAGCGGACGAGCATCCCCTGCGCGGAGTAGTTCCGGGCGAGCTCCACGTGCGCCGCGACCGTCTCGCGGGCGCGGGTGAGGAGGAGGACGTATTCCTCCGCCTGCGCCACCATGACGAACGCCTCGGCCGCGGAGAGGGCGGCGTTGTCGGCGGTCCAGGAGGCGCTCTTGCCGGCCGCGGAAGCGGCCTTCTCGGCCTGGGCGATCCGCCCCGACAGCTCGCCGCCGGTGAAGAGGGGGAGGACCGCCTCCGCCCGCGTCATCGCCGTCCCGCTGTATCCGGGGTTGTTCGGGTCGGACGAGACGAAGTCGGGGAACGAGAACTGCCGCTTGTTCAGCTTGAAGGCGAACGACTCGGCCGGCGAGTCGGTCCGGACGTAGACCTCCGACAGGGTGACGGAGGGGAGGCGGAACCCGCCCGCCTGCCTCGCCCGCGCCTCGGCGGCCTCCTTCCGGGCCCCGGCGGCGGAGACCTCTCGCGACTTCTCGCGGGCCCGGGTCATGGCCCCCTTCAGGGAGAGCTCCTCCGCGGCCAGGGGGGCCGCGAGGAGGAAGGCCGCCAGGGAGAGGGCGGCGGGAGGGGAAAATCTCTTCATGAATGACAATATAACTATATGGCTATGTGATGTCAAGTCCTCCGCCTCCCTCTCTCTTCCGGGGTCCCGGAGCGGCCCGGCCGGCCGCCGCTCAGGAGCCCGTGGAGAGCTGCCGGACCCGGTCCGACTCGTAGACGTTGACGCCGGGAGGGGCCCCCTTCGCCACGCGGACCATCGCCGCGGCGACGGCGTCGGCCTCGATCGGCCGGTACCGGGCGGCGGGCCCGACCATCGCCCACCCGAGAGGCGCGGCGAGGAGGGCGGCGACCCGCTCCCCGAGCCGGAATTCCTTCCGGTCTCCGAGGAGGAGGGAGGGACGGAAGATCTGGAGCCCTTGGAACGGGAGGGCGCGGAGCGCATCCTCCATCTCCCCCTTGACCCGGAGGTAGAAGGACGACGCTGTCGGGTCGGCCCCCAGGGAGCTGACGACGAGGAACTGCCGGGCGCCGGCCTCGCTCGCCGCGCGGGCGAGGTGGACGACGGCGTCGAGGTCGACTTTCCGGAACGCCTCCTCCGACCCGGCCCTGGCGAGGGTGGTCCCGAGCGCGCAGAAGACCGTGTCGGGGCGGCCGAGAGCGGCGGGGGAGAGGGCTCCGAAGTCGACGATCCGCTGACGGAGCTTCGGGGAGAGGGACGGGAGCTCCTGGCGGACCACGAGCGCCACCTCGCCGAACGCCCGGTCGCTCGCGAGCCGGCGGGCCAGGCACCCCCCGACGAGCCCCGAAGCCCCGGCAACGACCGAACGGAGAGCGCTCATGCCTTCGCCTCCCCGGACAGGCCCCTCTCGTGGAGGCCTGGCCGCCCCCGCCCCGATAATGCGCTCCCCCGGGAGCGCTATGCTGCCGGCCACGACGGGAGGGAACGAATGGGACACCGGCTCGGCGGCGGCGTGGCGTACAGCTTGCTTCGGGAGCGGCTCGACCAGAACGTGACGGGCGCCCCGGACTCACCGGAGTTCCGGAAGATCCTCCGCCTCCTCTTCACCCCGGAGGAGGCCGACCTCGCCCGGCAGATCCCGACCCGGCCGGTCCGCCTGGAGTCGCTCTCCCGGCGCGTCGGCATCCCGGCCGCGGAGCTGGAGCCGGCGCTGACGAGGATGGCCGCCAAGGGGCTCGTCTTCGACATGGAGGTGAAGGGGGTCCGCCGGTTCTCCCTCGCTCCGGTCGTCATCGGCTTCTTCGAGTTCACGTTCATGCGCGTCCGGGACGACGTCCCGGTCGCGGAGCTCGCCCGCCTCTTCGAGGACTACTTCTTCGAGAACGGAGGCCGGTTCGCCCAGGCCGTCTTCGGAGGCGACACCCAGATCGGGAGGTCCCTCGTCCGCGAGTCGGCCCTCCCGGAGGGGAGCTTCGCGGAGATCCTCGACTGGGAGCGGGCGACCCGGCTGGTCGAGACCGCGCGGACGGTCGGCGTCTCGGAGTGCGCCTGCCGCCATCACGCCTCGCACCTCGGCGCCGCCTGCGACGCGCCGCGGCAGGTCTGCATGACCCTCAACTCGGGGGCGGAGACGCTGATGCGCGGCGGGATCGCCCGCCAGATCACGAACGCGGAGGGGCTGAGGATCCTGGCCGAGTGCCAGGCCGCCGGCCTCGCCCAGACCGCCGACAACGTCCAGAAGGGGGTCGGCTACATCTGCAACTGCTGCGGCTGCTGCTGCGGGATGATGCGGGCCTCGAAGACGTTCGGGCTCGCCCACGCGATCGTCAGCTCCAGCTGGATCGCGGCCGTCAACGCCGAGAAGTGCTCCGGCTGCGGCCTCTGCGTGAAGGCGTGCCCTCCCGGGGCCCTGACGCTCGAGGCCGCGGCGCCCCGCGAGACGGACCCTCCGCGGCCGGAAGGGGCGAAGCCGCGGAAGAAGGCCTCCCTGGCGGCCGACCTCTGCCTCGGGTGCGGCGTCTGCGCCACCGTCTGCAAGAAGGGGGGCGTGGCGATGGAGGCGCGGCCGGCTCGCGTCTTCACGCCGGAGAACACGTTCGACCGGATGCTGGCGATGGCGATCGAGCGGGGGAAGCTCGCGAACCTCCTGGCCGAGGACCCGGAGAGCCTCACGTGGCAGGCCATCGCGCGGGTCGTCCGGGCGATCGAGTCGGCCGCCCCGGTGAAGGCGGCGCTCGCCATCCGGCCGCTCCGGTCCGCGTTCCTCGGCGCGCTCCTGCCGCTCGCCAGGCTCGGCGCCGGGAGCGCCTCGTCGGTCGAGTGAAGCGGGCGCCGCGAGCGGGCCGCCGGCAGCCGAATCGAGACCGGTTCCAAAGTTGACCTTCCAGGGGGGCCGACATATCGTTCCTGAGCTTTTTCGAGCGATGAGCGAACCCACCGGCCTCCCCCCCCTGCGCACCCCACTTTTTGAACGTCACCGGGCCCTGGGCGGCAAGCTCGTCCCCTTCGGGGGATGGGAGATGCCGGTCCAGTACTCCGGTCTCACCGAAGAGCACGTCGCCGTCCGGACCCGCGCCGGTCTCTTCGACGTTTCCCACATGGGGGAGATCCGCGTCCGGGGGCCCCGCGCCCTCGAGGTCGTCCAGAAGCTGACGACCAACGACGCGTCGACGCTCCTCGACGGGCGAATCCAGTACTCGGCCTTCCTCTACGAGAAGGGGACCTTCGTCGACGACCTCCTGACGTACAAGATCGCCGACGACGACTACCTCCTCGTCGTCAACGCCGGCAACACCCCCAAGGACGTCGCCTGGGCGAAGCAAGCCGCGGTGGACGGGGGATCGGTCGAGGACGAGTCGGGGAAGTGGGCGCAGATCGCCGTCCAGGGGCCCCGCTCCGCCGAGATCCTCCAGCCGCTGGTCGACGTCGAGCTGGCGCCGATCGGCTACTACCACTTCCGGCACGGAAAGGTGGCGGGGGTCCCGTCGATCGTCTCGCGGACCGGCTACACGGGGGAGTACGGCTTCGAGGTCTACTGCCCGCCAGAGGCCGCGGTCGAGATCTGGGACGCGATCCTCGCGTCGGGCACGCCGCACGGCCTCATCCCGGCCGGCCTCGGGGCGCGAGACACCCTGCGCCTGGAGGCGAAGATGGCCCTCTACGGCAACGACATCGACGACACCACCACGCCGTGGGAAGCCGACCTGGGCTGGATCGTGAAGATGAAGAAGGGGGAGTTCATCGGCCGCTCGGCCCTGGAGCGGCAGAAGGCCGCCGGCCTCTCCCGCAAGCTGGTCGGCTTCGAGGTGACCGGCCGGGGGATCGCCCGGCACGGCTATCCCCTGAAGACCGAAAGCGGCCCGGGGATCGTCACCTCGGGGACCCAGACTCCGACGGTCGGCAAGCCGATCGGGCTCGCCTACGTGCCGCTCGCGGCATCGGCGATCGGGACCCAGCTCGAGATCGACATTCGCGGACGGGGCGTCGCCGCCGTCGTCGTTCCGACTCCGTTCTACAAGCGGCCGACGGCTTAGCATTCTCATCCAGGCAAGAGGGGGAGCCATGAGCACGTATCCGGACGATCGCTTCTACACGAAGAGCCACGAGTGGGTCCGCGTCGAGGGGGCCACGGGCACGATCGGGATCACCGACCACGCCCAGCAGGAGCTCGGCGAGGTGGTCTTCGTCGACCTGCCCGATGTCGGGGAGCTCTTCGACGCCGGCCAGGAATTCGGGACGATCGAGTCGGTGAAGGCGGTCTCGGAGGTCTTCCTCCCGATCGCGGGCGAGGTCGTGGAGGTCAACAAGACCCTGGTCGACGAGCCGGGAGCGGTCAACGAGGACCCCTACGGCGACGGCTGGCTCGTGAAGCTCAAGGTCACGTCCGACGGCGACATGGCGGGGCTCCTCTCCGCCGCCGCCTACGAGAAGTTCGTCGAGGAAGAGGCCAAGGGCTAGGTACCCGAGAGCCCATGGGATATATCCCGCACTCTCCGGCCGAGCGGTCGGCGCTCCTCCGCGAAATCGGGGCCGCCTCCGTCGACGATCTCTTCTCCACCGTCCCGCGCGCCGTCTACCGCACCGAGCCCCCGGCGCTGCCCGCCCCGCAGTCCGAGATCGAGCTCCGGCGCGGAATGGCCGCGATGGCCGGGAAGAACGCCGACGGCTCGCGCTGGGCGTCCTTCCTCGGCGCGGGGCTCTACGCTCACCACTCGCCGGCCTTCGTCTCCCAGCTGCTGCTCCGGGGCGAGTTCCTCACGGCCTACACCCCGTACCAGGCCGAGGTCTCGCAGGGGACGCTGACCGCGATCTACGAGTTCCAGACGCACGTGGCCCTCCTGACCGGGATGGACATCGCCAACGCCTCGATGTACGAGGGGGCGTCGGCGTTCGTCGAGGCGGTCCTCATGGCCGAGCGCCTCTCGAAGAAGCGGTCGAAGGTGGTCGTGTCGAAGGGGGTGCACCCCGAGTACCTGACGGCGCTCGGCACCTATCTCGCGAATTTCCCCTTCCAGATCGTCCAGGTCCCGCTCGGCCCGGACGGCCGGACGGATGCCGCGGCGCTCGCCGCCGCGGTCGACGAGACGACCTTCGCGGTCGGCCTCCAGTCGCCGAACGTCGTCGGAGTCGTCGAGGACTGGCAGGCCGCGGCGGACGCCGCCCACGCGAAGGGGGCGCTCGCGATCGGCGCGGTGAACGAGATGTTCTCCCTCGCTGTCCTGAAGGCGCCCGGGCACGCCGGGATGGACATCGCGTGCGGCGAGGCGGCCTCGTTCGGGGTGCCGCCGTCGTTCGGCGGGCCGCTCGTCGGGTTCCTGGCCTGCCGCGACGCCTTCAAGCGCCAGATCCCGGGCCGGCTGGTCGGGAGGGCCGTGGACGCCCAGGGGCACGAGGGCTTCTGCCTCACGCTCTCCACCCGCGAGCAGCACATCCGGCGGGAGAGGGCGACCTCGAACATCTGCACGAACCAGGGGCTCATGGCCCTCGCCGCCACGATGACGCTCTCGGCCCTGGGCAAGAACGGCCTCCGCGAGACGGCGGTCCAGTGCCTCTCCAAGGCCGAGTACTTCAAGGCCCTCGTGAAGGCCAAGGCTGGCGCAGGGCCCTGCTCGCTCGCCTTCGCCGGCCCCACCTTCAACGAGTTCGCCCTCCGGTGCGCCGTCCCCGTCGACACCGTCCTCTCGGCCCTCGAGGCGAAGGGGATCCTGGGCGGCGTCCCGATGGCGCGGATCGCCCCGCGAGAGGGCGCCTGGAAGGACCTTCTCCTCGTCGCGGTGACCGAGCGAAACACGAGGGAACAGATCGACCGCGCGGCCGAGGTCCTGAGGAGCATCCGATGAGCGACACGAGCGCCCCCGGGGCCCCGGCGGCCCGGACCGACCGCCGGCGCCGCGAGGGGTCCCTCTTCGACCTCTCCCACCCGGGCCGCACCGGGGTGGCCCTGCCGCCGCTCGACGTCCCGGCGATCGACCCGCCGGCGCTCTTCGGCTCCGCCCACCGCTCCGAGGTGGCCGGGGAGGTGGAGGCGTCCGAAGTGGACGTCGTTCGCCACTTCACCCGCCTCTCCCAGCTCAACTTCGCGATCGACACCGCGCTCTACCCGCTCGGGTCGTGCACGATGAAGCACAACCCGAGGATCAACGAGGAGGTCGCACGGCTGGCCGGCTTCTCGGACGTGCACCCCTACACGGCCGAGCACCTCGTCCAGGGGGCGCTGGAGCTCCTCTGGCTCCTCGAGGAGAGGCTGAAGACCCTGACCGGGTTCGCCCGGGTCACCCTGCAGCCCTCGGCGGGGGCCAACGGCGAGCTGGCCGGGACCCTCATGATCCGGGCGGCGCACGTCGCCCGCGGCAACGCGCGCCGGCACATCCTGGTGCCCGACTCCGCGCACGGTACGAACCCCGCCTCGGCCCACTTCGCGGGCTACTCGGTGATCGAGCTGGCCTCGAACGCCCGCGGGACCCTCGACCTGGCCGAGCTGGAAGCGAAGCTCACCGACGAGGTGGCGGCGCTGATGATCACGGTTCCGAACACCCTCGGGGTCTTCGAGGAGAACATCCTGAAGATCACCGAGATGGTTCACGCCAAGGGGGCCCTGGTCTACCTGGACGGCGCCAACTTCAACGCGTTCGTCGGGAAGGTGCGTCCGGCCGACATGGGGGTCGACGTGATGCACATGAACCTCCACAAGACCTTCTCGACCCCCCACGGCGGGGGAGGGCCGGGAGCTGGACCCGTCGGCGTCGGGCCGGCGCTCGTCCCGTACCTTCCCACCCCGACCGTCGAGCGCGACGGCGAGGTCTTCCGCCTGTCGTACGACCGGCCCGGGAGCATCGGCCGGATGCGGACCTTCCACGGGAACTTCGGCGTCCTCGTCCGGGCGCTCACCTACATCGAGTCGTACGGGAACACGATCCCGGAGGTGGCGGAGGCGGCGGTCCTGAACGCCAACTACCTCCGGAAGCGGCTGGAGCCCTTCTACCACCTGAAATACGACGCCCCGTCGTACCACGAGGTGGTCTTCTCCGACCGGAAGCAGGCCGCCGGGGGGATCCACAACATCGACATCGCCAAGCGACTGATGGACTACGGGTTCCACCCGCCGACGATGTCCTTCCCGCTCATCGTCCCCGGGGCCCTGATGATCGAGCCGACCGAGTCCGAGCCGAAGGAGGAGCTGGACGCCTTCGCCGACGCGATGATCGCGATCGCGAAGGAGTGCCAGGAGACGCCCGAGCTGGTCCACGGCGCGCCCCACACGACCCCGGTCGGGAGGCTCGACGATGCGTCCACCGCCCGCGAGGCCTCGAAGCCGGGCTCCTTCGCCCCGGTCCTCCGCGCCCCGGTCCGCTGACCCCGGACCGCCCGTCCCGCCCGTCCCGCCCTCCCTCGAGCGTTAACGCCGGAACCCCTCCGGGCGGAGTGGAACGCTTGACTCTGCGGGGCCATGGCCCAAGAATCGACCCGTAATCTCAGGCAAACCAGATTTCTTTTCGGGACGAGGAAGGACGAAGGAGGAACGAGTGAGAAATTCGAATGGGTGGCTCCGTCTCGGAGCCGTCGCCGCCGGGATGGCTCTCCTGGCAGCGGCCCCCGCGGCGGTCGCGGCCGGCTTCTCCATCTTCGAGGCGGGCTCGAAGGCGACGGGCATGGGAGGCGCGTTCATCGCGTCGGCCGACGACGGCTCGTCGATGTTCTACAACCCGGCGGGCCTCGCCACGAACGACAAGCTCTCGGCCTCGGTCGGCGTCACGCTGATCGCGCCGTTCTCGTCCTTCAAGGGCGACGACGCCTCCTACCCGGGCTACGGCTACGAGGCGACCCAGAAACGCCAGGTCTTCTTTCCGCCGAACTTCTTCGTCTCGATGCCGGTGGCCAAGAACGTGAACGTCTCCCTCGGGACCTGGTTCCCGAACGGCCTCTCGACGGCCTGGGACAACCCGGACACGTTCAAGGGCCGCTTCCTCTCGCAGCGGGTCGACCTGAAGCAGTACTCCCTGGGCCTGCAGATCGCCGCGGCGTTCACCGACTGGCTCTCGGTCGGCGTCGGCCCCGAGCTCCGCGTCAGCGACGTCAAGCTGCAGAAGAACTTCGGGACCATCAACCCCTACTCGCAGGCCTTCAGCGACGTCGTCCACGCGGAC
The DNA here is from genome assembly GCA_903845115.1 of uncultured Acidobacteriota bacterium. GTDB lineage: Bacteria > Acidobacteriota > Thermoanaerobaculia > UBA5066 > UBA5066 > CAIMWE01. The sequence continues at coordinate 24,421 of CAIMWE010000121.1, read as the reverse complement.
ATCGTCGGCGACGGGTTCGCGACGGACGTCACGTTCGGCGCGGGCATCCAGATCAAGCCGACCGAGAACATCAGCCTCGGCCTCTCCTACCACGGCCACGTCGACCAGACCTACAAGGGGAGCGCGGTCCTGTACTCGATATCGACGGGGCACCCGGACCTCGATGCCGCGGTCGCCGCGAAGTACCCGCTCAACACGAACGTCCCGGTCCAGACGACGCTCCAGTTCCCGGCGATCTGGATGGGCGGCATCGCCTACCACGACTGCAAGCTGACGGTCGAGGCGGCGGCGACCTACACCGAATGGAAGGTCTTCAACGAGACGGTCTTCGCCTTCTCGCCCGTCGACGGCAAGCAGGTCCCGTCGCAGGTCCTCTCCCACAACTGGGTGAACTCCTGGTCCTACCGGCTCGGCATGAACTTCCAGGCGACGGAGAAGTTCAACTTCCAGCTCGGCATCGTCTACGACCAGACCCCGCAGCCCGACGCCGACGTCTCTCCGCTCCTCCCGGACGCCAACCGGACCGGCTACTCGGTCGGCTTCGGGTTCAAGGTCGGGAAGAACTCGGCGATCGAGTTCTCCAACCTGGCCCTCTTCTTCCACGATCGGTCGACGAACGGTCAGCAGAAGGACAACTACAACGGGACCTACAAGACCTACGCCAACCTGACCGTCCTCAACTTCAAGACCGCGTTCTGACGGAGCCGACGATGAAGAACTTCGCGAAGACCTCCCTCAGCCTCCTCGCCGCGCTGGCGATCGCCGTCCCGGCCGCCGCCCAGGTCGACCTCACCCGGTACGTCGCTCTCGGCGATTCCCTCACGCACGGCTACATGAACGGCTGCGTCGTCAAGTACGGCCAGGTCGACAGCTATTCCGCCGTCGTCGCGCGGTCGGTGGGGGCCAACTACCAGCAGCCGCTCATCGACGACCCGGGGCTCGGGGGCTGCCAGCTCCTGACCAGCCTCGCCCCGACGTTCTCGGTGAAGCCGTCGACCGGCAAGCCGATGAACGCCACGCTCGCCACCCCCTACAACAACCTCGGCGTCGCCGGGTACAAGGTCGCCGACGTCGTCACCAAGACCGGCGACACCCCGGTCGGCCTGACCGACACCGTCCTGCGCGGGCAGGGGACGGCCCTGGCCCAGGCGGTGAAGCTCGCGCCGACCTTCGTCTCCGTATGGATCGGGAACAACGACGAGCTGGGCGCCATGACGAGCGCGATCGTCATCGACGGTGTGACGCTGACCCCCCGCGCGGCGTTCAAGGCCAGCTACGAGACGATCCTCAAGACCCTCCAGGCCGCCCAGGGCGGGAAGGCGAGCGGTGTCGTCATGACGCTCCCCGACGTGGCGATGATCCCCTTCTCGACGACCATCCCGATCTACAACATCACGCTGGGCGTCCCGATCTTCCACAAGAGCGGGGCGTATGCCGGCACCCCGTGGCGCTGGACCGGCTCGCGCGACGGGAAGGAGATCCCGTTCGGCTCGCTCGTCCCGCTGACGGCGAGCGCGGTCATTTCGAAGGGGTACGGGATCGCCTGCGGGATGCTGGACGACGCCGGGTATCCGGCGACGGGCCCGCTCCGGGCCGCCTGCGACAAGCTCCCTCTCCCCGAGGGAAGCATCACCGCGGCCGGACCCCAGCAGGGATTCGTCGTCTACGCCGACAACGTCGTGAAGATCCAGACCCGGACAGCCGAGTTCAACGCCGACATCGCCTCGCTGGCGGCGACGTACGGCTACAAGGTGTTCGACACGGCGGCGGTCTTCGCCGACATCGTGAAGAACGGGCGGAACTACGGCGGGATCACGCTGTCGACAGCCTACCTCCAGGGAGGGTTCTTCGGGTTCGACGGCGTCCACGGCACCTCCATCGGCTACGCGGTCATCGCCGACGAGATGGTCCAGTTCCTGAACGCGGCCTACGGCGCGCAGATCCACCGCCCGGACCTCTCGGCGATCCTCTTCAACGGCAACACCAGCGGTGGGTGGTTCCCGAACGGGGGAGTGACGAACATCGGGGACACCCTGAACTTCGCGGCGGCCTACTGGACCCCGGAGAACACCGAGGGGCTCCTGAAAGTCTTCGGGCCTGTGCAGGGTCACCCGGCGATCTCGACGGACGGCGAGGTGCCGGTCCCGCAGCTCCGCCCCGTGATCGAGAACCAGTAACCCGGACCTTTCCGTTTCCAGATCTTTACGCGGGGTCGCCTGTCCGGGCGGCCCCGCTTGCCTTTTCCGGCTCTTCTCGGTTAGCCTCCCCCTACAAGAGCCGGGTTCATGGATGGGGTAGGGCCCCGCCACGCCCGGCAGGAACGCCATTGAAAGCCATCCTGTTGGTGCCAAAGGTCAAATGATTTCAGCGACGGAGATCCGGGCCGGGATGATCATCCTCCACAACGGAGAGCTTCATCGGGCCCACAGCGTGGTCCACAAGACCCCGGGGAACCTTCGGGGGTTCGTCCAGGCGAAGCTCCGGAACCTCAAGTCCGGCGCGATGAACGAACACCGGTTCCGGTCCGAGGACCGGGTCGAGAAAGCCTCGCTCGACACCCACGAGATGCAGTACCTCTACTCCGACAGCGAGGGGCACCACTTCATGAACCAGGAGTCGTTCGACCAGATCCGTCTGGACGACGAGATCGTCGGGGACGCCATGAAGTACCTCCTCCCCGAGACTGTCATCACCGTCGATTTCTACGACGGCAACCCGGTCTCCGTCGAGCTCCCGACGACGGTCGCCCTCCGGATCGTCGAGACGGACCCCGGGATGAAGGGGGCGACGGCCTCCGCGTCGTACAAGCCGGCCAAGCTCGAGACGGGCCTCACCGTGATGATCCCGCAGTTCGTCGAGGCGGGAACGGTGATCCGGATCGACACCCGGGACGACTCCTACCAGGAGCGAGTCAGCTGAGACTCCCCGTTGCGCTCTGCGCGGCGCTCCTCTTCACGGGAGCGGCTGCCGTCAGCGGGACCGAGCTCGCCTCCCCGGAGGCGGCGGGTCCGGATGCGATGATGGCCTCGTCCCCCCTCTCCGGCGGCTCGTCGACCGCGGCGGACGACGCATCCCGTCATCCGGTCGCGCCCGCTTGCCGCGTCCGCGACCCGGAGGACGGCCAGTGCTACCCGTCGGCCGACGCGGCCGATCTCGCGTGGCTGAGGCGGACCAACTACGTCCCCCGCGGCCAGCAGACGGCCGAGCTCCTCCCGATCGAGGACGATCCGGACGACGTCGACGAGGAGGACGGCGGGGCCCTTGCCCTCGTCGACCCGCCGGGCAACAGGCCGGCGCCGACGGCGGAAGAGCTGCTGGCCGACCCCGTGAAGCCCTCGTTCTGGAAGTCGCTGACCAAGCGGGTCACCGACCTCGTCGTCCGGAAGTCCGACAGCCGGCCCGTCTCCCTCCCCGAGGAGGAGCTGTCGGAGCTGTTCGCCTTCGGCTTCCCGATGCCGCTCGAGGATTTTTCTCCCGAGAAGTTCAAGGACTCCTTCTTCAACCCCCGCGGCCGTCACCGGAAGCATCATGCGATCGACCTCCCGGCGCCCCGCGGCACGCCGCTCGTCGCGGTCGTCAGCGGGACGATCGAGCGGATGGGGCGCGACAAGAAGGGGGGGAAGGTCGTCTATCTCCGCGACGAGAGCGGGAAGTACCTCTTTTTCTACGCCCACCTCGCGAATCATGAAAAGGGGATGAAGGTCGGAGACCATGTCGAGAAGGGGGACCGGATCGGCGATGTCGGCACGACCGGGCACGTCATCGGCGGGCCCCACCTCCACTTCGCCATTTTCCGGGACGACGACCACGACTCGAACTGGAAGAGGGGGCTCGCGGTGAACCCCTACCTGATCTTCTCCACCCTGGTCCCCCGCTGAGGCGAGGGCCGGTGCCGGCATCCGGCGACCCGCCCGGCGGGACGGCCGAGGCGCTCCGCGCCGGCGAGATCCCGATCCCGTCGCGGATCATGACGATCTGCGACATCTTCGACGCCCTGACCGCGTCCGACCGCCTCTACAAGAAGGCGGTCTCGCAGGAGACGTCGCTAGGGATCCTGGAGGAGGAGGCGCGGCAGGGGATGCTCGACCCGTGGATGGTCCGCTCCTTCGTCGACGAGAAGGTATGGTCTACCGGCGGCGTTCGCTGAAACCGACGACGGTCCTCCTCGCCGCGGCCGCGCTGCTGGCGCTCCCGGCGCCGGTTTCGGCCCTCCCCGCGGAGCCGGCCGGGGAGGCCGGAGCGTCGGGGCGCTGGCACTTCTCGTACGGGGATCCGTCTCCCTTCCAGCTCTCGGTCCTGTTCCGCCGCGGCCCGGAAGGGGACACGACGCGCCTCCTCCTCGAGGCCGCCTCGATCCGCCTGGAGCTGGTGGGGACGCAGGGTCCCAGAGGAGACGACTCGGAGGAGACGGTCGTCGATCCCGACGGCGGCGAGCGGTTCGGGCGGAGCCTCCATTTCCCCTCGGATCGGCGCCCCGCCGGGTGCGCGGTCGTCCGGGAGACGGACGGGTGCCTGGTCTTCAGGGGGAAGCTGGGCGAGCGAACCGTGCCCCTCTCGGGCTTCGTCCCGGGACCGGAGGGCGACCGCTTGCGGGCGGGAGTGAGAGGCCTCGTGACCGAGCGGTTCGCGGCGAAGCTCCTGGCCGTCGCTCCCCTGTTTCGGAGGTCGATCGAGTTCGACCGGTTCGGGGACGACTTCCTCTCGCTCGTCTGGCCGGCCCTCGCCTGGAAGCGGCCCCGCGAGACCGCGCGGCCGACGCGCGGCCCCGGCTGCGCCTTCGACGCCTCTTTCGGCTACCCCTGCACGGAGGGCGGGCGGGAGGCGGAGCGGAAGAGGTTCAGCGCCTCTCCCACTCGCGCCGCGCCCTAGCCCTTAGTGAATTCCTTGCTCCGCCAGCCACCGCTCGGCGTCGATGGCGGCCTTGCACCCCTCGCCGGCGGCGCTGATCGCCTGCCGGTAGGTGGGGTCGGCGACGTCGCCGGCGGCGAAGACCCCCTCGACGGAGGTCCGGGTCGACGGGTTCGTCACCGTCAGGTAGCCCACCTCGTTCATCGCGAGCTGTCCCTTGAAGAGGGCCGTGTTCGGCTGGTGGCCGATCGCGGAGAAGTAGCCCCTGACCGGGAGCGTCCTGGACTCCCCGCTCTTCACGTTCCTGACCCGGACCCCGCTGACGCCGGTCTCCGGCGTCCCCAGGATCTCCTCGACGACGGCGTCGAGGACCGCCTCGATCTTCGGGTTCGCGAGCGTCCGCTGAGCCATGATCTTCGACGCCCGGAACTCGCTCCGGCGGTGGACGAGGTAGACGCGCGAGGCGAACTTGGTGAGGAAGTTCGCCTCCTCCATGGCCGTGTCGCCGCCGCCCACCACCACGACCTCCTTCCCGCGGAAGAAGAAGCCGTCGCAGGTGGCGCACGCGGAGACCCCGTGGCCGAGGAGGGTCTGCTCGCTCGGGAGGCCGAGGTACTTCGCGGTGGCGCCCGTCGCCACGATGACGGCATCGGCCGTGAGCGCGGCTCCCGACTCCAGCGAGACCCGGAACGGGCGCGCGCCGAGCTCGACCTTCGTCACGGTGTCGGAGACGATCTCGGTCCCGAAGCGGGTCGCCTGGGCCCGGGTGACGCTCATCAGCTCGGGCCCCTGGATCCCGTGCTCGAACCCGGGGAAGTTCTCGACCTCGGTCGTCGTCGTCAGCTGCCCGCCGGGCTGGATCCCCTCCACGACGAGCGGCTCGAGGTTCGCGCGGGAGGCGTAGATGGCGGCGGTGAGGCCGGCCGGGCCGGAGCCCAGGATCACGATCCGGTAGTGCGTCTTGTTCGGCATGGCGGGTTCTCCGGGACTACTTGACCTGCGAGAAGTACTCCTTCGACTTCGTCCAGTCGGCCTTCATCGTCTTCTTCCCGGGCTTCCAGTCGGCGGGGCAGACCTCGCCGTGCTCCTTGACGTACTGGAACGCCTGGAGGACGCGGAGCGTCTCGTCGACCGAGCGGCCGACGCCGAGGTTGTTGATCGTGGCGTGCTGGACGACGCCGTCCGGATCGATGACGAAGAGGCCGCGGAGCGCGACCGCGCCTCCGTCTGCCAGGACCTGGAAGCTCGCCGCGATCTCCTTCTTGAGGTCCTCGATGAGGGGATAGGCGAGGCCCGAGATGCCCCCCTCCTCCCGCTTCTTCTCGGTCCAGGCGAGGTGGCTGAACTTCGAGTCGACCGAGACGCCGAGGACCTCGGCGTTCAGCTTCTTGAACTCGGCCAGGCGGTCCGAGAACGCCAGGATCTCGGTCGGGCAGACGAACGTGAAGTCGAGCGGGTAGAAGAAGAGGACGACCCACTTGCCGGCGTAGTCGGCGAGCTTGTAGCTCTTGAACTGGCCGTTCAGGACGCCTTCGGCGGTGAACTCGGGGGCCTTGCGGCCGATCAGGGTGCTCATGCTTGTTTCTCCTTGCGGTTGTGCGTGCTGGTGAAGAGCCTTCTCCGCGCGCCGGGGCGGCTCGCGGTTGGCGAATTGAGATTATGTACCAATTTCGGTTTTTTCAACACGTGGGGGGACACGTGGACGATTCGGACGAAAGTGTCAGAATGAGCGAATGCTGATCGTTCTCCTGAGACACGCCGAAGCCGAGGAACACTCGGCCTCCGGCCTCGACGCGGACCGGAGCCTGACGGCTGCCGGGCAGAAGAGATCCCGCCTGGTGGCGAAGGGGCTGTCGAGGCTCGTCCCGTCCTTCGATCAGGTCTTCGTCTCGACCCTCCTCCGCGCCCAGCAGACGGCCGCGCCCGTCCTCGAGGCGGCCGGATTCCCGAAGAACCCGGTCGAGACGCCCGCGCTCCGTCCGGGAGCTTCGCCGGGGGAGATCCTGAAGCTCCTCCGCGACCAGCCGTTCTCCTCGGTGCTGCTGGTGGGCCACCAGCCGAATCTGGGGGCGCTGTTCGGGCGGCTCCTGAGCGGGTCCGACCGGGTGGAGGTGCCGATGAAGAAAGCCAGCGTGGCGGCCTTCGAGCTGGCGGGAGACCCGCTCTCCGGGCGCGCGGAACTCCAGTTCTACCTCCCCCCGAGAGTCCTCGAACGGCTCGCCTGATAAAATCCCCCGCACTTATGGGCAACAAAGTGCTTCTGGGCTGTCTCGCCGCCGTCGTGGTCGTCGTCCTGATTGCCGGCATGTGGGCTGCCGGCTCCTACAACAAGCTGAACGCCACCGAGCAGGCCGTGAATGCCGGGTGGGCGCAGGTCGAGAACGTCTACCAGCGACGGGCCGACCTGATCCCGAACCTGGTCGAGACCGTGAAGGGGGCCGCGAACTTCGAGAAGGGGACCCTCGAGGCGGTGGTCCAGGCCCGCGCGTCGGCCACGCAGGTGAAGCTCGACGCGTCGTCCCTGAAGGACCCGGATGCGTTCGCGAAGTTCCAGAAGGCGCAGGACGGGCTCTCGTCCGCGCTCTCGCGCCTCCTCGTCACGGTGGAGAAGTACCCCGACCTGAAGGCGACGCAGAACTTCCGGGACCTCCAGGCCCAGCTCGAGGGGACCGAGAACCGGATCTCCGTCGAGCGGGGCCGGTTCAACGAGCTGACGCAGACGTACAACACGCTGCGCCGGTCGTTCCCGGCGGTGATCATGGCGAACCTCGCCGGGTTCCGGGAGCGCCCCTACTTCAAGGCGACCGAGGGCTCCGACAAGCCGCCGACGGTGAAGTTCTAGCGGGCTGACCGGAGGCCCAGGGCCTTCGACCCATGAATTCCTGCCGACGAACCGCTCTCCGGGGAGGCCTCTGCCTTCTCGCGGCGCTGACGGTCCTCGCCCTCGCCGCCGCGGCGCACGGCGAGGGACGTGCGGGACCGCCGGTGCCTCCGGTGCCGACCCGGTTCGTGACGGACGGCGCCGGTGTGCTGGGCGCCGGGACGGTCGGCCAGCTCGAGGAGCGCCTCAGACGGTTCGAGGAGGAGACGTCGAACCAGTTCCTCGTCTTCACGCAGGACGCGGTGCCCGAAGGGACGTTCCTCGAGGAGTACACCGTCGCGGCGGCCCAGGCCTGGAAGGTCGGGCAGAAGGACCGGCGGAACGGCCTCGTCCTCTTCGTCTTCCCGAAATCGCGGGCCGCCCGGTTCGAGGTGGGCTACGGGCTGGAAGGAACCCTCCCCGACGCGCTGGCCAGCAGGATCCTCCGGGAAGAGGCGATCCCGTTCTTCTCGAAGGGGGAGTACGCCGCCGGCGTCGAACGGGCGGTCTCGGCGGCCATCGCGGCGACGCGAGGGGAATACAAGGGCCGCGGGCCGGCCCGCCGCTCCGACGCGCGCCAGCCGAAGGGCGGGCGCCTCCCGGTCGGCCTGATCGTCGTCCTGGTCCTCTTCGTGCTCCCGCTGCTGTTCGGCGGGCGAGGCCGCGGCTTCTTCTTCGGTGGACCGTTCGGCGGCGGCTTCGGGGGCGGAGGAGGCGGATCCGGCGGAGGCGGCTTCTCGGGGGGAGGCGGTTCGTTCGGCGGCGGAGGCGCGAGCGGGGACTGGTGACGGACCCCTGCCGGAACGGGGCGTTTTGACAGCGGGGTCGGCCAGTGGTAACTTCTCCGCCCTTTGACCGGGACCGGAGGTCGTTAGATCATGTACGCAGTAATCAGCACCGGGGGCAAACAGGTCCGCGTCAGCGCGGGCGACGTGGTTCGCATCGAGCGCGTCTCGGGCGTGACCCACTCGAAGGGGGACGAAGTCTCCCTCAGCGAAGTCCTCGCGATCGGACGCGAGGACGGACTCCATCTCGGAAAGCCCTTCGTCGAGGGCGCTTCCGTGAAGGCCGAGGTCGTCCGCGACTTGAGGGGACCCAAGCTCATCGTTTACAAGAAGAAGAAGCGCAAGGGCTTCCAGCGGACGCACGGACACCGCCAGAACCTGGTGGAGATCCGGGTCCGCTCGATCGAGGCGTAGAGGGAGGAGACGAGATGGCTCACAAAAAGGGACAAGGTTCCTCCCGCAACGGACGCGACTCGAACAGCCAGAGGCTGGGCGTGAAGTGCTTCGCCGGCGAGACGGTGACCGGCGGATCGATCATCGTGCGTCAGCGGGGGACCCCGCTCAAGCCGGGGAAGAACGTCGGCCGGGCCAAGGACGACTCGCTCTTCGCGAAGGTCGACGGGATCGTCGACTTCCACGACAAGGGCCGCCTGGGACGCTACGTCAGCATCACCCCGAAGTCCGAGCCGGCGGCGAGCTGACGTCCCCCGCGGGACGCCCCGGCGAGGCCTGAAGGCCCCCGCTCCAGAAAGCCCGCGGCTCTAGATGTTCATCGACGAGGCGCTGATCCACGTTTCCGCCGGCGACGGCGGGAACGGGTGCGTCGCGTTCCGGCGCGAGAAGTCGGCCCCGAGAGGGGGACCCTCCGGCGGAGACGGAGGGAACGGGGGGTCGGTCCGTCTCGTGGCCGACGTCAGCCTGAACACCCTCTACCCGTTCCGCTTCAAGAAGCGGTTCGTGGGCGGGCGCGGACGCCACGGCGAGGGCTCGAACTGCCACGGCAAGTCCGGGCTGGACGAGACGGTCGGCGTGCCGGTCGGCACCATCGTCCGGGACGCCGACACGGCCGAGATCCTCGGGGACCTGGTCGAGTCGGGCCAGGAGCTCCTCGTCGCCCAGGGAGGCCGCGGAGGCCGCGGGAACGCCTGCTTTGCCACCTCCACGAACCGGACCCCCCGCCGGGCCGAGCCGGGGACGGAAGGGGAGCAGCGGAACCTCGCCCTCGAGCTGAAGCTCCTGGCCGACATTGCCCTGATCGGGCTGCCGAACGCCGGCAAGTCGACGCTCATCGCGGCCATCTCGGCGGCCCGCCCGAAGATCGCGGACTACCCCTTCACCACGCTGATCCCGAACCTCGGCGTCGTCTCCTGGGAAAAATTCCGGACGTTCGTCGCCGCGGACATCCCGGGACTGATCGAGGGGGCCCACTCGGGGCACGGCCTCGGGATCCGGTTCCTCCGCCACGTGGAGCGCTCCCGCCTGATCGGGCACCTGGTCGACGCCTGCGCGCTCGCGCCGGACGACCCCGAGGGCGATGCCGAGAGGGTGGTCTCGGTGATCGAGCGGGAGCTGGAAGCCTTTAACCCTGCGCTCGCGGCCCGCGAGCGGATCCTGGTCGCCACGAAGTCGGACGTCGCCTCGGAGGAGCAGGTCGCCGCCCTCCGGAAGGTCGCGCGCCGCCGTGGGGAGAAGTTCTTCTCTCTCTCGGGCGCCGCCCATCGGGGGCTGGACCCGTTCGTGCGGTTCGTCGGGCACCGGCTCGAGGAGCTGAAGGGAGAGGCGGGCTCGTGACCTCGAAGGGGCCGGTCGTCCCGCGCCGGATCGCGGTCTACGGCGGCTCGTTCGACCCGATCCACCGCGGCCACCTCGAGCCGGTGGAGCAGGTCCGGCGCCGCCTCGGCCTCGACGCGGTCGTCTTCGTTCCCGCCTACGTCCCCCCCCACAAGCCGGCCGGACCGTCCGCGTCGGCGTTCCACCGGTTTGCGATGGTGGCGATGGCGATCGCCGAGTATCCGGCGTTCTTCATCTCGGATTTCGAGGTCGAACGGGGCGGCACGACCTACACGGTGGAGTCGCTCCGGCACTTCAGGGCGATCCTCCAGGGAACCCAGGTCCACCTCCTGGTCGGGTCCGACTCCCTGCTCGGCCTCCCGACGTGGAGGGCCTGGAGGGAGATCGTGGAAGAGTTCCCGATCGCGGTCGTCTACCGCGAGCCGGCGGGCCGGGAGGAGTGCCTGGCGGCGCTCCCCACCGAGCTGAAGGGGCGGTTCGCCCCGGCCGGCGCGACCCCGGACGATGCCCCCGAGGGAACCTCTGTCTACTGGGGGGGGAACGTACCGGTTACAATTTCCTCAACGTGGATAAGAAAAGCAGTGGTATCAGGGGAGGCGCTGGCCGGAAACGTGCCGCCGCCCGTCGAGACGTATCTCCGAAGGGAAGGGATCTACCAGGTCGGCTGAAACGCCCCGCGAGGGCGAAGAAGGGGATCCCTCCCGTCCCGCCCGTCGGCGCGGTGGACGACCTGATCGCCGCGACTCTCGAGAAGGCTCCTCCCGTCTCCGAACGCACGGCGCTGCGCCGTGCCCGCGACGAGGAAATCGACGCGCGGGTGACCGGGCAGCTCAAGAAGAGCGTCGCCGCGCTCCTCGACCACAAGGCGGAGAAGGTCGTGGTCCTGAACCTCCAGGGGTTGACGGCGATGTCCGACTACTTCGTCGTCGCCACCGCCACGAACGAACGCCAGGCGCAGGCGCTCTCCGACTCGGTCGAGATGGCGATGAAGGGGGAGGGCCGCCGCCCGCTCTCGATCGAGGGGTACCAGTCGGCCCGGTGGATCCTCCTCGACTACGGCGACGTCATCTTCCACGTCTTCCACGAGGAGGCGCGCCGCTTCTACGGGCTGGAGCGGCTGTGGGGCGATGCGGCGGACGCCACCGCGGCGTTCTCGGGCTGACCCCCTCCCGATCTTCGCCACGCGCCATCGGGGGCTGGCCGAGGAGCTGAGGCGCCTGGGCCGGAGCCTCGACACCGACGCGACCGTCCTCCTGCTCGGGGACCAGGGAACCGGAAAGGACCGCCTCGCGCGGCTCCTCCACGAGCGTTCGTCCCGCGCCGCCGAGCCGTTCGTCAAGATCGACATGGGGGCCCTCGCGGACGACCTCCTGGAGAGCGAGCTCTTCGGCCACGAGAAGGGGGCGTTCACGGGAGCGGTGACGGGGAAGCCCGGGCTCCTGGAAGGGGCCGGAGCCGGGACGATCTACCTCGACCGGATCGACGGCCTTTCGCTGCGCGGACAGGGAAAGCTCCTCCGCCTGCTGGAGGAGAGGAGCCTCCGCCGGGTGGGGGGGACCCGGAGCACTCCCATCGCGGCGCGCTTCGTCGCCTCGGGCCCGTCGGACCTCTTGCAGAGGACGAGGAAAGGCCTCTTCCGCGAGGATCTCCTCTACCGGCTGGCGGTGGTCACCGTCCGGATCCCCTCCCTGGCCGACCGCCGGGCCGACATCGTTCCCGCCGCGCGAGCGATCCTCCGCTCGGCCGGGGGACCGCCCGGTCTCACCCCGGCCGCCGAGAGGGCGCTGCGCGTCCACCCGTGGCGGGGGAACTGGCGGGAGCTGGAGAACGTCCTCCTCCGGGCCGCCCCGGAAGCGCGCTCCAGGGGGGCTGCCGCGGTCGACGTCCCCCACCTGGCGCTGGTCAGCCCGACGGACCCGGAGGAGCTCCTCCGGGCCGCGGTGCGGGCTGGCTGGACCCTCCGCGCTCTGACCGACTCCTACGTCGACCTGGTGCTGGACGATTCCGGCGGGAACGTCGCCGAGGCCGCCCGCCGGCTGGGAGTGGCCCGGAAGACCCTCTACGAGCGCCGGCGCGCGGGGGGCTGAGCCCGGAGAAGGTCCCGCCGCCGGAGGGACAGGCGTGCTATTCTCCGCCGCCTCTCGAGGTCGAAGTCGCTCAGGGGAGATATTCGAATGCCTTCGAAAACAGCCGGCCCTCCCAAGACCCCCGCCGCCAAGAAGGATCTGACCGAGAAGATCCGGAAGCGGCTCGTCGCCAAACGCGACGAACTGCTCGCGGATCTCGCGAAGAACCGCGAGGTCTCGGAAGAGACGGCAGACGAGTCAGCGCAGGACATGGCCGACCGGGCGACCTCTTCGTACATGAGAGAGTTCGCCTTTTCGCTCTCGGAGACGGACCGGAAGATCCTCCTCCTGATCGAGCAGGCGCTCGTTCGCCTGGACGCCGGCACCTTCGGGACCTGCGTTCACTGCGGCCAGCTTGTTCAGGAGAAGCGGATGGACGCCGTTCCGTGGGCCCGGCACTGCCTCGACTGCCAGGAGCTCCAGGACAAGGGATTGATCTGACCCGGGGGTCAGATCAATCCACTTGTCGCTGCGGCGCTTCGCGCCGCCCGGAGCTGACTGAACATTAGGAGGGGAACCCCTGCCGCGGTTCCCCTCGTCGCTTCGCTCCCCTCCCTTCCGGGACCGGGAAGGGGCCCTTCCCCGGTCTGGCAGCGTTGGTCGATAGCGAGGCGGCAGCCGCGAGTGTGCGGCGCGGAGGCGTTCGAGCACGGGCCGGGCACCCGTTCGGCCCCGCACGGAGCGGAGCCGGATCAGGCCCTCGCGCTGTTTGAGCGCGGAGCGCGAGTTTGCGAGGGCCCCGGCTCCGTGAGTACGGGGCCGCAAACGGGTGGCTCGCGCGCAGGGCCGTAGCGGCGCACACTCGCGGCGGTTCGCCAGGCTGGTGGTCGTCGAGCAATCTCCCTGGGTCCGTAGCTTTGTTAGCTCGGGTCGCTGACCGACGAAAGCGATGTCGGTGGAACGCTCCGGTTCTCGCGGCTCAGGCGTCGATCGGGTGGGCGGTCGCCACCCTCCGGCGGAAGGAGAGCTGGCTCGTGGCGCCTGCCTCTCTTGCCGCGGCCAGGGTCTTCTCCAGACCCCAGCCGGATTCGGCGGGGGCGTGGGAGTCGGAGGAGAAGACGACGGGGACTCCGGCCGTGACGAGCTTCCGGAGGAGATCGGGGCCCGGGTAGATCTCCGCGACGGTCTTCCGGAGCCCGGCGCTGGAGACCTCGATCGCGACCCCCGCCTTCGCGGCGGCCTCGACGGCGGCTTCCTCGGCTCCGAGGACCTCGGCCGGGCGGTGGTGGCCGAATTTCTTCGGGAGGTCGAAGTGGCTCATCACGTCGAAGAGTCCGGTCCCGCACGCCTTGGCGATCAGCCGGTAATACTCGCTCCAGAGCGCCGCGCTCCCCTCGGTCCCGTGCCTCTTGCCGGAGCCGGGGGCGTCGATCCAGTCCCCCGCGACGCAGTGGACCGAGCCCAGGACGACGTCCCAGGGGTAGGGAGCCAGCAGCTCTTTCAGCTCCTCCTCGAACCCCTCGGCGTAGTCCGCCTCGATGCCGAGAAGGAGGTCGATCCGCCCGGCGAACTCCTCCCGGAGCGCCTCGACCTCGGCGACGTAGCCGGGCAGCTCGGCCCGGGTCATCGCCAGCCCGGGGCCGGGGTCGTCGCCCGGAAGGAAATAGAGCGGGACGTGGTCGGTGAAGGCGAGCTCGGTCACGCCCCGGCCCAGCGCGGCGAGGAGATAATCCCTCATCGCACCTCCGGCGTGCCCGCAGCGGGCGGTGTGGTTGTGATAATCGGTCCGGAGCATCGTCCCGGAGTCTATCCGGGACGGGTCCACGTGCAGGGGCAGGAGGGGATCGATGGCGATCAGGATCAATCGGGTCTACACCCGGGGCGGCGACAGGGGCGAGACCAGCCTCGTGGGGGGCCAGCGGATCGCCAAGGACGCGGTCCGGATCGAGGGCTACGGGACGGTCGACGAGCTGAATTCCGTCGTCGGCCTGGCGCGAACGGCGAACCGGGCCGTTCCGGGCATCTCCGCCGGCGACCGGGCCCGGATCGAGCGGATCCTCGAGCGGATCCAGAACGAGCTGTTCCACCTCGGGTCCGACCTCGCGACGCTGCCGGGGGACCGTCACCCGAGGCAGCCGCTCATCGAGCGCCGCCACGTCCAGCTCATCGAGAAGACGATCGACGCGCTCAACACGGGGCTCCCGGAGCTGAATTCCTTCGTGCTGCCCGGGGGAGGCGAGGTGAGCGCCCGCATGCACCAGGCCCGCACGGTCTGCAGGAGAGCCGAGCGGATCGTGACCACGCTGGCCCGGGACGAGGTGATCGGGGATCAGTGCCTCGTCTACCTGAACCGCCTCTCGGACCTCTTCTTCGTCCTGTCGCGGTTCGCCTCCCGGGCGTACGGCGAGGCGGAGACCCTCTGGGACCCGGCGGGCGGGCGCTGACGGACCGGCCCGCTTTGCGGGACGCCCGTTCGTCTCCCTTCGACTAGTATCTGAGCCGTGGTATCGACGCTCGAGGCCAGCATCCGGGACCCGGAGACGGGGCTCTATGCCCGTGCCTACTTCGACGAGGTGATCGGGCGGGAGCTCGAGCGGGCGAAGCGTCACGGATTAGCGCTCTCCGTCGTCTCCGTCGTCCTCGATCTCGGCGACCCGGAGGCCGAAACGGAACGCGAGGCGGCGCGCGAGTCGCTCGTGGCGGCGGCGCAGGTCCTCTCGGCGAGCACCCGCGAGACGGACCTCGTCTTCAGGTGGGAGGAGGACGAATTCCTCGTCCTCCTCTTCGAGGCCGACGCGGCGGCCCGGCAGAGGAAGATGGAGCTGTTGAAGGACCTGTACGCGGCCTGGGGGGAGGAGACGGAACCGGCCGTCCGCCCCGTACGCGTGAGGATCGGGTCCGGGACGCTCGAGGAGGGCCGGGTTTTCGCCGGGGTCCTCCAGGCCGCACGGGCCGCGGCGCGCCAGCCGGTCTGACGGGTCGGGCTGCCGGGGCGCTCAGCGGCCGGGGACGAGCAGGTCGACGCCGAGCCGCGCCGCCAGCGTGTAGAGGAGACGGACGGGGAGACCGACGACATTCGAGGGAGAGCCCTCGATGCGGTCGACGAAGAAGCCGGCGAGCCCCTGGAGGGCGTACGCCCCCGCCTTGTCGTCGGCTTCCCCGCTCGCGACATAGCTCGCGATCGTCGCGTCGTCCAGCGGGGCGAAGACCACCTCCGTCACGTCCCGCCCGGAGACGAGAACGCCGCGGTAGGCCAGGGCGACCCCGGTGACGACCTCGTGACGCCGGCCGGAGAGGTCGCGGAGCATCCCCCGGGCGTCGGCGCGGTCTGCGGGCTTGCCGAGCGCCCGCCCCTCCAGGACGACCAGCGTGTCCGCCGCGATCACCAGGGTCTCCCCTTCGAAGGTGGCGGCCCGGGAGGAAGCCGCGGAGGCGGCCTTGGAGCGGGCCAGGCGCTCCGCGGCCGCAAAGGGGTCCTCGCCGCCCAGGAGCGACTCGTCGACGTCAGGGGCGAAGGATCGAAAAGGAATCCCGAGCGCGCGCAGGAACTCCTGCCGGCGGGGCGACGACGAGGCCAGGAGGACGGAGGGGAGCGTCACGGATAGTCCCCGCTGATCGTGCGGGCAGAGAGGCGGGAAGGGGTCATCCTGACCTCCATCTTGCACCAGGTATTGGACCGGGTCCCCGGAGCCCGGCCCGGGACAAAGGAAAGTGAGGTTCTCGTAGAATCGGGGCGAGTCTCATGTCCCAGCTTCCCCTTCTCTACGCCGATCACCACGCGACGACTCCCCTCGCCCCCGAGGCTCTGGACGCGATGCTGCCGTGGCTTCGGTCGCTGGCGGCGAACCCCTCGTCGGTCCACCGTCCGGGACGGGAAGCGCGCCGGGCGGTCGAGGAGGCGCGCGAGTCGGTCGCCCGGGCGATCGGCGCCTCGCCCGCCGAGATCGTCTTCACGTCGGGAGGCACCGAGTCGAACGCCCTGGCGGTCCGGGGCGGTGCGGGGGCCGCCCGGGGAGCGGACCCCCGCCGTTCCGTCGTGGCCTGCACCGCGGCCGAGCACCCGGCCGTGCACGAGGCGGTGGCGGCTCTCGGGCGCGAAGGGTTTGCGGTCCGTCAGATCCCGGTGAACGGGGACGGGCTGCCCGGAACGGAGATGGGCGGCCTTCTCGGCCCGGAGACGGCCCTCGTCGCGGCCATCCTGGCGAACAACGAGACGGGGGCTCTCTTCGAGGAGCTGCCAGAAGCGAGCCGGCGCGCACAGGAGGCCGGGGTGGTCTTCCACACCGACGCCGTCCAGGCGGTCGGGAAGATCCCCGTCGACGCCATGGCCCTGGGAGTCGATCTCCTCTCGCTGGCCGGTCACAAGTTCGGCGGGCCCAAGGGGGCGGGAGCGCTGTTCGTCCGCCGCGGAGTCGCCGTTTTCCCCCTGCAACCCGGCGGCGGGCAGGAGAAGGCGAGACGGGGCGGAACCGAGAACGTCCCCGCGATCGTGGGGCTCGGCGCGGCGATCCGGGTCGCGACCGGACGGCTCGCGGCCGAGGGGGAGCGGCTGGCCGCGTTGCGGGACCGCTTCGAGCGGGAGCTCCGGACACGGCTGCCGGGGGTCCGGTTCCACGCTTCGGGCGCGGGGCGCCTCCCCACGGTCTCCTCGGTCCTGATTCCGGAAGCCGACGCCGAGTCGCTGGTCGTCGCCCTGGACCTCGAGGGGATCGCCGTTTCGGCCGGTTCGGCCTGTCATGCCGGGACGACGAAGCCGAGCCGGGTCCTCCTGGCGCTCGGCCTGGCTCCCGCCGACGCCCGGGCGACCCTCCGCTTCTCGTTTGGCCGGACGACGACGGACGAGGAGGTCGACCGGCTGCTCGAGGCGGTTCCCCGCCTCGCCAGGCAAACAGGCGGCGAGGTCCGACGTGCCCCTTGATGGAACCGAGCCGGCGGAGTCTAATTTCCGGGCGATGGCGTCCGGACGCGGGAGAGAACGTTGATCATTCAGTGCACGAGCTGCCAGACGCGGTACCACTACGACGAGAAGAGATTCGGGAGCGCGTCGGTCAAGCGGATTCGATGCACGAAGTGCCCGGTGGTCTTCGAGATCACGAACCCGTTGTTGACGACGGCCGCGCCGGACGCGGGGGCCGAGGAAGTCGGGCCGCTCAACTCGCCGGTGCTCCGGGCGGACGATTTCTCCCTGGACGTGACGGCCATGGGAGGGGGGGCCCGCAAGCGTCCGGCGACCTTCGCGCCCCCGGGCGCCCCCGTCAGGCCGTCTCTCATCGGATCGTCGTCCTCCCAGCCTTCGCTGCCGGCCCCGTGGCCGTCCTCCCCTGGCCGGCCCTTGACGCCTTCCTTCCCGTCGGTCCCGTCCCCGATCACCCGGACGGGCGTCCATCAGGCGCCGGCCGCGACCAGCTCCGGGACCGAGGGAAAGCGGCTCAAGCTGCCCGACTGGGAGCGGCTGTCGCTCGCCTGCATCGCCGGTCCCGACGCCGGGAAGATCTTCGAGGTCGACAAGCCGCGGGTCGTGATCGGCCGGGCCAACGCGGACATCCTCCTCTCGGACAGCGAGTGCTCCCGTCAGCACGCGGCGATCGAGGTGTCGGAGGAGAAGGCGACGCTGATCGACCTCGGGTCGACGAACGGGACGTACGTTGGCGAGAGGCGCATCCAGGAGTTCCAGCTGGAGAGCCGGAGCGAGTTCGACGTCGGCGCCTCGACCCTGATGTTCATCCGATCCCGGAACGACTGAGGGTAGGAAAGAGACGAAGAGGAAGTCGGGAGAGATGCCGGCGCCGTCCCGGTGCCGTGCTGGCAGAATGCGGGGATGGAGCAGGAACTCGTCGAACTCTACGGATTCCCTACCGAGGACGTCGAGGAGGTCCGGATGAAGATCGAGTCGCTCCTCGGGGTCTCCTTCGACCGGTATGCCAGCATGTCGGCCGGCGGCTACTACTTCGCGGAACTCTGCCCGGGACACGCCGCCCTGACCCTCCGGGAGAACTACGGCGTCACCGAGGACGAGGAGACCGGCGAAGAGGAGGAAGGGCTGGCCGAACCGGACTTCCCAGAGTCCGGGGTCATCCTCTACGTCGAGTGGCACACCACCGCGCACTCGTGCCGCGAGAGGGCGAAGGCCATCGCCGGAATCGCCGAGCTGCTGGCCGAAGAAAAGTGACGCTCGCTCAGGTTGCCGCGCCCCGCCCCGACCAGGAGGGGTAGGCGCTTCGCGCCGCAGGGGAACACCGGCGGCGCCGGGTTCCCCTGATCAGAAGTGGCCGCCCTCGGCGAGGCGCGAAGCGCATCGGGTTCCCCTGAATTGCTGCAGCCCGGGCTGAGGCGCGGCCGAGCCGCGCCTACAGCCCGAGGGCCCGCTCGACCGCCGCGAGCGTTCCGTCGACCTTTCGGGGAGGGTTCGCCCCCTCCGCGCCGCTCGCGTGGAAGGCGGCGGCCGGGGAGGAGAACTTGATGGCGTGCGCCGTCGCGACGACGACCACGAGCTGGTCCTTCCCGATGATCCCTTCGTCCCGGAGCTTCTTCGCGCCGGCGAGGGCGACCGCCGAGTTCGGGCAGATGGCAAGTCCGTGCCGGTTCGCGAGGGCGGCGGCGGCCATCAGCTCGGCCTCGGTGACGCGCCCGACCACGCCGTCGAAGAACTTGATCTCCCGTTCCGCCTTCGGATGCGAGACGGGGGCGCCGATCCGGATCGCCGAGGCGGCCGTCTCGCCGGCCGTCCGCGTGATCTTCCTCGTGAATCCGGTCCGGTAGGACTGGTAGAACGGGTCGGCGGCGTCGGCCTGGATCCCGGCGAGGCGGGGTTTCCTGTCGATCACGCCGAGCGAGAGCCACTCGCGGAGCCCCTTCCCGATCGCCGAGATGTTCCCGGCGTTCCCGACCGGGACGACGAACCAGTCGGGGACCTCCCAGCCGAGGTCGTGGATCGCCTCCCACCCGATCGTCTTCTGCCCCTCGATCCGGACCGGGTTCTTGGAATTCAGGAGGTAGAGCGGGTGGGCCGAGGAGAGCTCGGAGACCACCTTCATGCAACCGTCGAAATCGGTTGAGAGCGCGAGCGTCGTGGCACCGTAGTGAAGGGCCTGGGCCAGCTGCTCGCCCGTGATCTTCTCGTCCGGGAGGAGGACGATCCCGCGCATCCCCGGGACCTCGGCGGCGTAGGCGGCGAGCGCGGCGGAGGTGTCGCCGGTCGAGGCGCAGGCGACGTCGCGGATGCCGAGGTGCCTCGCCCACGAGACCCCGACGGTCATTCCCCGGTCCTTGAACGAGAGGGTCGGGTTCTCCCCCTCGTGCTTGACGAACATCCGGGAGAGCCCGATCTCCTCCCCGAGCGCGCGCCCCGGGTAGAGGCGGGTATTGCCCTCCGGCTTGCTGACGATCTCCTCCTCGGGCAGGCAGGGGAGGACGTGCTCCCGGTAGCGCCAGACGCCGCTCAGCTCGTACGGCTGCGTGGCCAGGCCCGGCAGGGCCGACCGGCGGCGGTCGAAGAGCCGGCGCCAGTCGTCTCCCGACCTTCCGAACGCGGCCAGGTCGTGCTCGACGTCGAGGAGGGAGCCGCAGGCCGTGCACCCGGTCCGGACCTCCTCGATCGGGAAGGCGGCGGCGCAGGAGACGCAGCGGAAGCAAGTCGTCGGAGCCATGACGAGCGGAGTCTACGAGACCGGGATCTCGCGCGCTCCCAGGGAATCGATGCGGTGGACCGAGGCGGTGGAGCGGATCCCCTCGGCCTTCCAGGCGGCCACGGCGGCTCTCGCGATGGAGGAGGCCCCGGGCCCGTCCTCGGAGAGGGCGAGGAGCGACGGGCCGGCCCCGGCGATGGCGCAGCCGAACGCACCCGCCTTTCGCATGGCCCGCGTGACGGCGCGGTGGCCCGGGATGAGGGGGGCGCGGGCGGGCTCCACGACGGAGTCCGAGTCGACGGCGCGCCCGGCTCCCTCGAGGTCGCCGGCGGCGAGGGCGGCGACGAGCGACGCGAGGGCAGCCGCCTGCCTGACGTGCGTCGCGAGGGGGATCTCCTTCGGAAGGACCTTGCGCGACTCCGACGTCTTCAGCGAGAGCTCGGGGTGGACGAGGACGAGGCGGAGCCGCTCCGGAAAGGGGAGCGAGACGGGCCGGAGCGGCTTCTCCGGGTCCGAGGCCGGGACGAGGACCAGGCCGCCGAGGAGGGAAGAGAAGACGTTGTCGCCGTGCCACGAGCCGTCCGCGGCGTTCTCTCCCCGCAGGACGTGCCGGAGGATCTTCCGGCGATCCCGGATCCCGAGCAGGAGGGCGGCGGCGAAGCCGCCCGCAGCGGCCGACGCGGCGGAGGAGCCCATCCCGCTCTCGAGGGGAAGGCCCTTCACGATCTCGAGGTCGATCCCCGCCACGGGGGAGCCTCCTGCGCGGGCCATCTCCAGGACCCCGAGGGCCGCGACCGAGGCAGTGTTCTCCCCGGGGTCGAGGGGAAGCCGGCCGTCGTCCCCCTGGATCGAGAGGACGCGGACGCCGCGGCGCCGGGAACGCCGGGCCACGACGACGTCCCCGGCCCCGTCGAGGGCGGCGCCCAGGATGTCGAAGCCGACGCCGAAGTTGGCGACCGAGGCGGGGGCGTAGACCCGGACCGAGCTGGGGGGGGCGGTCATTCGGCCGCCAGCGTCTCGTGGAGAGCCCGGACGGCGGCGGCCCGGTCGCCCTCGTCGACCGCGAACGAGATGTTGCACTCCGACGACCCCTGCGCGATCACCTCGACGTTCACGCCCGCGCGGGCCACCGCGTCGAACACCGTGGCCGCGACCCCCTTCGTCCCTCGCATCCCGTCCCCGACCGCCGCGACGATCGCGATCGGGACGCGGGCCTTGACGCCGTCCATGGCGCCGGTCAGCCGCTCGTACCGGAACTCCTGGTCGAGCGCGGCGACGGTCCGGGCGCGGTCGGCCTCCGGGATGAGGAGCGCGATGTTCTGCTCCGAGGAGGCCTGAGAGAACATGACGACCGACACGCCGATGCGCGCCGTCGTGCCGAACACGCGCGCCGCGATGCCGGGAATTCCCGCCATCCCGCCCCCGTCCAGCGAGATCAGGCACATCCCCGAGATCGCCGTCACCGCCCGGATGCCTCGGCCGGGGTTTCCCTTGGCGGAGATCGTCGTCCCGGGGCCCTTCGGCGCGAACGAGTTGCGGATGACCAGGGGGACGCCGGCGGCGATGGCGGGAAGGACCGCCGGGAAGTGGAGGACCTTCGCGCCGAAGTAGGTCATCTCGGCCGCCTCCCGATACGAGAGGCGGCGGAGGAGATGGGCGTTCGGCACGATCCTGGGGTCGGCCGACAGGACGCCGTCCACGTCGGTCCAGATGACGACTTCCGACGCGTGAAGGGCGGCGCCGAGGAGAGCTGCCGTGGTGTCGGAGCCGGACCGCCCCAGGGTCGTCGTCTCGCCCGAAGGGCTCCGCCCGACGAAGCCGGTCACCACCGGAAGGACGCCCTTCGCCGTGAGGGGCTGGAGCGCCCGCCGGATCCTCGGGTCGCTCTTCTTCCGGTCGCACTGGGCGGCGCCGTGCCGGTCGTCCGTGACGATCATCGTCCGCGCGTCGACGGGCCGGGAGGGGACGCCGAGGGCCGACAGGGCCGCCGAGACCAGCGGGGCGGAGAGCCGCTCCCCGAAGGAGGAGACCAGGTCCGTGATCCGCGGCGTCCGCTCCCGGAGCATCGAGATGCCCGCGAGCGCGGTCGTCAGCTCCGCGAGGAGCTTCCCGTCGAACTCGACCGCCTTGCCCGTCGCCTCGGAGATCCCCTGGGCCGCCTCCAGGTGGCGCTGACGGATCGCTTCGACCGCTGTCCGGGCCGGGGCGAGGCGGCCCCGCTCGGCGTCGCGGGCGGCCTGCAGGAGGACGTCCGTGACGCCCCCCATCGCCGACGCCACGGCGACGACCGGGCCGCGAGCCGCGGCTTTCTGGAGGAGACGGGCGGCGCTGACGATCCTCTCGGCCGACCCGAGGGACGTCCCGCCGAATTTGTGGACCGAAATGGGCTTCGACATGAGGCGGGATGGTATCGCGGGGTACCATCGCCGCGCATGGCCTCCGCGATGCTGGTCTGTCCGCTCCCGCTCGCCATGTTCCTGACCGCCTCGGTCACGGCTGCGGCAGCCTCGGCGGAGGCCGCCGGGAAGCTCCGTCTCCGATACCCGAAGGCCCCCCGGTCCGCGCAGGTGGACGATTACCACGGGACGAAGGTCGCCGACCCGTTCCGGCCCCTGGAGGAGCTGGACGCTCCGGCCACCCGGAAGTGGATCGCGGAGGAGGACCGGCTGACCGAGCGATTCCTCTCGCGGGTCCCCGAGCGGGCCCAGATCCGGAGGCGTCTTGGCGAGGCGTGGGACTTCGACCGGGTCTCCCCCCCGGTCCGGGAGGGGGGGCGGCTCTTCTACACGAAGACCGACGGGCTCTCCAACCAGCCCCGTCTCTACGTCGTGGACGGCCCGGGAGCTCCCGTCCGCCTCCTCCTCGACCCGAACGCGCTGTCGCCGGACGGGACGGTGGCGATGGGCGCCTGGGCCGTCTCCCGCGACGGGCTGAAGCTGGCGTACTCGACCACCGACGGCGGCTCCGACTGGTGCGAGTGGCACGTCCGGGACGCGGTCAGCGGCCAGGACCTCCCGGACCGGATCCGCTGGGTGAAGTTCTCGCGGGTGGCCTGGGTTCCGGACGGAACCGGCTTCTACTACTCGCGGTACGCCGAGCCCCCCGGCGGACGGGAGCGGGCGGCGGTCAACCGGAATCAGAAGCTCTACTTCCACCGGACGGGGACCGGGCAGGCCGAGGACAGGCTCGTCTACGAGCGCCCGGACGCTCCCGACCTCGGATTCGAGCCGATCGTCAGCGAGGACGGCCGCTACCTCGTGATCCACGTCTGGAGCGGAACCGACCGCCGGAACCGGCTCTATTACCAGGACCTCGGGACGGCCGGCTCCAGGATCGTCCGGCTCCTCGATTCCTTCGACGCCCTCTACGAGTTCCTCGGGAACGACGGCCCCGTCCTCTTCCTCCGGACCGACCGCGGCGCCCCCCACGGGAAGATCGTCTCCGTCGACCTCGGGCTGGCCGCGCGGGAAGAGCCCGCCGTCCGGACCCTCGTCCCGGAATCCGACCTTCCAATCGAGTCGGCCTCGCTGGTGGCGGGCCGCCTAATCGTGAAGGTGATGAGGGATGCCACCCACCGGGTCCGCCTCTTCGCCCTCGACGGGTCCTTCGAGAAGGAGGTCGAGCTGCCCGGCCCCGGCTCGCTGACCGGCTTCGCGGGGCACCGCTCGGACCGGGACGCGTTCTACGCCTTCACGTCGTTCACGACTCCGCCCGAGGTGTTCCGGTACGACTTCGAGACGGGCCGCAGCGAGCCGTTCCACCGCCCGAAGGTCGCGTTCGACGGGCCGCGGTTCGAGACGACGCAGGTCTTCGTCCCGAGCCGGGACGGGACGAAGGTGCCGCTCTTCCTCGTCCACCGGAAAGGGCTGGTTCTCGACGGGAGCCACCCGCTCCTCCTGTACGGCTACGGCGGGTTCAACGTCGCCCTGACGCCGTCCTTCTCCGTGCCGAACCTCGTCTGGGTGGAGCGCGGGGCCGTCTACGCCCAGGCGTGCGTGAGGGGCGGCTCCGAGTACGGAGAGGAGTGGCACCGGGCGGGGATGCGCGAACGGAAGCAGAACGCCTTCGACGATTTCGTCGCCGCCGCCGAGTGGCTCGTCGCGAAGGGGTACACCTCGCCGGGCCGGCTCGCGGTCCAGGGTGGCTCCAACGGCGGCCTCCTGGCGGGGGCCGTGGTGAACCAGCGGCCCGAGCTCTTCGGGGCCGCGGTGGTCTCCGTCGGCGTGCTGGACATGCTCCGCTACCACAAGTTCACCATCGGCTGGGCGTGGGTGCCGGAGTACGGGTCGTCGGACGATCCCGTGGAGGCGAAGTGGCTGGAGGCCTACTCGCCGCTCCACAACATCCGGAAGGGAGCCGCCTATCCGGCGGTCCTGGTGACGACCGGGGACCACGACGACCGCGTCGTGCCGGGCCACTCGTTCAAGTACGCGGCGGCTCTCCAGG
>CAIMWE010000120.1 GCA_903845115.1 uncultured Acidobacteriota bacterium | reverse complement strand
CGGCCACGATTCCGGCCGCGCCGGGGGCATGACGGCCGACTCTCCCGGGAGCCGCCCGGCCGATCCGGGGACCTTCGCCCTCAAGAAGAAGGTCCTCCGGCTGGAGACCCTGTACGACATCAGCCGGTCCCTCGCCCAGGCCCGGGACGAGGATTCTCTCCTCGAGGAGGTGGTGACGCGGGCCGTGCCGGTCCTCGATGCCGCGCGCGGGTTCGCCTCGACCTTCCCGGAAGGCGCCTCGTCCGGAGCCGTGGCGGTGGCGGGGCTGGGGACGCTCCCCTCGGCCGTCGACGTCGCGTCCGACCCGTTCGTCCTGGACGTCTGCCGGGCGAGGGGGCCGGTCTCGCGCCGGGACGAGACGGTCCTGGGACAGAACGTCGCGACGGCCGCCGGGGTGGCCCTGACGACGGCGCACGGGGAGGTCATCGGCGTCCTCGTCGTCCTCGAGCGCGAGGAGCGGGGGGGAGAGACCCCCTCGTTCGACGAGGAGGACCGCCGGTTCCTCGGTTCGCTCTCCGCCGTCGTCTCGCCCGCGCTGGAGGCCGCCCGCCTGCTGAGGGCGCTCTCGGTCGACCTCGACCGCCTGAGGGAGGAGAACCGCTCCCTGAAGGGGACCGCCGAGATCGACCAGGTGCTGATCGGGGACTCGCCCGCGATGCGCCGCGTGAAGGACCTGATCTCCCGGGCCGCCTCGTCCCGGGTGAGCGTCCTGATCCGCGGCGAGAGCGGGACCGGAAAGGAGCTGGCCGCCCGGCTCCTGCACCTCGGGTCCGGAAGGAGAGAGGGGCCGTTCCTCGCGCTGAACTGCGCCGCCGTCCCGGAGTCGCTCCTGGAGAGCGAGCTCTTCGGCATCGAGAAAGGGGTGGCGACGGGCGTCGAGGCGCGGCTCGGGAAGTTCGAGCTGGCGTCGGGAGGGACGATCTTCCTCGACGAGATCGCCGACACGCCGCTCGCGATCCAGGCGAAGCTGCTGCGGGTCCTGCAGGAGCGGGAGATCGAGAGGATCGGGGGACGGACGAGGGTGCCGGTCGACGTCCGCGTCGTGGCGGCGACGCACGCCGATCTCCGCGAGGAGATCCGGCACCGGCGATTCCGGGAGGACCTCTTCTACCGGCTCAGGGTCGTCGAGGTGGAGCTCCCCCCCCTCCGCGAGAGGAGGGAGGACATTCCCCGCCTGGCGGCCCACTTCCTCTCCGCCATCGCCTCGCGCGAAGGCCGGCCTCTCCTGAGGCTGACGCGCGGGGGGATCGCGGCGCTCCTCTCCCATCCGTTCCCGGGCAACGTCCGGGAGCTGGAGAACCTGCTAGAGGGGGCGGCTGCCCTCGTCGCGAGCGACACGATCGACGCGGCGGACCTGCAGTTCGGGGCCAAGGTGAGGGTGGTGCCCACTCCTTCGAGCCTGGATCTGGAATCCCTCGAGAGGGAGCACGTCCTCAGGGTCCTGAATTCGGTGGGAGGGAACAAGTCCCGGGCGGCCAGAATCCTGGGAATCAACCGGAGAACGATCTACCGGCGGTTCGCGTCATGATGTCGCGGTGTGTCTATCTGTCGCAATAATGCTTAGTCGTTTTGATTGAGTAGGTTACTGGTTGGATCGTCTCCTCGGTCCTTCTTGTGTGTCAATTAGACGCGTTTCGTGATTTCCTGCCCTGGCTGGACGTTCATACGTAAGTCGTTTTTCTATAACTGTTTGCGATTATTTCCGTCCGGCGCGCGCCGCTGGTCCGCGACTTGCTGTCCCGGTGTGACAGGAGGCACTCGATGGGCCGGACGTCGCAGAGGAGATATGAGGGGCTGGTGGTCGCTCCCGCGCTCTCCGTTTCGGGGCGTTTCCTGTGGCCGCTCCTCCTCGCGGCCGAAGGGCTGTTGCTGGCGATGGCCGCCTCGTCGGCTGAGATCCCGCCTCCCGTCGCTCAGCTCTTCCGGGCGCTTCTGACGTTCTAGCCACAGAGACGAGACCGCGCGCATGCCGTCGTTCGAGAGGAGAGAGGTCCACCTGACCCTGCCGGTCGCCCGCGACATGGAGATCGCGGCCACGGCGCAGGTCGGCGTCCTCGGCGAGCTCCTCCAGATGGAACGGGACCGGATCGACGAGGTGAAGCTGGCCGTCGTGGAGGCCTGCATCAATGCGTTCGAGCACAGCGGGACCCCGGACCGGAAAGTGGAAATCGAGTTCGTCGCCGACGAGAAGTCGGGCCGCCCGTTCCTGGAGGTCTGGGTGATCGACGCCGGGCGGGGGTTCGACCCGGCCCGTGTCGCCGAGCCGGTGATTCGAGAGAAGATCCACAGCAAGGAAAAGCGAGGGTGGGGCCTGAAGATCATCGAGAGCCTGATGGACGACGTGAAGATCGAGAGCGGCGAGCACGGAACGAGGATCGTGATGAGGAAATACCTTTGAGAGGCGGCGATGAGTGAAAGGCTGACCGTGACCGTCGAGAGGCCGGACCAGATCGTGGCGATCCTGAGGCCGGACGGGTACATCAACGCCTCCGGCGGCGAGGAGATCGCCAAGGAAGCCTACGCGCTGCTCGGGGGCGGCGTGGTCAACCTCCTCCTCGACCTCGAGAGGACCCGGATCGTCAACTCGATCGGGATCTCCATCCTGATCGAGATCCTGGAGAAGGTGCTCGACCAGAAGGGGAAGCTCGCGTTCTGCCGGCTCACTCCGACGATCGAGAAGACGTTCCAGATCATGGGCCTCGCCCAGTACGCGCGCCTCTTCCCGGCGGTCGACCCGGCGCTCGCCTGGCTGCGGGGCGAGACCGAGTAGGCGGAAGAGGGACTGCCTGGGGACCCGCTTGCCGACCGGTGACGTCCCCCGGGCCCACTCCCTGCTGGCGGCGATCCAGCCGGTGGGAGGCGACGAGGGGCTCCTCCTCAAGATCCTCCCCGCCCTCCTGACGGGCGCGGGGATCGACCGCGGCGCCGCGCTCGACGCGGCGCACCCCGAACGCCCGTTCTCCCTCGGCCTCTCGCTCGCCCCGTCGGCGCTGCACCAGCTCGCCGGGGAGCTGGCGCGATCGGAAACCGGGCAGGAGCCGGGCCTGGCGTCCCGTTTCTTCGGCGACGCCCGGCCCGCGGCCGACCCCCGGGTCATCCCGATCACCGCCGGGGACGAGACGCTCGCCTTCCTGGTCCTCCCGGGACCGCCGGCCGATCCCGCGGGCTTCGCCTCGGTCGTCGCCCACGCCGCCTCCATCCTGGCCTGGGTCCGGATGGCCGAGAAGGTCCGGGAGGCGGACTTCGAGCTGAAGTACAGGGTCTGGGAGCTGGAGAGCCTCTACGACGTCGGGCTCTCCATCGCCGGGACGCTGGACCTCGAGTCGCTCGCGGACGAGATCCTGATGAAGTCGGTCTCTCTCCTCAACGCCAGGAGCGGGGCCCTCATCGTCCGGAGGAGGGACGCCGACGGAGGGTTCTACCTGAAGGAGTTCGGCAGCGCGTTTCCCCACCCGGGAGACGGCGCCGGGATTCCGGAGGCGGTCTGCGTCGCGAACCGGCGGGAGGACCGTCCGGCCTTCCTCTCGGCGGCGGAAGCGGAGAAACTCCTCACCGTTCCGATCCGCTCGGAAGGAGAGGCGATCGGGGTCCTCGTCGTGGGCGACAAGGAGAACCGCGCCGGGGGGATCGACGACTTCGACCAGGCCGACGCCCGGATCCTGTCGCTCTTCGGGAACCAGGCCTCGATCGCCCTCGACAACGCGCGGCTCCACCGCGAGGCCCTCGAGAAGGAGAGGATGGAGCGGGAGATCGAGCTGGCGGCCTCGATCCAGCGGACGATCCTCCCGGCGTCCCTGCCGGAGGTCGCGGGCCTCGACATCTGCGGGTCGAACCGCCCGACCCGCCAGGTGGGGGGGGACTTCTACGACGTCTTTCCGCTTCCGGGCGGCCGGGTGGCGTTCACCCTGGCCGACGTCTCGGGGAAGGGGGTCCCGGCGGCCCTCCTCGTCTCCACCCTTCACGCCTGCCTGCACGTCCTGTTCGACGTCGGGCGCGACGACCTCCCCTTCGTCGTCGCCCGGGTCAACGAGCACCTGATCCGGTTCGCCTCGTCGCGGAAGTTCGCGACCCTCTTCCTCGGGATCTTCGAGCCGTCGACCCGCGTGATGCGGTACGTGAACGCGGGCCACAACCCCGGGCTCCTGCTCTCCGGCGACTCGCTCGAGGAGCTCGGACCCACCGGGATTCCCGTCGGGATGTTCCCGGACGCCGTCCACAGGGAGGAGGTCCGGACGCTCTCCCCTGGCGACCTCCTCGTCCTCTACTCCGACGGGATCACGGAGGCCCAGGACTCGGTCGAGGCCGAGTTCGGGATGGAGCGTCTGACCGAGCTCGTCCGGAACGGCCGGGCCGCGTCGCCCGCCGGCCTGACGCGCGAGATCTTCGACGCCGTGGACGACTTCACCCGGGGGGTGGCGCAGTATGACGACCAGACGGTCCTGGTGGCCCGGATCGGCTGACGGCCGCGTTTCGGCCGGAAGCGGCCGGAATGCGGCACGGTCCTCGCTAGAATCAGTTCCGTGGAGTGGAGGGGTCTCTTCTTGGTGACGGTCGCTGGATGGCTCTCCTCGGGCTGCCACGGCGCGGGAGACGAGGAATCCCGCCAGCGCCTGGAGATGGTCCGGTCCCAGATCGAGGCCCGGGGGGTGAAGGACCCGCGGGTCCTCGAGGCGATGCGCCGGATCCCCCGTCACCTCTTCGTCCCGGACGACCAGAGGGCGAGCGCGTACTCGGACCACCCGCTCCCGATCGGGAGCGGCCAGACGATCTCGCAGCCCTACATCGTCGCATTCATGACGGAGCAGCTCGGGCTGAAAGGGGGCGAACGGGTCCTCGAGATCGGCACCGGGTCCGGCTACCAGGCCGCGGTCCTGGCGGCCCTCGCCAGGAAGGTCTACTCCATCGAGATCCGCAAGGAGCTGGCCGACGGGGCCCGGGAGCGGCTCGGGAAGCTGGGCGTCGCGAACGCGGAGATCGTGGCGGGCGACGGCTACCGGGGCTGGCCCGAGGAGGCCCCCTTCGACGCCATCATCGTCACCGCCGCCCCGGAACGGGTCCCGCCCCCCCTCCTCGAGCAGCTCACCCCGAACGGCCGGATGGTGATCCCGGTGGGGGGCTTCTACCAGGAGCTGAAGGTGATCGACCGGACGCCGGACGGATTCCGGGAGCGGAGCGTCCTGCCGGTCCGGTTCGTGCCGTTCGTCCGGGAAGGGGACGCCTCCAGCGGCGTCCCGTCGAAGAAGATGCCATAATTGTTCATCCGGTCCTTATTGAGTGGAATGAACGATTAACCCGGAACGAGAACGGAGAGCAACGTGGCCACGAACCCCGAGATCGACCGATTCGGGAATGACATCGCCGGCAGCCAGGAATTGCGCGACGAACTGAAGAAGTTCGGGGCCGATAACGCCGCCATCGTGCAGTTCGCGAACGCGAAGGGTTACAAGTTCACCCTCGCAGACGCCGACGGCCTCGCCGCTGGCGGAGAGATGACCGACACCCAGCTCGAATCCGTCGCCGGGGGGGCGATGTGCGTCAGTAGCAGCGGCTTCATCAGCCGCTGGCTGGAATCGCCCCTGATGAGCTTCTCGTCCCCCGCGACGCGGTTCTTCTCCCCCGTGAAGCGCTGAGGCGGCCCCATCGGGGAAGGCCTGGGCCGCACCGAGGCGAGAGCCGCCCCGCCCGACGGTGCCGGATGCGGCCCTGATCG
>CAIMWE010000119.1 GCA_903845115.1 uncultured Acidobacteriota bacterium | reverse complement strand
GGGTCGCGCCCTCGTCGTCGCCCCGGCCGGCGGAGAGGCCCGCGCGCTCGCCCTCGCCCTTTGCGCACGGCTCGGGCGCGAGCGAACCGTCGTCGTCGGAGCCGGGGAGGAGCTAGAGGCGTCGTTCCGGACTTCGCCCGGCGAGCTGACGGACGTGACCTTCCTCGCCGGTTTCGACGCGGAGGAGTTCCCCGCGGACCTTCCCGCGCTCGAAGCGAGCCAGGACCGGACGCTGTGGCCCTTCTTCCGGCTGGTGAAGGCGCTCCTCGCCCACGGATACGCGAATCGGCCCCTCGTCCTGCGCGCCGTGACGAACGGCGTCCACGCGGCGGACCCGGAGGAGAGGTCGAGGCCGCTGTCGGCCGGGGTCCTCGGCCTCTGCCGCACGGTGGCGAGCGAGTGCCGGAGCTGGCGCGTGACCGGCGTCGACGTCCGGGGCGGTGGAGTCGGCACGTGGGACGGCCTGGCCGCCGCTCTCCTTTCAGAGCCTCCTCTCGCACCGGGAGAGGACGTCACCCTGCGTCCCTCGGGGCGCCGGGTCCGTCTCTACGAGCCCTTCGCGCCCGGGGCGAAGCAGGGGGCGAGCCTCCTGCGCCCCGGGGGGGTCTACCTCGTGGCCGGCGGAGCGGGGGGGCTCGGCCTCACCGTCTGCCGCCATCTGGCGTCGCGCTGGAAGGCGCGCCTCGTCCTCGTGGGGCGCCGGGAGCCCGACGCGGAGATCCTCTCGGCGATCACCTCCCTCGAGCGGGCGGGGGGGAAGGCGCTCTACGTCCCGGCCGACCTCGCCAGCCCGGGCGGCCTGCGCGGCGCGGTGAAGGCCGGCAGAGAGCGGTTCGGCCCGATCCAGGGGGCCGTCCATTCGGCGCTGGTCCTGCGAGACACCCGCCTGGCGGCAATGGACGGGAACGGGCTCCGGGAGGTCCTCGCCCCGAAGGTGAGCGGGTCGATGGGCCTCCACCTCGCGCTCGAGGGCGAGCCACTCGACTTCCTGCTCTTCTTCTCCTCGGTCCAGTCGCTCATGGGGAATCCCGGCCAGGGAAACTACGCCGCCGCGTCGACGTTCGAGGACGCCTGGGCCCACGCCCTGGGCCAGCGGCTCTCCTTGCCGGTCAAGCTGATCCGCTGGGGCTTCTGGGGGAGCGTGGGTGCCGTGGCCACGGAGGCGTACCGCCGGCAGATGGCGTCCCTCGGCGTCCACTCCATCCAGCCCGAGGAAGGGATGGGCGTGGTGGACGTGGCGCTCTCGGCCGGCTCCCCGGACTCCCTCGTCGCGGTGAAGGGGGAACCCCGGTTCCTCCGGTCGATCGGGCTTCCGTCCCCCTCCCGCATGGAGCGCTACCCGGAGCGGATCCCGTCCGTTCTGAGCTCGACGCTGAGCCGGCTGGCGACGGAGGAGCTCCCCGATGGGGAGTGAGCTCGAGACCGACCCGCTCGAGCGGTTCGGCGCCACGCTCCTCCTGGCGGCCTTCCGGAGGATGGCCGTCTTCCTCGAGCCGGGAGAGGTCCATTCCGAGGCGATCCTCGCCGACCGGCTCGGAATCGTGCCGGAGTACTCCCGCCTCTTCGAGTCCCTCCTCTCCATCCTGGAAAAGGCGGGTTTCCTCGAGCGGAGAGGCGGCAAGGTGCAATCGCTTCCCGTCCTCGACGACCTCGCGCTCCTCGCCGAGCTCGGCGATCCCGACCGCGGGCAGGCGGTGCTCGTGGCGGCTCACCCAGGCCTCGCGGCCCACGCTCACTGCCTACGGCACTGCCTGGACGCCTACCCGGACGTCCTCACGGGGAGGCGGAACCACATGGAGGTTCTCTTCCCGAGCGGCTCGATCTCGCTCGTGGAGAAGATCTACAAGGGAAACGTCCAGGCGGACGCCTGCAGCCGGCTCGTGGCCCGCCTCGTCCGGGCGTACGTGGACGAGCGGCGAAGGCTCGACCCGGCCGGGCCGGTCACGATCCTGGAGGTGGGGGCCGGGACGGGGTCCACCAGCTCCTTCGTCCTCCCGGCCCTGGCGGACGCGGGGGGCCCGCTCCGGTACCTCTACACCGACGTGTCCGCTGGTTTCCTGGAGCACGGCCGGAGCTCTTTCGGAGCCGCCCACCCGTTCGTCGAGTTCCGTCTCCTGGACCTCGAGCGCCCTGCCGAGGAGCAGGGGATCCCGCCGGACAGCGTCGACCTCGTCCTCGGGAGCAACGTCCTGCACGCCACGCGCGACATCCGGGCCACCCTCTCGCACGTCAAGAGGCCGCTCCGGGCGAACGGGCTCCTGGTCGTCAACGAGGTGACCGTCAGCCACGGGTCGGCGACCCTCATCTTCGGCCTGACCCGCGGCTGGTGGCGTTTCGAGGACGAGGCCGAGCGGCTGCCCGGCTCTCCCCTCCTCGACCGCGCGCGCTGGGAGGCGCTCCTCCTCGAGGGGGGCTTCCGGAGCATCCGGAGCTTTTCGCCGGCGGGCGAGGCCGGGAGCGAGCTCCGTTCGCAGAGCGTGATCGTCGCCGAGAGCGACGGCCTCAACGCGGGCGCGGCGAGCCCCGCCGGATCCTCGGCCGGGGCCGCTCCGGAGCCGGTGGAGCCGCCTTCTCCCTCGATGGCGGAAGGTCCCGTGGGCCTCCCGGGCCAGGACCTTCCGGGGCTCGCCCGGAGCTACGTGAAGTCGGTCTTCTCCGAGGTCCTCCGGATTCCGGCGGGCCGGATCGGCGACCGGGCCACCTTCGAGCGGTACGGGATCGACTCGCTCGTCGCGCAGGAACTGGTCGCGAGGTTCGAGCGGGACCTCGGACCGCTCCCGGCGACGCTCCTCTTCGAGTACGGGACCGTGGAGGCCCTCGGCGCCCTCCTGGCGGAAGGCCACGCGGAAGCGCTCCGCCGGATCGGAGGCGGAAGCGGCGTGGCGGCAGCCGCTGCCACGGAGGAGGAGCCTTCCGTCGTCCCCCGGACCGCTGCTCCGGTCCCGGAAGGAAGGCCTGGAGGCGTCTCGCGGGACGCCTCGCGATTCGAGGTGGCCGTCGTCGGCCTCGCGGGCCGCTATCCGGCGTCCCCCACGGTCCCGGACCTCTGGGAGAACCTGCGGGGAGGGCGGAGCTGCATCCAGGACGTTCCCCGGGACCGCTGGGACGCCACGCACGAAAGCTTCCGGGGGAGCCGCAGTCGCCGGGGGGGCTTCCTCGACGACGTGGACCGGTTCGACCCGCTCTTCTTCGGGATCTCTCCCGCGGAGGCCGAGCGGATGGACCCCGAGGAGCGGCTCGTCCTCGAGACGGTCTGGCACGCCGTGGAGGATGCGGGGTTCACGCGCCGCGAGCTCTCCCGCCTGGCCGGGGGCGTCGGCGTCTACGTGGGCTGCATGTACCGGCAGTACCCGCTGCTGGCGCGCGACCCCGGGCTCAGGGGATGCCTTTCGAGCGGCTCCTACTGGTCGATCGCGAACCGCGTCTCGTACGTCCTCGACCTCAAAGGTCCGAGCCTCGCGGTCGACACCGCCTGCTCGTCCTCGCTCACGGCCGTCCACCTGGCCTGCGAGAGCCTCCGGAGCGGGGAGTGCGGCGCGGCCATCGTCGCCGGCGTCAACCTTTCGCTCCACCCCGGGAAGTACCTCGCGCTCTCCGAGGTGGGCCTCCTCGGCAGCCACCCGGAGAGCCGCAGCCTCGGGGACGGGGATGGAATGGTGCCGGGGGAGGGAGTCGGCGCGGTGCTCCTGCGGCCGCTGCGCGAGGCATTGGAGGAGGGGGATTTCGTCTACGGGGTCATCCTGGCGACCGCCGCCAACCATGGAGGCAAGACCGGGGGCTTCCGGGTGCCGAGCCCGGCCGCGCAGGCCGACCTCGTCGCCACGTCGCTCGCGCGCGCCGGGGTGCCGGCCCGCTCCATCTCCTGCCTCGAGCTGGCCGCCAACGGCTCTCCTCTCGGGGACCCGATCGAGGTCGCGGCGCTCGCGAAGGTCTTCGGAAGCGAGGCGGGGTGGAACGGACCCTGCTCGATCGGATCGGTGAAGTCGAACCTGGGCCACCTCGAGGCGGCGTCCGGCATCTCGCAGCTGACCAAGGTCCTCTGCCAGCTCCAGGCCAGGGAGCTCGTCCCCACCCTGAACGCCCGGCCCCTCAACCCGAGGCTCGACCTCTCCTCGACGCCGTTCACTCTCCAGGAGAGCCTGGCCGCCTGGGACGGCCCCCCGGGCACGCCCCGGCGGGCGGGGGTGAGCTCCTTCGGCGCCGGAGGCGCCAATGCGCACCTCGTCGTGGAGGAAGGCCCGGCCCCGCCGCCGGAGGAGGCTCCGGAGCGGGAGGAGCTGATCGTCCTGTCGGCGCGCGACGAGGAGCGGCTGCGGGCCTCGGCAGCGGGGCTGGCCGCCCACCTCGCCCGCTTCGACCGGCCCGGGGCGCACTTCCTGGCTCCTCCCGCCCTCGCCGACGTGGCCTTCACGCTCCAGACGGGACGGGAGGAGATGGAGGAGCGGCTCGCCTTCGTCACGGGGAGCCGCGAGGAGCTGTGCCGGAGGCTCGAGTCCTTCGCGGAAGGGGGGTGGGAAGGTGCCCTGCGTGGGTCCTGCGAGGAGGACTCGACGGGGTTTGCGGACCCGGAGTCCGTCCGTGGGGCCTTGGCCAGCCGCGACCTCGCCGAGCTGGGCCGCCTCTGGGTCCGGGGCGTCCCGGTCGACTGGAGGGCGCTGCGCCGGACGGGCGCTCGCCGCCGGGTCTCCCTGCCCGGCTACCCCTTCGCCCGGCGACGCTGCTGGCTGGACGCTCCCCGCCCCGCCCCGACGGTGCCGACGAGCGGACCGGGCTCTCCCGGCGCGCTTCACCCGCTGGTCCACCGCAACACGTCGTCGTTCGAGGGGATCTCGTTCGAGGCGACCTTCACCGGTGACGAGTTCTTCCTGGGCGAGCACGTCGTCCTCGGCCGGAGGGTCCTCCCGGCGGCGGCCCTCGTCGAGATGGCGCGTGCGGCAGGGGAGCTGGCGGCGCGCCGGCCCGTGGTGCGGCTCGGAGATCTCGCCTTCCTCGCTCCGCTGGCGGCTCCGCCCGGCGAGGAGGGGTGCACGGTCGAGATCCGGCTCGTTCCCGGGGACGACGGAGCGGAGTTCGAGGTGGTCGGCCTGCCGTCCGGGAGCGTCCACGCGAGCGGCCTCCTCCACTGGGATCCGGCTCTTCCCGGCGAGCCGCCGGCCGAGGCGCCCCGGCAGGACGGGACGTCCCGGGGCGAGGTCGACGGCGACTCGCTCTACCGCTCGTTCGCCCAGGCGGGGCTCTCCCTGGGCGAGCGGTTCCGGACGGTCAGGTCCGTCGCGGCCGGAGAGGGGTTCGCGAGCGCGAAGCTCGGTCTCCACGCGGCGCTCCTGGCCGGTGCGGACGGCTTCGTCCTCCACCCCGCCCTCCTCGACGGGGCCCTGCAGGCCGTGGCGGGGCTGCAGGACCGCTCGTCCGGTCTCTCGCTGCCTTTCTGGATCGACGAGGTGGAGATCCGCCGTCGCATTCCCGCCGCCGCCGTCGCGTCCGTCACGTCCAGCCCCGCGGCCTCACGGTCCGGAGGGAACGCCCGGTTCGACGTCGAGATCCGGGACGAGGCCGGAGAGAGCGTGGCCACGATCCGCGGCCTGTCGACGCGGCCGGCAGCCGCTGGCTCTCTCCCGGCTGCGGAGGATCCGGCTCCTCCCCTGCCTGGCGAGGCGGGCCCGCTGGCCGACCAGGCCGAGCGGCAGCGGGTCGAGGAGCGGCTCCGCGCGGTCGCGGCGCGGATGCTGAAGATGGACCCGTCGGAGGTCCCGGTCCGCCGGGACTTCACGGCCTACGGCTTCGACTCGACGAGCCTCGTCGCCTTCTCGAGGGAGGTGAACGCGTCGGAGGGAGGGGCGATCACTCCGGCCGACCTCTTCGAGCACTTCTCGATCTCGCGCCTGGCGGGGCACCTCGTGTCGGCCCGGCCTCGCGAGGGGGAAGCCGGCGGCTCCCGAGCGTCGCTCCGGGCGCCCCGGAGGCGCCCGCTCCCGGCCGGACGTGGGCGGGGGGCCGCGCCGATCGCGATCATCGGGGCGAGCGGCGTCCTGCCGGGGTCGCGCGACCTCGACGAGTTCTGGAGGCACCTCGAGGCGGGGACCGACCTGATCTCCGAGATCCCGCCCGACCGCTGGGACTGGCGGGCCGTCTGGGGCGACCCCGGGACCGAGGCGATGAAGACGCGCGCGAAGTGGGGCGGCTTCATGCCGGAGGTGGACCGCTTCGACGCCCTCTTCTTCGGCATCTCGCCGAAGGAGGCGGCGCTCATGGACCCGCAGCAACGCCTCTTCCTGACGACGGTCTGGAGGACGATCGAGGATGCGGGCTACCGCCCCTCGGACCTCGCGAAGAGCCGGACGGGCCTCTGGGTCGGGGTGGCCTCCTCCGACTATTCCGAGCTGATCCGCGCCCGCGTGGACGATGTCGAGAGCCAGATCTCGACGGGCATCTCCCACGCCGTCCTGGCGAACCGGATCTCGTTCCTCCTCGACCTGCGCGGTCCGAGCGAGCCCGTCGACACCGCCTGCTCCAGCTCTCTGGTGGCGATCCACCACGCCGTCGAGGCGCTCCGGAGCGGCCGGTGCGACCTGGCGATCGCGGGGGGCGTCAACGTCATCCTGAGCCCGACCATGGCGATCGGCTTCAGCAAGGCGGGGATGATGAGCGCCGACGGCCGGTGCAAGGCTTTCTCGAGCGCGGCCGACGGCTACGTGCGAGGCGAGGGGGTGGGGGCCCTCCTCCTCAAGCCGCTCGACAGGGCACTCGCCGACGGGGACACCGTCCGGGCCGTCATCCTGGCCACGGCCGCAGGACACGGCGGCCGGGCCGCCTCCCTGACGGCCCCGAACCCCGAAGCCCAGGCGGACCTGCTCGAGGAGGCGTGGAGGCTCGCCGGCATCCACCCCGAGACGCTGGGATACGTCGAGGCGCACGGGACGGGGACGGAGCTGGGAGACCCGATCGAGGTCAACGGC
The DNA here is from genome assembly GCA_903845115.1 of uncultured Acidobacteriota bacterium. Classification (GTDB taxonomy): domain Bacteria; phylum Acidobacteriota; class Thermoanaerobaculia; order UBA5066; family UBA5066; genus CAIMWE01. The sequence goes on along the minus strand of CAIMWE010000119.1, from coordinate 58,553 downwards.
CTGAAGAGCGCCTTCGCGCGCTTCGGACCCGGCCCCGACGGCGCTCCGGCTCCGACCTGCGGGCTCGGGTCGGTCAAGAGCAACATCGGGCACCTGGAGACGGCCTCCGGCGTCGCGGGCGTCCTGAAGATGGTCCTCGCGATGCGGCACCGCGTCCTCCCCGCGACCCTCCACGCGACCGAGCTGAACCCGTACCTGAACCTCGACGGGAGCCCGTTCGACGTGATCCGCGAGCGGCGTCCCTGGACGCGGCGGACCGGCCGGGACGGGCGGGAGGTTCCCCGGCGCGCGGGCGTCAGCTCCTTCGGCTTCGGCGGCGCCAACGCGCACGTCCTCCTCGAGGAGCCCGATCCGCCCCCCTTCGACCGGGAGGAGCCGGAACCCCAGCTGATCGTCGTCTCGGCCCGGAACGAGGAGCGGCTCGCGGAGGCCGTCCGCGGGCTCGCCGGGTTCCTGGGCCGGGAGGAGGAGAGCCTTCCGCCCCTCGCGGACCTGGCCTTCACTCTCCAGGTCGGCCGCGAGGAGATGGCTTGCCGGCTGGCGTTCGTCGCCGGGAGCCTGGCCGACGCGAGGGAGAGGCTGAGCGCCCCCTCGGGGCTCGAGACGGGACGGGTGGCCGTGCGGCGCGGCGAAGAGCGAGCCGCGGGCGCAGCCGACCCGGAGTACGTCGAGTACCTCGTCGCGAATCGCAAGCTCTCGAAACTGGCGTCGCTCTGGGTTGCCGGTGCCGCCGTCGACTGGAGGCGGCTCCACACCGCGGGAAGGAGGCGGGTCCCGCTTCCGACCTACCCCTTCGCGCGGGAGCGGCACTGGGTCGGCGGCTCTGTGCGGCGCTCCCCGGTGGCCGAGCCGGCCCTCCCGGGCGGATCCGGCCACCCGCTGCTCGACGGTTCCGCGGGAGACGGCTCCCGCAAGAGGCTGGACCCCCGCGAGCCGGTCGTGGCCGAGCACCTCGTGGGGGGGCGGCCCGTCCTCCCGGGCGCGGCCTCGCTGGAGATGGCCCTCGCGGCGGCGCGCCGCGCGCGGCCGGGGGAGAACCCGCGCCTCGTCGATGTCGTGTTCGTCGAGCCGGTGGCGCTGGCCGGGGAACCGGTGGACCTGGAGGTCGTCCTCACCGGGGAGGCCGAGGCGCCCGATTTCCGGATCGAGAGCGTGAGCCCCTCCGGACGTGTGACGCACGTCGTCGGCGAGGTTCGTTTCGGAACGGGCGGGGCGGACCTTCTGCCTGAGGCCGAGCAGCCGCGCCTGGAGCCGCGCGCGGGGCCGCGGGAGGGGACGCCCCCGCCGCTCCTCGAGTCCGCCGAGATCTACCGCCGCTTCCGGGAGATGGGCGTGACCCACGGCCCCACCTACCGGAGCCTCGAGACGCTCTCCCTCGGGGACGGGGCGGCCTCGGGCTGGCTCTCCCTTCCTGCGTCGGCGAGGGACCCGCGGTTCGTCCTTTCGCCGGGCCTGGCCGACGGAGCCATGCAGGTCGCCGTGCTCCTCGCCTTCGAGGCCGAGCGGCGCCCGATGCTGCCGTTCTCCGTGGCGGAGGTGAGCGTCTTCCGCTCCCTGCCAGGGAACGCGGGGGAGCGCCTGCGCGTCCGCGCGCACCGGAACGCGGACGGCGGGGTCGACGTCGACGTCGCCGGCGAGGACGGGCTCGCGGTGTTCCGCCTCCGCGGGGTCCGATTCCGCGAGCTCCCCGTCGAGAGGACCGGCCTTCCCCTGTACGTTCCCCTGTGGCTTCCGGAGGCCGGTGCCGCGTCCGTCCCGTCCCCCGATCGCCCGGAGCGCGTCTCGATCCTGGCGGGTGCCGGGGGGAACTCCCTGGCGAAGGCCCTCGCCGGCCTGCACCCGGGCGCCGAGATCCTCTCGACGGATGCCGGGGAGGCCTGCCCCGCGGAGGGGGTCTCGCGGGTCTACTTCCTCGGGGGAATCGGTGACGGGCCCGTGCCGCTCGACGACGCCGCCGCGATCGAGGCGGCCCAGGAGCGAGGCGTCCTGGCCCTCTTCCGGATGGTCCGGCTCCTCGCCGCGCGCGGCGACGCCGAGCGGACGCTCGACCTGCGCGTGATCACGGACGGGGTCCACCTCGTCCTGGATCGTGACGAGGGGCGCCCGACGGGAGCGAGCCTCCTCGGACTCGCGAAGTCCATCGGCCTGGAGTTCCCTCTCTGGAGCGTTCTCTCTCTCGACGTGGATCTCGCGGGAGAGGGGCCGGAAGGGCTCGGTGAGCTTTCCGCCGCCCTGGACGCCGAGAGGGGAGACGCGTCGGGCCGGGAGATCGCGTTCCGGGAGGGGCGGCGGTACGTCCGGTCGATGCACCGGCTCGAGGCCGGGGGCGGCGGCCGGACGGGACTGGGCACCCCCGGGACGGGCGGCTTTCGCGAGGGAGGGACCTACCTGATCGCGGGGGCGGGCGGCATCGGGAGGGAAGTGGCCTGGTACCTGGCGACGTCGTTCCGGGCGCGCCTGGTGCTCCTGGGGAGGCGGCCCGCGTCTTCCGCGCTCACCGAGCTCGTCGCCGAGATCGAGCGGCTGGGGGGCGAAGCGCTCTCCGTGACCGCGGACCTGACCGACGCCGGGAGCCTGGAGGAGGCCCTGCGCCGGGCACGGGAGAGGTTCGGGAAGATCGACGGGGCCATCCACTCGGCGGTGGTCCTGCGCGACGGGATGCTCAGGACGATGGACGAGGCCGCCTTCCGGGAGGCTCTCTCCCCGAAGGTGACGGGGAGCGTCCTCCTGGCCCGCGCTCTCCGGGCCGAGGGGACGGCCCTGGACTTCGTCATCTTCTTCTCGTCGATCGTCGGGCTCTCGGGTGGAATCGGCCAGGCGAACTACGCGGCCGCCACCACCTTCGAGGATGCCTTCGCGGCGACCCTGGCCCGTCGCGGAATCCTCCCCTCGGCAGCCCTCGCGTGGGGCTACTGGGGCACGGTCGGCGGGGCGACGGACGAGCGGGTCTCCCGGGCGATGGCCGCCGAGGGGATCGGCTCGATCGACCCGGCGTCCGGCATGGAGGCGCTCTCGCGCGTGGCGGCGGAGCCGTCGCTCGGTTACTGCGTGGCCCTCCGGGCGGAGCCGGCGGCCCTGGCCCGGCTGGGGCTCCCGGCGGAGGAGGCGAGGCGGGACGCTCCCGTGCGCGGCGGAGCCGTCCCCGCCGGAGAACCCCTCGAGCGCCTCCGGCAGATCTTGGCCGGCGTCCTGCAGATCGACCGGGACGGGCTCGACGCGACGACCTCGCTGGAGGAGTACGGAGTCGACTCCCTGATGGCGCTCGAGGTCGTGAAGGCGCTCGAGAAGGATTTCGGGCGAGTGGCTCCGTCGGACCTCTTCCGGCACCCGACCCTCGAATCGCTAGCCTCCTTCCTGGCGTCCCGGGGCGGCGCGGCGGCGCCCCGCCCCGTCGCGCCGCGGGAGGACGGAGCTACACCGGAGCTCCCCCCCGAGATCGTCCCGATCAACCGCTCCGGCCGGCGCCGGGCCTCCTTCTGGGTCCACGGCGCTCCTGGGTTCGCCGGGGTCTTCAGGTCCCTCGCCTCGGCCCTGGGGAAGGAGTACCCGCTCTTCGCTTTCCAGGCCCGGGGAGTCGACGGGCGGGCCCTCCCGTTCATGCGCCTCCCCGACATGGCGGCGCACTACGCCGAGTGCGTCCGCCGGGCCGTCCCCCGGGGGCCCTACGTCCTGGGGGGCTACTCGCTCGGCGGCGTCGTCGCGATGGAAGCCGCGCGCCTCCTCCACGAGGCCGGAGAAAGAGTGGAGCGGCTCGTCCTCCTCGACACCTACCCGAACACGCCCGAGGTGGAAGCCGTCTTCGGTGGGCTCCGCGAGAGCGGCCTCAGCCGCGTCATGCTCGCGAACCTCTTCCTGGCCTCGGAGAACTGGAGCCAGGCCCGTCTCACGATGGCCGATCTCGAGGGCGTCCTGCCGCACCTTCAGCTCGGCGCGCTCGTGCCGCTGATTCGCGAGCGGGGCAGGCTCTCGCTCTCGGAGGACGAGGTGTACAGGTGCCTCAAGGGGGCGACGGACGTGAGCAACTTCACCGGGGAGGCTTTCCGCGTCCACGCCGTGCGGCCGTACGACGCCTCCGACGTCCTTTACTTCCGCTCGACACGCGGTTTCGTCCTCGAAGGCGTCGATCCGCAGCCGGCCTCGCTGGCCGCGTTCGCGTCCTACGACACGGTTGGGCCCTGGCGCGACGTGATCCGGACCCGGCTCGAGGTCGTGGAGGTCCCGTGCGACCACTTCAGCCTGCTGATGCCGCCCGGCCTCGACCTCGTCGCCGCCCGGCTCTCGAAGCTGCTCGCCCTGGAAGGTAGACTCGCCGGATGAGCGAGACGAGCGACGCGAGCGCCGAGCCCGGGCTGCCGGACCGCGGTGAGCCCCCCGTCCGGATCGCGCCGGTGATCGGGCGGGGGGCGTGGGCCGCCCGCCCGCCCGCGAAGGTCATCCGGCTCCGCGGCGACGGCCGGGGGAAACGCGAGCGAAAGTCCGAGGCGGCAGATCACGACATCGGCGTCAATATCGAGCGCGAGGAGATCCAGGTCAGCCGTTTCCGGGTCCTCTGGCGGCTCGTCGTCTGGACCTTCTCGTTCGTCCGGCTGGGCCTCGGGATACTGGGAGACCGGCTCCGTCGCCGCGCCTCGAAGAGGTCGGACGCCGTCCGGCTGAGGCTCACCCTCGAGCGGCTCGGCCCGTCGGCCATCAAGATCGGCCAGCAGCTGGGGGTCCGGGCCGATCTCGTGCCCAAGGAGATCAGCGAGGAGCTCCTCGGCCTTCTCGACAGCGTGGCCCCGATCCCGGTCGCCCAGGCGCGGGCCGTCATCGAGAAGGAGCTGGGCCAGCCGATCAGCAGCCTCTTCAGCCAGTTCGAGGACGAGCCGCTCGGCTCGGCGTCCATCGCCGTCGCCTACCGGGCCACGCTCCCGACCGGCGAGGTGGTGGCGGTCAAGGTGCGGCGGCCAGGCGTCGAGCGGATCCTGGCCGCCGACCTCGACGCGATCGAGTTCGTCTTCCGGCAGGCGGAGCGGTTCGGGCTGATCGAGAGGGGGAAGGCCCGTCCGGTCCTGAGGGAGTTCCGGGTGATGCTCCTGGACGAGCTGAACTTCCGGGTGGAGGCGCGCCAGACGTCCCTCTTCCGGGCCGACGCGAAGAAGGCGAACCGCTACGTCACGGCCCCTCGCGTCTTCGGGGCCTACTCCACCAACAGGGTCCTCGTCACCGAGTTCGTCACGGGGGTCTTCCTCCGGCACGTCATCGAGGCCGTCCAGAGGGACGACCAGGCCTTCCTCGCGGACCTGGCGGCAAAGGGATTCGACCTCGAGAAGATCGGCCGGCGGATGGTGAACGTCTTCTACTGGCAGCTCTTCGAGAGCAGCTTCTTCCACGCCGACCCGCACCCCTCGAACGTGATCCTGCAGCCGGACAACACCCTCGTCATGATCGACTTCGGAGCGACGGGGACGATCACCTCGAAGTACCGGGCCGACCTCATCCGGTTCATCAACTCGTTTGCCAAGGACGACATCGACGGAATGGTGCGGAACATGATCGCCTCGCTCGAGCCGCTGCCGCCCCTGGACCTCGAGGAATACACGAACGAGATGACGCACGCGATGAGGGAGTTCCTCTTCACCGCGAAGAGCAAGGCGGCGACCTGGCAGGAGAGGTGCTCGGGGCGGGCGATGTCGGCGATGGCCGAGATCTCCCGCCGGTACAAGATTCCGATGCGCTCGGACGTGCTCCGGTACTTCCGGGCGAGCTTCCAGTTCGACTCCATCGTCTACCGGCTCAACCCGCACCTCGACAGCCGGAAAGAGGTGCGGCGCTACTTCTCGGACCGGGCGAGGGAGGAGCAGAAGAAGAGGCGGAAGAGGCTGCGGGCGAAACTGTCCGGGCGTGGGGGAATCGACTCGAGCGGGCTCCAGAGCTTCCTTTCGACCGCGAAGAGCAGGATCCAGGACCTCGATAACGTCGTCGCGGTCCTGGCGCCGACCGTGCGGCAGGTGACCCGCCTCTTCAACAAGCGCGTGAGCAAGCTCTCGCAGATCGCGTTCCTCGTGGTCCGCTTCGTCGAGCAACTCTCCTTCCTCGGGCTCTGCATGGGGGTTTGGGGCTACGTCGAGCAGTACTACCCGGAGAGCTCGTTGAACCATCTCGGAGACGAAGTGATCCACACCCTTTTCGGCCACGAGCTCTGCCTGTACATGAGGAGGCCGGAGACCATGATTCGCGAGAAGGTCTGGTTCTGGATGTTCGGGTTGGCCGCCCTCATGATCGTCATCTTCCACCGCTGGGCCGTGATCCTGAGGACACCGCAGAGCAAGGTGGAGGAATGACGGTGACGGCGACGATCGGGCACTTGCCATGACGAGGATCGCGCTCTTCCCGGGACAGGGTTCCCAGAAGGTCGGCATGGGGGCGGAGCTCTTCGCGAAGTTCCCCCGCGAGGTGACGCACGCGGACGACATCCTGGGATGGTCGGTCGAGAGGCTCTGTCTGGAGGATCCCGACCAGCTCCTCGACCGGACGGACCACACGCAGCCGGCGCTCTTCGTCGTGAATGCCCTGACCTATCTCGACCGCCAGGCGGCCGGCGCGCCCCCTCCGGACTTCGTCGCGGGGCACAGCCTGGGGGAGTACGACGCCCTCTTCGCCGCGGGAGCCTTCGACTTCGCGACGGGGCTCCGCCTCGTGAAGAAGCGGGGCGACCTGATGGCCCGGGCACGGGGGGGAGGGATGGCGGCCGTCGTCGGCCTCCCCGCGGCGCGGGTCGAGGAAGTCCTTTCGGACCCGCGCTTCTCCGGGCTGGACGTCGCGAACCTGAACGCGCCGAAGCAGCTCGTCGTCTCCGGGCCGGTCGACGAGGTGAGCGCCTCGAGGGAGGCGTTCGAGGCGGCCGGGGCGCAGCTGTTCGTCCCGCTCAAGGTCAGCGCGGCCTTCCACTCGCGGGCCATGGTGGACGCGGCCGTCGCCTTCCGCCGCTTCGGCTCGCCGGTCGAGTTCCGGCCGCTCGCGATCCCGGTCATCTCGAACGTCACCGCGCGCCCCTACGGCCCCGGCGAGACGCTGGACCTCCTCGCGCGGCAGATCAGCTCTCCCGTTCGCTGGTGCGAGAGCATCCAGTACCTCCTCGGCCAGCCAGCCCCCGAGTTCGTCGAGGTCGGGCCGGGTGCGGTCCTCTCGGGCCTCCTCCGGCAGATCCGGGCCGCGGCGAGAGCGTGAATCTGGCCGCGGCGCCCGCGCCTGTGGAGACGGGGGCGTTCTCACCCCTCGCGCTGGGGCTGACGCGCGGGGGCGAGGCGGTCCCGGCCTTCCTGGCGTGCGCCGCGCCATCCTGGGCGCGGGCCGTGGAGGCCCGGCGGGGCGACGTACTCCACGAGAACGAGCTCAGGACTTACGAGGGGCTCCGTTTCGAGCGACGCCGCGACGAGTTCCTCCTCGGACGCTTCGTGGCCAAGGTCGCGCTCGGCGAGTACCTCGGCGAGAGGGACTGGGCCACACTGGAGGTGGTCAACGGGATATTCCAGCAGCCCCTGGTCCGGCACGAACGTGTTCCGGGGGAACCTGGACCGCCGGGATTCCCCTGGACCCCCTCCACGCGGAGCGGTAATCCGCGTGTGGGGTCGAGCCTCGCGGCCGTCTGCCTCACGCACAGCGGGGGGGCGGCCGCGGCGGTGGCGTTCCCCGCGGCCCACCCGCTCGCCATCGACCTGGAACGGCTCGAGCCGGATCGCCTCGGGACCCTCCAGACGCAGGTGAGCCTGGCCGAGGTGGACACGGCGACTCTCTCTCCGGACGAGGCCCTTCGCCGCGTGACGCAGCTCTGGACCGCGAAGGAGGCCCTCTCCAAGGTCCTTCGCTGCGGGCTGACGACTCCCTTCGAGGTGCTCGCGGTGGAGTCGGTGGTCTTTCGGAACGGTTCCGCGGAGGGGCGCTTCCGCAACTTCGGCCAGTACCGGTTCGAGAGCAGCATCGTGGGCGGGTTCGCGTTCGCGATCGTCCTTCCCCGGAAGAGCTCCCTCGGAGCCGGGGTTGCGGCGTGGCTCGCCGAGAGGCTGGAGGCCGAGCCGTGAGGCGGTCCGTCGTCTTCATGTTCTCCGGGCAGGGGAGCCAGTACTACGCGATGGGCCGAGAGCTGTACGAAGGCGAGCCCGTCTTCCGGGGGGTCGTGGACGAGGGGAGCGCGCTCCTCGAGGGTCCCCTCGGCACCTCCCTGGCCGACGTGATCTACCGGCACGAGGGGGGCCGCTTCGACCCGTTCGACCTGACGCGGTACACGCATCCGGGGCTCTTCCTCTTCCAGTACGCGATGGCGCGGCTCTTCCTCGACCGCGGCCTCGTGCCGGACTTCCTCCTCGGCTACAGCCTCGGCGAGTTCGTCGCCGCGGCGGTCGCCGAGGTCATCCCCTGGAGAGAGGCTCTCCTCTCGACCTTCCGTCAGGCCGAGGCCCTGGAGCGAAGCGGCGTGTCCGGCGGGATGCTGGCCGTGCTGGCCCCCCTGGCCGGCTTCGAAGCGGATCGGAGCCGCTTCCCGGGCGTCTCGGTCGCGGCGGTGAACACGCCGCGCCACTTCGTCCTCACGGGGAGCGGCCGGGACCTGGACGAGCTCGAGCGGCTCTTCCGGGAGCGGCAGGTCGACTCCGTCCGGCTCCCGATCCGGATCGCGTTCCACTCGCCCGCCGTCGACGCGGTCGCCGGCGAGTGGAAGGAGCTGCTCTCCACCCTCGAGGTGCGTCCCCCGCGGTTCCCTCTCGTCTCGGCCCGGTGGGCGGGCATCGTCCCCGTCGCGGGCGCCGATTCCCTGTGGGGCGTGACGCGCGGTCCGGTCCAGTTCCAGAGGACGGTCGACTGGATGGAGGAGCGAGGCCCCCACTCCTACGTGGACCTCGGGCCTTCGGGGACGCTCGCGTCGTTCGTCCGGACGAATACGCGCCCGGGCTCCGCCTCGCTCGTCTTTCCTGTCGTGACTCCCTTCGCGAGGGACGCGGCGAACCTGGCCACGGTGGAAGCCGCCCTCCGGGTCGCCGAGGAGGAGAGATCGTGACGCGCGAGATGATCTTCCAGGTCGTGAAGGCGAAGGTCCTCGAGGTTCTCGTGGACGTGAGCCCCGACGCGGTCGTCCCGGGGGTCTCCCTCCTGGAGCTGGGCGCGAACTCGGTGGACCGGGTCGAGATCTCGATGGCGGTCCTCGAGCAGCTGGACCTGCGGATTCCCCGGGTCGAGCTCCACGGCGTCTCGAACCTCCAGGGGCTCGTGGACGTCCTGCACCGCCACCTCGGGGGAGGGGAGAGTCCGTGAGGAACGCAGGGCCCCGCATCGTCGTCACGGGCCTCGGCGTCGTGACGAGCATCGGACACGACGTCGCGTCCTTCGAGGATGGCCTGCGGCGAGGTTCCTGCGGCGTGGGCCGCCTCGAGGAGATGCCGGGCGTGTCGGTCACGGTCGCCGCCCGGGTCCGGGACTTCTCGTGGCAGAGCTTCTTCGGGGGGCTCGAAGGCCCGGCGGCCGGTCCGGGCGCGCGGGCCCGGAAGATCCTCGCGAGCGCGCCCGGCGGGGTGCGCCTTTCGGCCTGCGTCGCGGTGCAGGCCTTCCTCGACGCGAGACTCCACAGGGTGCCGGTCGCACCCGAGGAGATAGGGGTCGTCGTGGCGGGGAGCAACCTGGCCACGGGGTACACCGGCGAGGCCTGGGAGAAGTTTCGCGAGACCGGGAGGGTCAACCCGAAGTACGCGATCTGGGCGCTCGACTCCAGCCAGGTCGGCTGCGTCAGCGAGATCCTGGGAACCCGGGGCTTCGGCTTCACGGTGAGCGGGGCCTCGGGGAGCGGGAACGTCGCGGTCTGGAACGCGGTACGGGTCCTCCGGGCGGGGGACGCGCGCTGCGTTCTGGTGTGCGGCGCCTCGGCGGACCTGGGGGCCCTCGACCTCGAGGCGTACGGCCTCCTGGGGGCCGCCCTCACCGACTCCTTCCAGGACGAGCCCGAGCGGGCGTCGCGTCCCTTCGACCGTCGCCACGGCGGCTTCGTCTGGGGAGAGGGAGCCGCGTGTCTCGTCCTGGAGACGGCCGAGTCGGCCCGGGAGCGGGGCGTCAGGGTGCTGGGAGAGATCGCCGGGACGTCGCTCGTCCTCGACGGAACCCACCTGCCGAGCCCGAGCGGGGACGGCGAGGCGCGGGCGATGCGGAAGGCCCTGGAGGAGGCGGGCGCGTCCCCTTCCGACGTGGGCTACGTGAACGCGCACGGCAGCTCTTCCCCCGTGGGGGACGCGTGCGAGTGCGCCGCGCTGAAGGCCGTGTTCGGTCCCGCGCGTCCGTGGGTCAACTCGACGAAGTCGCTGACGGGGCACTGCCTCAACGCTGCCGGGCTCGTGGAGCTCGTGGCGTGTGTCCTGCAGCTCGGCCACGGGTTCCTCCACCCGAACCTGAACCTGGAGGAGCCGGTGGATCCGCTGCTGCGGTTCGTGGGAAGCAGGGCCGAGGAGGTCGAGGTGGCCTGGGCCCTCTCGAATTCCTTCGGATTCGGCGGCGTCAACAGCAGCGTCCTGCTGCACAGACTTCAGAGCGAGGAGTACTGACCCGTGCCCGTCGGAATCGAGGATCTGAACTCCTACGGTGGCCGCGCGTGCCTCGACGTGAGGACGCTTTTCCGTTCCCGAGGGCTCGACCTGGAGCGCTTCGGCAACCTGATGATGGAGAAGAAGGCGGTCGGCTTCCCATGGGAGGACCCCGTCACGAACGGGGTGAACGCCGCCAGGCCGATCGTGGACAGGATGGACGCCGCGGAGCGGGGGCGCATCGAGCTCCTCGTCACCGCCTCCGAGTCGGGGATCGACTTCGGGAAGTCGCTCAGCACCTACGTGCACCGGCACCTCGGCCTCGGGCGGCGCTGCCGCCTCTTCGAGGTGAAGCAGGCCTGCTACGGCGGAGCGGCCGCCCTCCAGCTCGCCGCGGCGTTCGTCGCGTCGGGAGCCTCGCCGGGGGCGAAGGCCCTGGTCGTGGCGACCGACACGGCCCGGGCGGCGGCCAAGCTGACGTACGCCGAGCCGTCCCAGGGGACGGGCGCCGCGGCCCTGCTCGTCGGGGAGAACCCGGAGATCCTGGACCTCGACTTCGGGGCGAACGGGTACTGGGGCTACGAGGTCATGGACACCTGCCGCCCGACGGCGGAGTTCGAGACGGGAGACCCCGACCTCTCGCTCCTCTCGTACCTCGACTGCCTCGAGAGGTCCTGGGAGGTCTACGCGGAGAGGGTGGAGGGCGCGGACTTCGCCACGACCTTCGACTACCTCGCGTTCCACACGCCGTTCGGGGGGATGGTCAAGGGAGCCCACCGGATGATGATGCGGAAGCTGAAGCGGGCAGGTCCGGCCGCCTGCGACACCGACTTCGAGAGGCGGGTCCTGCCGTCGCTTCGCCACTGTGTCGAGGTCGGCAACATCTACTCCGCGACGCTCTTCCTGGCGCTCCAGGGCATCGTCGACAGCGGCGACTTCCGGGCTCCCCGGAGGGTCGGTCTCTTCGCCTACGGGTCCGGCTGCTCGTCGGAGTTCTTCAGCGGCACCGTCACGAGCAGGTCGCAGGAGAAGCTCCGGTCCCTCGCGCTCGCCGACCGGCTCCGGGAGCGGTACCCTCTCACGATGGAGGAGTACGACCGGATTCTCGACCTGAACGCCAGCTGGACCTTCGGGACGAAGGACCGGGAGATGGATCGGGGCCCCCTCGCCCCGCTCTACGAGTCCCAGGTCGCAGGACGCGGACTCCTCGTCCTGGACGGCATCCGCAACTACCACCGCGAGTACTCCTGGAGCTGAGGGGGCCTGCCGTGACGCCGCCATTCGAGACGCTCGTCCTGAAGGAGTCGGCGCGCGTCCTGACGGTCACGCTCTCGCGTCCGGAACGGCAGAACGCCATCAACGGCCGGATGCTCGTGGAGCTCGGGCAGGCGCTCGACCTGGCCGAGGGGGATCCCACCTGCCGGTTCTTCGTCCTGGACGGGCAGCCCGGGACCTTCTGCACGGGGATGGACTTCGCGGAGGCCTCGGGGGACGGCAGCGGGGGAGAGGCGGACCGCGCGGAAGGCTACATGGCGATCCTCCGACGGTTCAGCCTCAGCCCCAAGGTCGTCGTGGCCCGCGTGGACGGGCGCGTGACGGCGGGGGGGGTCGGTCTGGCGGCGGCGAGCGACTTCGTCCTGGCCACGGAGCGCTCCCAGTTCGCCCTTTCCGAGGCGCTGTGGGGACTCCTCCCGGCGTGCGTGGTGCCGTACCTCATCCGGCGGGTCGGCTTCCAGAAGACCTACACCATGACGCTCTCCACGTTGCCCGTCCCGGCCCGGGAGGCGCTCGCTTTCCACCTCGTCGACGAGGTGGCGGACGACCTGGACGAGCCGCTGCGCCGTCTGCTCCTCCGGATCGGCAAGCTGGAGGAGTCGACCATCGTGGAGCTCAAGAGCTACTTCCGGCGGATGTGGGTGATCACCGACGCCATGGAGCGGGACGCCGTGGACGAGATCTCGCGCCTCGCGGCGGCCCCGGCCGTCCAGGAGAACATGCGGCGGTTCGCGAGGGAGGGAAGGTTCCCCTGGGACGCGCGGTGAGGAGGAATCCGTGAGCGAGGTCGTCTCCCTGAAGCGCGCCGGGAACGGCATCGGAGTCGTCGTCCTGGAGGACCGCGCCAGCAGGAACACGTTCTCGCGTCCCTTCGTCCAGGCTCTCCTCGGGGCCTTCGCCGAGGTGGAGGCCGACCCGGACCTCAGGGTCGTCGTCGTGCACGGCTACGACACCTACTTCTGCTGCGGAGGGACGAAGGAAGAGCTGCTCTCCATCCTCGAGGGGAAGCTCCAGTTCGTCGACGCGGGCTTCTTCGACGTCTTCCTCCGCTGCCGCATCCCGGTGATCGCCGCGATGCAGGGGCACGCCCTCGGAGGCGGGCTCGCCCTGGGCTGTTTCGCGGACCTCCTCGTCCTCTCGGAGGAGTCGCTCTACGCCGCGAACTTCATGCGGTACGGCTTCACGCCCGGGATGGGGGCGACCTACATCGTGCCGCGGAAGTTCGGGGAGTGCCTGGGCACCGAAATGCTCTACACCGCCGCCAGCTACCACGGCGGCGAGCTCCGCGACCGGGGCGCCGGGATGCGGGTGGTGAAGCGGGAGAAGGTCGTCGAGACGGGCCTGGCCCTGGCGCGGGAGCTGGCCGACAAGCCGCGCGTCGCCCTGGAGGAGCTGAAGCGGCAGCTGGCCAGGCCCATTCGCGAGGCCCTTCCGGCCGTCGTCGAGAGCGAGCTGGCCATGCACCGGGTCACCTTCGCCCAGGCCGAGGTCCGCGGCCGGATCGAGTCGCGCTTCGGGAGCTGAACGGATGGAGACGGCACTCCCGGTCGACCCGTCGCGCCTCGGCAGCGCCGCCTTCCGGCGCGAGCACGGCGTCCGGTACGCCTACGTCGCCGGGGCCATGTACAAGGGGATCGGCTCGAAGGAGCTCGTGACCCGGATGGGACGGGCGGGCCTGCTCGGCTTCCTGGGGACCGGCGGCCTCCCGCTCGACCGGGTGGAGGCGGACGTCCGATTCCTCCAGGCGACGCTCGGACCGGCGCAGCCGTACGGGGCGAACTTCCTCTCCCAGGGGACGGACCCGGCGCTGGAGGAGCGGACGGTGGACCTCTTCCTCCGGGGGGGTGTCCCGTGCGCCGAGGCGGCGGCGTTCCTGCAGATGACTCCCGCCCTCGTCCGGTACCGGGTCACGGGCCTCGAGCGGCGCGCGGACGGCACGGTGGCGGCGCCGCACCGCGTCCTCGCGAAGGTCTCGCGCCCCGAGATCGCCCGCCAGTTTCTCTCTCCGCCGCCGGGCCCGATCCTCCAGTCCCTCCGGGACGCGGGAAAGATCACGGCGCAGGAGGCCGACCTGGCGGCTTCCATCCCCATGGCCCACGACGTCTGCGCCGAGGCCGACTCGGGCGGGCACACCGACCAGGGGGTGGCGCTGGTCCTGGTTCCGTCGATGATGCGCCTGCGGGACGAGCTTCAGGAGCGGTTCGGCTATCCGGATGCGCCCCGCATCGGGGCCGCGGGCGGCCTCGGGACGCCGGAGGCGGTGGCCGCGGCGTTCCTCCTGGGGGCCGACTTCGTCCTCACCGGCTCGATCAACCAGTGCACGGTCGAGGCGGGGACGAGCGACCGGGTCAAGGAGATGCTCCAGGGGGCGGACGTCCAGGACACCGCGATCGCCCCGGCGGGCGACCTGTTCGAGATGGGGGCGAAGATCCAGGTGCTCCGGAAGGGGGTCTTCTTCCCGGCGCGCGCGAGCAAGCTCTACGACCTCTACCGCCAGCACGCCTCCTGGGAGTCGGTCGATGCGGCGACGCGGCGGCAGGTCGAGTCCCGCTACTTCGGGAAGACGTTCGAGGAGGTCTTCGCGGAGACGCGCCGGTACTACGAGGAGGCGCTGCCGGAGGAGCTGCGACGGGCAGAGAGAAGCCCCAGGCAGAAGATGGCGCTCGTCTTCCGCTGGTACTTCTTCCAGTCGAACCGGTGGGCGATGGAAGGGGACCCCGATCGCGTCGTGGACTACCAGGTCCAGTGCGGGCCGGCCCTCGGGGCCTTCAATCGCTGGGTCCGGGGCACGCCGCTCGAGGACTGGCGCGCGAGGCACGTCGACGATCTGGCCGAGCGCCTCATGTGCGGCGCGGCGCGAGTCCTTTCGGAACGCCTCGCGAGCTTCGCGCGGGACGCCCGCGGGATGGCGGCGTCGTGACGGAGGGAAGGGGAACGCTCCGAGAGGCGGCCGGGGGCGCCCGCTCCTTCGCCACCTGCTGGCTCGTCGGGGAACGCAGCCTCCTCGTCCAGTGCGCCGAGGTCCTCGTTTCGCGCGGCTACCGGGTCGCAGGGGTCTCGTCGCCGAATCCCGAGCTCCGCCGGTGGGCCGGGGAGCGGGGGATCCCGGCCCGGCTCACGGCGCGGGCGGAAGAGCTGCGCCCTGCGCTCGAAGGGACGCACCTCGACTACCTCTTCAGCGTCTCGAACGAGGAGCTCCTCTCGGCCGAGTCGCTGGCGCTGGCAGAGCGGGGCGCGGTGAATTTCCACGACGGGCCGCTTCCGCGGTACGCGGGGGTCCACTCCACGACGTGGGCGATCCTGCAGGGCGAGAAGGTCCACGGCGTCTCGTGGCACCGGATGAGCGCCGGGGTGGACGACGGGCCGATCCTGGCCCGGCGGACGCTGGCCGTCGACCCGGCCGAGACCGCGCTCACCCTCAACCTGAAGGCGTTCCAGGCCGGCCTCGAGAGCTTCCCCGAGGTCCTCGACGCTCTCGAGCGCGGCGGCGCGGGGACCCCGCAGGAGCTGGGGCAAAGGACTCTCTACCGGCGCTTCCAGAGGCCCCCCGGCGCGATGGTGATCGACTGGGGGCGTCCCGCGCAGGAGATCGACTCCCTCTGCCGCGCCCTCGACTTCGGTCCCCACCCGAACCCCTTCGGGACGGCGAAGCTGGTGGCGCCTCGCGACGCTTCCCGGAGGCCGGAACTCCTCATCGTCCCTGCCCTGGAGGTGCTGGACTCGGTCTCCGGGCTTCCCCCCGGCACCCTCGTCGACGTCTCGCCCGGGGGGGCGACGGTCGCGACCGGACGTGGCGACGTGCGGATTCCTTTCGTCCTGACGATGGAGGGAACCCGGGTCGGGCCGGACGAGCTGGCGAAGAGCTGGCGGAAAGGGATGCGCCTCGACTCGCCGGGGGCGGAGCAGGTGGAACTCCTCTCGAAGGGCTGCTCGCGGGCCGTCCGGCAGGAGGCCTTCTTCGTGGAGCGGCTGGGCCGGCTCTCTCCCGCCGCGCCGCAGGAGCAGGCCGCGCGGCCCACGGGCGGGGCAGGGATCGGCTCGTTCGCCGCGGGTCCCGGGACCGGCGCGGCGAGCCTCGTTCGCGAGGGGCGGGCCGGGGTGGCCGCTTTCGCCGCCTTCTGGAGCCGCTGGGCGACCCGCGAGCCGTTCCGCCTGGCGGTCCGTCACCTCCATGAAGATCGACAGGACGACCTCTCGCGGGCCGGGCTTTCCTCCCTCCTCGCGGAGTACCTCCCGCTCGCCGTCGAGCCGCCAGGAGAGGAGCCGGTGGGGGAGGTCATCGCCCGGCTCGCCGACGACCTTCGATCGCTCGAGGAGCGCGGCCCCTTCTCACGGGACGTGACGTTCCGGTATCCCGCCCTGCGGGACGTGGACCTGAACGGCCCGGTCCGTTGCGAGATCGTCCCCGATCCGGCGCGATCCGTTCTCCCTAGAGGCGCGGCGCTCCTCCTCGCCGTGGCCGAGGACGGCTCGTCGATGCGGTTCGTCCACGACCGGGCCCTCCTTTCCGACGGGGACGCGGAGCGGATGGCCCGCCGGTTCACGCTCTTCCTGGAAGCGGCCGCGGCCCGGCCGGGCACGGCGCTCTCGGAGGTCTCCCTCGTCGGCGAGGTCGAGCGCCACCTCGTCGTCGAGGAGTGGAACGACACGAGGACCCCCTTCCCACCCGGGAGGACCCTCCTGGACCTCTTCCTCGAGCAGGTGCGTGGCAGGCCCGCCGCGATGGCCGTGGCGTTCGAGGGCAGGAGCCTCTCGTACGGCGAGCTGAACAGGCAGGCCGCCCGGCTGGCCGAGAGGCTCGTCGCCCTGGGAGTGGAACCCGGCTCCCTCGTCGGGGTCTTCCTGGACCGCGGGATCGAGCTCGTCGTGGCGCTCCTCGGGATCCTGAAGGCGGGGGGCGCGTACGTTCCCCTCGACCCGGCCTACCCCGCGGAGAGGATCGGGATGATCCTCGACGACACGCTCGCGCCGCTCGTCGTCACGGACCGGAGCCTCCGGTCCCGCCTCCCCGAGGGGGCGCACCGTCCGGTGCTCCTCGACGGCGAAGGCCGGGAAGAGCCTGCCGCGAGCCGGGAGTGGTTCGGGGGGCTCCTCTTCACGCACCGCCGGGCCCGGCCGGAGAACCCGGCCTACGTGATCGCCACGTCCGGATCGACGGGGCGTCCGAAGATGGTCCCCGTCCGGCACGAGTCGGTGACGAACCTCCTCCTCGGCGTCGCGAGGAAGACGGGCTTCTCCCGCTCGGACGGCCTGCTCGCGATCTCGTCGGTCTGCTTCGACCTGTCGGTCTTCGACTTCTTCCTGCCGCTCGTGACGGGGGGGTGGCTCGAGGTGCTCCCCACGGCGGTCACGCACGACGGCGTCCTGCTCCGCGAGAAGGTGGAGTCGGGGCGGATGACCTACCTGCAGGCCACGCCGGGCACCTGGCGCCTCCTCCTCGCCGGCGGGTGGACGCGCAGGCTTCCCATCACGATCGTGACCGCGGGAGAGGCGCTGAGCCGCGAGCTGGCCGACCAGGTGCTCGCGCGCGTCGACCGGCTCTTCTCCGGCTACGGACCGACCGAGACCACCGTCCTCTCGTCGCTCGAGGAGGTCCTTCCCGGAAGCCACATCACGCTCGGGCTGCCGCTCCCGAACTACCGCCATTACGTCCTCGACGATCGCCTGAACCCGGTCGGCGTGGGGGAGCCGGGGGAGATCTGCATCGGCGGGGTCGGCGTCTCGCCGGGCTACCTGAACCGCCCCGGGGAGACCGCCGCCAGGTTCCTCCCCGATCCCTTCGTCCCCGGCGAGCCGCTCTACCGATCGGGGGACCTGGGGCGGTTCCTGCCCAGCGGCCGCGTCGAGTTCCTCGGGCGCGGGGACCTCCAGGTGAAGCTCCGCGGCTACCGGATCGAGCTGGGAGAGGTGGAGTCCGCGCTACTCCGCGACGGCGGGGTCCGCGACGCGGCCGTCGCGCTCCGCCGGGAGGCCGACGGGCAGGAGCGGCTCGTGGCCTTCATCGTCCCCGGGGACGGGGGGGGAGGGGCCGTCGACGGCCGGGCCATCCTGATGGACCTCCGCGGCCGGCTGCCGGAGTACATGGTGCCGGCGGAGACGGTGCTCGTCGCGAAGCTGCCGTTCACCCCGAACAACAAGGTGGACCGCAAGCTGCTGTCGACGTGGGAGGTCTCGCGCATCGAGGCGGTCCACGGTCGCCCGGCGGCGCCCGGCGCGGAGGGCGAGGTCGGGCGGGCCGCTGTCGCGGGCAAGGCGGAGGGCGCCGGGGAGGGCACCACCCTCCTCCCGCGGCTCGCGAGCCTGGCGGCGGAGACGCTCGGGCGGAGCGGGAGCCTCGACGGCCGGGCCCACCTCGTGGACCTGGGCTTCGACTCCATCCGGCTCGCGGCCTTCGCCGCGGGGATCGAGCGGAGCCTGTCGCTGAGGGTCCCGGTCGCGTCGCTCTACCAGCACCCCACCCTCGAGCAGCTCGCCGCGCACCTCTCGGCCGCCTTGCCCGCGGGAGAGCCTGTCCGGGAAGGTCATGTCGGCAACGAGCCGGTCGCCGCGATCGGGACGGCAGGGCGCTTTCCGGGCCCCCTCGAGCCCCTGGCCGGCAGCCCGGAGACGGAAGAAGCCTTTCCCCTCTCGGCGATGCAGCGTTTCTTCTGGAACGTCGAGCGGCTCGCACCGGGTGCCTACTCATCGTGCTGCCCCGCGGCCTTCCGCCTTCCGGTGGACGTGGACCTGCGGGTCCTCGCGATGGCTCTCGAAGGAGTCGTCGCGAGGCACCCCGTCCTTCGCACCGGCCTTCGCGAGGAGGGGGGCGAGCCGGTCCAGTTCGTCCGGCGCGCCGCCGGGGTCCCTCTCGAAGTCCGCGACGTGGCGGGACTCTCCGGGGACCAGGTGGTCGACCTCGTCCGGGAGGAGGGGCACCGCTCCTTCGACCTCACTCGCGATTCGCTCCTCAGGGCAGCGCTCTTCCCCGGGGAGCGCCCCCTCCTGCTCCTCGCCCTCCATCACGTCGTCACGGACGCGTTGACCCTGGAGGCGCTGCTCGCCGACCTGACCGAGCTGTACGCGCGGATCCGCCAGGGGCTGCCGCTCCCGGCTCCCCCCGCGGGGCCGTCGTACCGCGACTTCGTGTCGTGGCAGAGCCGGCTTCTCGGCGGACCGGAGGGGGAACGGCTGCGCGCCTCGTGGCGAGCGCTCCTCCCGCGTGGGCTGCCGCCGCTCCCGCTGGCGCTCGACCACCGGCGCCCCGAGGTCCCGCGGCACCGGGGGGAGACGGTCTGGATCGAGGCGGACGAGACTCTCTTCGCGCGGGCGGCGGCCGTCGCCGCCGCCGAGGGAATCACCCGGGTCGCGGCCTGGCTGGCCCCGCTCCACCTGCTCCTGCACCGCCACACCGAGGAGGCCAGCGTCGCCGTCGCCCTTCCCGTGTCGGGACGGCCGGCCGGATTCGAGGGAGCGACCGGTCTCTTCATGAACGTCGTCCCCGTCGTGGTGGACCTCTCCGGCGACCCGACCGCCCGCGGCCTGAGACGCCGGGTCCACGATGCGCTGACGGCGGCCCTCGACCAGGCGGCGCTCCCGCTCCCCGCGATCCTCGACGAGGCCCGCGCCTCGGCGGGCTCCCTGCCGCGTCCGCCGCTTCCCGTCGCCTTCTACGACCTGGGGTGGAGGGACCCCGTCCACGGCTTCGCGGGAGAGGGGCGGCTTCTCCTGGAGAGAGTCCCCGAGGTCCTCCAGGAAGGGGAGCGCGACCTGACGCTCGAGCTGACCAGGGACCGCGGCCGCGTCCGGCTCAACTTCAAGTACGACCCCGAGCTGTTCGACGAGGCGACCGTGCGCGGGATGGCGGGGCAGTACCTCCGCCTCGTCGAGGCTTCGTTCGAAACGCCCGACGTGCTGGCCGCGGCCCTCCCCCTCCTCGGCGAGGAGGAGCGTCGACGCGTCGTGGTGACGTGGAACGACACGGCGCGGGACTTCCCGCTCGACCGGCGCGTCCACGACCTCTTCGCGGAGCGCGCCCGGGAGAGGGAGGGCGCTCTCGCCGTCGTGGCCCGGCAGGAGAGCCTCACCTACGGGGAGCTCGCGAGGCGCTCGGCCCGCCTCGCCCGGCGCCTCGCGGCAGAAGGGATCGGGCCCTCCTCGCTCGTGGGCGTCCTCCTGGACAGGTCGGCGAGCCTCCCCGCCGCGCTCCTCGGGGTCCTCCAGACCGGCGCCGCCTACGTCCCGCTGGACCCGGCGTTCCCGAGGGAGCGGCTGGAGTTCATGGTCCGGGACAGCGGCCTCGCGGCCATCGTGACCTCCGCGACCTTCGCCAGTTCCACGGCCTCCGCTACTTCCGCCGCCTCCCTCGCCTCCGGGGGCTTCGGGTGGCTCCCCGCCCTGGCCTCCGACCTCGGCGTGAAGATCGTGGAGGTCGACGACGGCGCTGGCGCGGACGCCGGCGAGCTTCCCGGTCGGCCCGCGGGGGCCTCCTCGCCCGTTCCGGGGCACGGCCTCGCCTACGTCATCTACACGTCGGGCTCCACGGGCCGGCCCAAGGGGACGCGGGTGTCGCACCGCTCCCTGACGAACCTGCTCCTCTCGATGGCGGAGCGGCCCGGGTTTTCCGGAGCGGACCGCCTCCTGGCGGTCACGACGATCTCGTTCGACATCGCCGCGCTGGAGCTCTTCCTGCCGCTCGTGACCGGGGGAGTCGTCGAGATCGCGCCGGCCGAGGAGACGCGGGACGGGGCCCGCCTGCGTCGGAGCCTGGAGGCCGGAGGCGCGACGGTCCTCCAGGCGACGCCCGCCACCTTCCGGATGCTCCTCGCCGCCGGCTGGAAGCGCACCCGCCCGCTGAAGCTCCTCTGCGGCGGCGAGCGCCTCTCCCCCGAGCTGGCCGACCGGCTACTCGGCGTGGGCGACGAGCTCTGGAACGTCTACGGCCCGACCGAGACGACGATCTGGTCCACCGCGGGCCGCGTCGTGGCCGGCGAGCGGGTCGACGTGGGGCGACCCATCGCGAACACGGCCGTCTACGTCCTCGATCCGGCGGGGCTCCCGGTGGCGCCCGGCGTCGCGGGCGAGGTCGCCATCGGGGGGGAGGGCGTCGCCGAGGGCTACCACCAGCGGCCCGACCTCACGGGCGCGGCGTTCGTCCCCGACCCCTTCGGCACCCCGTTCGGCAACGGGCGGCTCTACCTCACGGGCGACCGGGGCCGGTTCCTCTTCGACGGGCGGATCGAGCTCCTCGGCCGGCGGGACTCTCAGGTGAAACTCCGCGGCGTGAGGATCGAGCTGGGGGAGGTGGAGAACGCGCTTGCCCGGGTCGAGGGAATCCGCGACGCGGCCGTCGTCCTCAGGCCCGACGCCACGGGGCAGGACCAGCTCTTCGCCTTCGTCGTCCCCGCCGAGCCGGGCTCCGACCCGGCGGCCGCCTGCGCGCGGGCGCTCGCCGCATGGCTCCCGGCCGCGATGCTCCCGTCGACCTACGTCCCGCTGGCCGGGCTGCCGCTGACCCCGAACCGGAAGGCGGACCGCCGGGCTCTCTCGACGGAAAGCCTCGACGAGCTCCGCTCCCGGTGCGGGGGAACGCTCTCCGGCGAGGCGCTGCGACCTTCGAGTCAGACGGCGAATGAGCCCGGAGAGCCGGTTCGGTGGGAGGCCGCCGCGGTGGAGCAGACGCTGGCCCGGATCGTGGGGCGCCTGGTCCACGTGCTTCCCGAGCGGATCGACCCGCTCCGCCCCCTCGGCGAATACGGGGTCGACTCCGTCCGGTTCACGGCCCTGGCGGCGGAGCTGAGCCGCCGGTTCGACACCCCCGTCGAGGCGACCCTCTTCTACGAGCAGACGACCCTGCGGCGCGTTGCGAGCCACCTCCTCTCGCGGCAGGCAAAGAGCCTGGAGACCGCGGACGCGCGGGCTCTCTCCGGCGGGCGGCACGGGGGCGGCGGCAGGCCGGAGCCGGTGGCGATCGTCGGGATCGGCGGGATCTTCCCGGGCGCCGCGACCCTGGACGAGCTCTGGGAGCATCTCTGGAACGGCACCGACCTCATCTCGGTGATCCCTCCCGAGCGCTGGCAAGCGGAGGCCATCCAGGGAAGCGAGGGGGAGGAGGGAAAGAGCGTGTCGCGATGGGGAGGCTTCGTCCCCGACGTCGACGCCTTCGACGCGGCGTTCTTCGGCATCTCCCCGCGCGAGGCCGAGCGGATGGACCCCCAGCAGCGGCTCCTCCTGCGCGCCGCCTGGCGGGCCTTCGAGCACTCCGGCCACGCCCCCTCCTCCTTCGCCGGGACGCGGACCGGGGTCTTCGTGGGGGCCTCCGGATTCGACTTCGAGGAGACCGTCTTTCGCCGCGGGGCGCCGGTCACGCCCCACACGCTTTCCGGGCTCTCGCACGCGGTCCTGGCCAACCGGATCTCGTACCTCTTCGACCTGTGCGGGCCGAGCGCCACCGTGGACACGGCGTGCTCGAGCTCGCTCGTCGCCCTTCACCGCGCCGTCGTCTCGGTCCAGCGGGGGGAGTGCCGTGCGGCCCTCGCCGGCGGCGTGAACGTCATCCTGAGCCCCCTCTCGTACGTGGCGCTCAGCCAGGGGCGCATGCTGAGCCCCGAGGGACGCTGCCGGGCATTCGACCGGGGCGCCAACGGTTACGTGAGAGGCGAGGGGGCCGCGCTCCTCCTGCTGCGGCCTCTCTCCGAGGCGATCGCGGACGGCGACACGATTCACGCCGTCATCCTCGGGACCGCCGAGAACCACGGGGGGCGCACCCACTCGCTCACCTCGCCGAACCCCCGGGCGCAGGCGGAGCTGATCGTCGAGGCGCAGAGCGCTGCGGGCGTGGATCCGAGGACCGTGACCTACGTGGAGGCTCACGGCACCGGTACCGCGCTCGGCGACCCCATCGAGGTCAACGGGCTCAAGGCAGCGTTCACCACGCTCCACGAGAGGCGGGGGCTCCCTCCGCCCTCTCGCCCCACGTGCGGCATCGGCTCCCTGAAGACGAACCTGGGGCACCTCGAGGCGGCGGCGGGCGTGGCGGGTGTCGTCAAGGTGGCGCTGGCGATGCGCCACGGAAAGCTCCCCGGGCTGCTCCACAACGAGGAGGTCAACCCCCTCGTCGACCTGGGAGAGAGCCCCTTCTACCTCGTCCGGGAGAACCAGGAATGGGGCCGGCTGGAGGGGAGCGACGGCGCCCCCGTCCCCCGGCGGGCGGGAGTGAGCTCCTTCGGGTTCGGCGGGGCGAACGCCCACGTGGTTCTCGAGGAGCACCTCGAGGAGGCCCGGACGGCCGGGACAGGGGCCGCTCTCGTCCCGTTGTCGGCGGCCGACCGCCCGCGCCTCGTCGCCCAGTGCCGCGAGCTGGCCGCCTTCCTGGAGGGAGAGGCCGGCCGGGGCGTCCTCCTGCACGACCTCGCGTTCACGCTCCAGGCCGGGCGCGAGGCGATGGCCGAGCGGGTCGCCATCGTCGCCGCGAGCGTTGCCGAGCTCCGCGAGAAGCTCCTCGCGGTCGCCGCGGGGGGCTCCCACCGGCTGCCCTCGATTCCGGGCACCAGCAACGCTGCCGGGGCCTCGGACCTCTCGGATCTCGCCCGGCGATGGGAAGGGGGCGAAGCCGTCGACTGGAAGCCGCTCCACCCGCTTCACACGGGGCGCAGGCGCCGGATCCCGCTTCCGGGCCACCCGTTCGAGGACGTCAGGTACGGTGCCGGCGCCGCCGAGGCTCCCCGCAGGGTGGCGGCCGGCAGGCTCGTCCTGCGGCCGCTGGCCGGGGAACGGGAGCCCGCCGGCGCCAGTCGGCCCGAGCCGCCTTCAACCCCTCCCGCTCCGCTGGTCCCGCCGGCCGCGCCGCCGGCCGCGCGAGGAACGGGCGAGCCGCGCGGCGAGAGCCGAGCCGGCCTGGCCGCGCGCCTGAAGGAAGAGCTCGCCTCCGTCCTCTACGCCGACGCGGCGAAGCTCGACGCGGACCGACCCTTCGTCGACCTGGGGCTCGACTCGATCCTCACGGTGGAGTTCGCGCGCCAGGTCGAGAGGATGACCGGCCGGAGCTTCAGGGCCACCGACCTCTACGACCACCCAACCCTCGCCCGGCTCACCACGCACCTTCTGGAAGCGGGGGCGCAGACGCTCCCGTTCCCCGCCGCTCCGGAGGCCGCCGCTGCTCCCGAGCTGGCTGTCGCTCCCTCCGGTCCTTCCGCGCCGCTCCCGGCGCTCTCCCCGGCGCAGCTGCAGGAGATGCTGGCGGAGACGCTCGCGGCCGTCCTCTACGTGGAGCCGTCCCGCCTCGCTCCCACCAGGGCCTTCGTGGACCTGGGCGTCGACTCCATCCTGGGCGTCGAGTTCGTCCGCGAGCTGAGCCGGCTGCTCCGTCTCGACCTCGCGGCGAGCACCCTCTACGACCACTCCACCCTCGAGGCCCTCGCCCGGCACCTCCATGGCCTCCTGCCGGACCGGGAGGTCGCGGACGTTTCCCGGGTCGAGGCCTCGTCCGGGCCGGGAGGGGAGGGCGGGCCGTCCCCGGGGGCGGCTCCCTCGCGCGACATCGCCATCATCGGCTGCTCCGGGCGCTTCCCGGGGGCGGCCGACGTGCGCGAATTCTGGGCGAACCTCGCGGCCGGGGTCTGCTCCGTCACGGAGGTCCCGCCGGAGCGGTGGGACTCCACGCGCCTCTTCGACGAGGACCCCGGCCGGCCGGGTACCAGCACGAGCCGGTGGGGAGGGTTCCTCGCCGACGTCGACCGGTTCGACCCCCTCTTCTTCAGCATCTCGCCGTCGGACGCCGAGCTGATGGACCCACAGCAGCGCCTCTTCCTGGAGGAGACGTGGCGGTCGCTGGAGGACGCGGGGTACTCGGCCGACGGGCTGGCCGGCTCCTCGACGGGGGTCTGGGTCGGCGTCACGGGAAGCGACCGGTACCGCGACCGGCTCGACGGCTCCCGCCCCGCGCAGGAGATGCTCGGCAACGCCCACTCGATCCTCGCCGGCCGGGTCTCCTATGCCCTCGACCTCCGGGGGCCCGCGATCGCCGTCGACACGGCTTGCTCCTCGTCGCTCGTGGCGATCCACCTGGCGTGCCAGAGCCTCCTCGCCGGGGAGACCGACCTGGCCCTCGCCGGCGGGGTCACCCTGTACCTCGGCGAGGACGCCTACGTCGAGATGACGAAGGCCGGGATGCTGGCTCCCGACGGCAGGTGCAAGGCGTTCGACGACCGTGCGGACGGCTTCGTGCCGGGAGAGGCCGTCGGCGTCGTCGTCCTCAAGCGCCTTTCCGAGGCCCTGGCGGACTCCGACCACGTCTACGGGGTGATCCGGGGCTCCGGCGTGAACCAGGACGGCCGCTCGAACGGCCTCACGGCTCCGAGCGCGCGCTCGCAGGCAGAGCTGGAGACGCGGGTCTACCGTCGGGCCGGGGTCGACCCGGGGACGATCACGCTCGTCGAGGCGCACGGCACCGGCACCAAGCTGGGAGACCCCATCGAGGTGGAGGCGCTGACGAAGTCCTTCCGCGAGCGGACAGACCGGAGGCAGTTCTGCGCGCTCGGATCCGTCAAGACGAACATCGGGCACACGACCGCAGCCGCGGGCGTCGCGAGCGTCATCAAGGTCCTGATGGCGCTCCGGCACCGGAAGATCCCGCCGTCGCTCCACTTCGAGCGGGAGAACAGGCACCTGCGGCTCGCCGACAGCCCGTTCTTCGTCAGCACGCGCCTCGCGGAATGGGCGAGCGAGCCGGGAGTGCCGCGCCGGGCCGCCGTCAGCTCGTTCGGGTTCAGCGGGACGAACGCCCACCTCGTCCTCGAGGAAGCGCCGCAGCTCCCTCCCGCTCCCGCTTCCGAGGGCCCGCAGCTCTTTCTCCTCTCCGCGAAGACCAGGGGCTCGCTCGAGAGGCGGGTTTCCGATCTCCTGGGCTGGCTCTCGAAGGAGGGGGCCAGCGCGCGCATGGGCGACGTGGCGTTCACCCTGGCCAGCCGGGTCCACTTCCCGCTCCGGGTGGGTCTCGTGGCCGAGAGCCTCGAAGAGCTCCGCCGGGAGCTGTCGCGCCTTTCGGCTCCGGGGGCGCTCGACGCGCTCCGGACCGCCAATCCGCCGGGCCCAGGGATGGAGGAGGAGGGCGAGAGGATCGTCTCCGAGATCGTGTCGACGCGGCTCTCCGGCGAGCGGCTCCGGGAGAAGCTCGTCGCGCTGGCTCGCCTCTACACCGCCGGGGTCGTTCTCCGCCTCGATCCGTGGCTGGGCGGACGGGGCCGGCGCCTCCCGCTGCCGACGTACCCCTTCGAGCGCGAACGCTGCTGGGCTGCGGCGCCGCAGGGGGCGGTCGCGCGATTCGCAGCGGGAGCCGAGCCGCCGGAGACGCGCCGGCGGGGGGAGGAATTCGTCCTCCACCGGACGTTCCGCCGTTCGGATCCGGTCGTGCGGGACCACGAGGTGGAGGGTCGGCTGGTCGTTCCGGGGATGGTCCTCCTGGGTGCGGCGGTCGAGGCGCGCACGGAGGCCCGGCGGCAAGGCCTTCTCCCGGGGGAGCGTCCCGGCGAGACTGGCGTCCTCCGCGTCGTCCGCGTCGCCTGGCTGCGGCCGGTCGTCGTCGAAGGGACCGAGACCGCCGTCAGGGTCCGCCTGGTCCTCGACGGAGCCGATGCGGTCCGCTTCCGGGTCGAGTCGGGCGAGGCGACGCTCCACGCCGAGGGAGCCCTCGAGCCCGTTCCGGCGGGAGTGCCGCCCGTGGATCTCCACGCGGCGGCGGCGCGGATGGGGGAGCTCCTGACCGGGGAGGCCCTCTACGCGCTGATGGAGAGCTCGGGCGTCCGGTACGGGCCGGCGCTCCGGGGTCTCACCCGGGTGCTCTTCGGCAGGGACGAGGCGCTCGCCACGCTGCGCGAGGAGGAGTCGCTCCCGGCCGACCCCTTCCCCGCGGCGCTCCTCGACGCGGCGCTCCAGGCGACCGCCGTCCTGACAAGGGGCGAGGACGGCCGGGTGAGGACGATGCTCCCGTTCGGCCTCGACGAGCTCACGGTCCATCGTCCCGTCCCGGCCGGCGCCAGGGCCCTCGTGGCGAGGAGGGGCGAAGGGCGGTTCGACGCCGTCGTGGCCGGCCTCGAGGGAGAGGTCTGCGCCACCGTCACCGGGCTGGTCCTGCGCGAGCCGCGGGGGGCTTCCGACGGAAGGGGCGCGAAAGGTTCCCTCCTGGAGCTCGTCACGGCGGTGCCCCTGCCGTCCCGGGACCTGGACGAGTGGAACCGGCTCCAGTCCGGACGCGCCCGGCTCGAGGAGATCGCCCGTCGCGCGGCCCTCGAGGCGCTCCTCTCGCTCGGGGTCCTCCGCCCGGGATCCGCCGTCCCGGAAGAGGGGTGGCGCCACCGCCTGGGCCTCCTGCCGGCCTACGTGCCGCTCGTCGAAACGCTCCTCGGCCTCGCCGGGAAGGTGCCGCGCGGGGAGCAGACCCCGACCGCCGGGCCGGCGGCCGGGTCGGACCGGCTGGCCGAGCGCCACCCGGAGCTGGGCGGGCGGCTCGCCCTCCTCTCCCGCTGCGCGGACGCCCTGCCGGACGTGGTGACGGGGAAGCGGAGCGCCCTGGAGGTCCTCTTCCCCTCCGGCTCCCCCGAGCTGGTCGAGAGCGTCTACCAGGGCGACGGACTGGCCGACCTCGCGAACCGGTGCGTCGCGTCGGTCGTGAAGCGGTTCGCCGAGGAGCGGCTCGCGGTCGACCCGCGGGCGCGGCTCGACATCCTGGAGGTCGGTGCGGGGACCGGCGCCACGACCCGGGCCGTCCTCGACGCGCTCCTTCCTCTCGGCACGCGCGTCCGGTACGTCTTCTCCGACGTGTCGGCCGCGTTCGTGAGGCGGGCGGCGGAGTTCCTCTCGGCCTACCCGTCCGTCGAGCGGGTGAAGCTCGACCTCGAGCGGGATCCCGCCGGGCAGGGCTTCCCTCGAGGGAGCTTCGACGTCGTCATCGGGACCAACGTCGTCCACGCCACGGCCCGCGTCGGCCGGACGCTCGGCTTCCTGCGAGAGCTCCTCCGGACCGGGGGACTGGCCGTCGTGAGCGAGGCGACCGTCCTGGACGACTTCGCCGTGGTGACGTTCGGCCTCACGCCCGGGTGGTGGGCCTTCGAGGACGCGGAGAACCGGATCCCCGGGTCCCCCCTGGTCGCGCGGGAGCGGTGGAGGGAGCTCTTCGCCGGCCTCTTCTCTCGCGTCCACGACCTCGCCGCCGGCCACCCTCTCCTGGCGCGGGGAGGCCAGTCGGTCCTGGTGGCCGAGGCGGGTCCGGTCGACAGCGCTCCGGGTCACGAGGGGCCCGGCGCCCCCCGGCGCGACGCTGTGGCCTACGTCAAGGGCCTCCTGGCGCGGGTCCTGAAGATCGACCAGGCGCGGCTCTCCGAGGACGCCAGCTTCGACGTCTACGGTCTCGACTCGCTCGGAGTCCTCGACGTCAACAGGGAGCTCGAGAAGGACTTCGGAAGGCTGCCGAGCACGCTTCTCTTCGAGCACCTGACGATCGGCGCCCTGGCGACCTACTTCGCGCGGGAGCACGCCGCCGCGCTTTCCCGGATGCGGGGTCCCGCGGTCCCGGCGGCCCCGGAGCCGGCCCCGCGTCCCGCGCCGCAGCCGTTCGCCTTGCCGAGCCCTGCCCGGCCCAGGGAGGGCGAGGGCGGCGACATCGCCATCCTGGGAGTGGCCGGGCGCTATCCCCTCGGGGCGACGATCGACGAGGTGTGGGAGAGCCTGGAGGCGGGCCGGAGCGGCATCCGCCTGGTCCCGGCGGAGAGGTGGGACTGGAGGGCCGAAGGGGAGGGCGCCCCGAGGTGGGGCGGGTTCCTCCAGGGCGTCGACCGGTTCGACTCCCTCTACTTCGGGATCTCGCCCCGCGAGGCGGCGGCCATGGACCCGCAGGAGCGCCTCTTTCTGGAGACGGCCGCCGCCGTCCTGGAGGACGCGGGGTTCACGCGCCGTCACCTCTCGGCCCTCGGCTCCGAGGTGGGCGTCTTCGTCGGCGTCATGGCGGGCGACTACGAGTGGCTCGCGGCGGAGGCGGCGGCTCGCGGCCTGGTGACCGACGCCCACGCCGCCCACTGGCCGATCGCCAACCGCGTCTCCTACTTCTTCGACCTGAAGGGCCCGAGCCTCGCGGTCGACACGGCCTGCTCCTCCTCGCTCACCGCGATCCACCTCGCCTGCGAGAGCCTGCGGAGGGGGGAGTGCCGGGCCGCGATCGCCGGTGGGGTCAACCTGATCCTCCACCCCGTCCACTTCAGGCGTCTGGCGCGCGCCGGGATGCTCTCGCCGGGCGAGCGCTGCCGGAGCTTCGGGGCGGGCGCCGACGGCTTCGTGGACGGCGAGGGGGTCGGAGCGGTTCTCCTGAAGCCTCTCGCCCGGGCGCTCGCCGACGGCGACCCGATCCGGGGCGTGATCCGGGGCTCCGCGATCAACGCGGGGGGAAAGACGAGCGGCTTCACGGTGCCGAGCCCGGTCGCGCAGGGGGACCTCGTCACGGCCGCGCTCCGCTCGGCAGGCGTCGACCCGCGGACCGTGACCTACGTGGAGGCGCACGGGACCGGCACGTCTCTCGGGGATCCCGTCGAGATCGCCGGGCTGACGAGGGCCTTCGGAGGCGGAGCCCCGGGCCGGAGCTGGTGCGCGATCGGCTCGGCGAAGTCGAACGCGGGCCACCTGGAGGCCGCAGCCGGCGTCCTGGGCCTCACGAAGGTCCTGTTGCAGATGTGGCACGGGAAGCTCGTCCCGTCGCTCCACGCCGAGGAGCTCAACCCGAAGATCGACTTCGAGGCGTCTCCCTTCCGGGTCCAGCGCGAGCTCTCCGCGTGGGAGCGTCCGCGTGCCGCCTCGCCGGACTCCCTCGGCCCTCTTGCCGCGCCGCCGCGTCGCGCCGGCGTCAGCTCCTTCGGCGCCGGCGGCGCCAACGCGCACCTCGTCGTGGAGGAGTTCGAGCCGCCCTGGCGCGGTGAGCGCGAGGACGAGGGGGAGCCGGAGCTGATCGTCCTCTCGGCCCGCGACCGGGAGCGGCTCGACGCGCGCGTCGCCGCGCTGGCGTCGTTCCTCTCGCGCAGGCTCGGGGAGGGACGCCTCGCGGACGAGGGCCTCACCCTGGGGAACGTCGCCTTCACCCTCCAGGATGGCCGGGAGGCGATGGCGGAGCGGCTCGCGTTCGTCGCCCGCAGCGTCGGAGAGGCCGTCGGGCTCCTCGTCGAGATGGCCGCGGGGCGGGAACCGGAGGGGGTCCTGCGTGGCGGGGTGCGGGGGACGCCCTTCCTCTCCGGCGACGACGACGTCAGGGAGCTCCTCGACCGGTGGGTGGCCAAGGGAAAGCTCTCGAAGGTCGGGGAGGCGTGGGTTTCGGGGGCGGAAGTGGACTTCGGGAAGCTCGCGCGCCGGGGGCCGCGCCGGAAGGTGTCGCTCCCCACCTACCCGTTCGCGCCCGTTCGCCACTGGATCGGCGGAGGCGCGGCAGAGGGGCAGCCCGTCAGGCGGGAGGAACGGCCGCCGGGTCGCCGTGGCGCGGCGGCCGACCGCCTCCTCTACGTTCCCCGCTGGGAGCGGCGCAGCCTCCGGCCCGCACCCGCCGGCGAGCCGGGCGGCGTCACGGTGGTCCTCCTCCCTCCCGAGAAGGGGGCCGAGGAGCTGGCGGCCCGTCTCGCCCGGGCGTACGCAGGGGCGCGGACCGTCACGCTGCGACTCGGCTCCGTGGCGCGCGTCGAGGACGGGGTGCGCGAGGTGCCTGCCGCGGACCCGCACGCCCTCGTGGCAGCGCTCGTCGGCGCGCTCGGGGGCGACCTGCACGGCGTCTCTCGCGTCTACCACCTCGGGGCGCTCCAGCGGGCCGGGGGAGCGCTCGACGACCTCGCGTCACTCCAGCGCGTCCAGGAGGCCGGTCTCCTCTCGCTGTTCCGGCTGGTCAAGGCCCTCCGGGAGGGCGGCGCGCGCTCCGCGGAGATCCTCGTGGCGACGGGGGGCGTCCACCGCCTCTTCTCCTCGGAGCCGCCGTCCACTCCCTTCGCCGGCACGCTCCCTGGCTTCGTCCGCTCGCTCTCCCGGGAATACGGTGGCTGGCGCGTCCGGTGCGTCGACCTCGACGGACGCTGGCCGTCGCAGGAGGCGGGGGCCCTCGCGGCCGCCCTGCGCGCGGAGCTGGCCGAGACGGACGCCGGGGACGTGGCTCTCCGGGAGGGCTGCCGCTTCGTACGGACCCTCCTTCCCCTCGACGTGGAGAGGCCCGTCCCGTTCACGTTCCCAGAGCGGGGCGTCGTCCTGATCGTCGGGGGAGGCGGAGGGCTCGGCCTGGAGCTGGCGGCCCACCTGGCTGCCGCCCGGTCCCGCCTCGTCCTCGTCGGCCGGAGGAGCCTGGACGCCGCGCAGCGGGCGCGGATCGCAGAGATCGAGAGGCTCGGCGGCGAGGTCGCCTACTTCCAGGCGGACGCCTCGGTCCCGGCCTCTCTCGAAGCCGCCGTGGCCCAGGGGCGCGAGCGGTTCGGGCCGATCCAGGCCGCGGTCCATTCGGCCCTCGTCCTCGCGGACCGGACGGTCGACCGGATGGACGAGGCGACGCTCCAGGCTGCCCTCTCCCCCAAGGTCGAGGGGTGCGTGGCGCTCCTGCACGCGCTCCGCGCCGAGCCGCTCGAATTTCTCCTCTTCTTCTCTTCGGCCGAGTCCTTCTCGGGCGACCCGGGCCAGAGCAACTACTCGGCGGCCTCCACGTTCGAGGACGCATTCGCAGCCGCCGTCGGGGCCGCGGTGACGTATCCGGTCAAGACGGTCAACTGGGGCTACTGGGGCGAGGTCGGGGTCGTGGCGACGGAGCAGTACCGGGCGCGGCTCGCGGCGCTGGGGGTCCACTCCCTCTCGACGGCGGACGGGATGGCGACGGTCGACTGGCTCCTCGGCGAGCCTCGCGTCCGCCAGGTCCTCGCGATCCGGGCAGACGACGGACCGCTCGCCCGGATGGGAGCGGACCTCTCCCGGCGCGTCGTCGCGCACGCTCTCGCGGCGGACGCTTCCTCCTCCTCTTCCGCTTCGTCGGCCAGACCGCGTCTCGCGCCCGTCGGTCGTCGCGAGAGGGACGACGAAGCGTCCCTCCGCTTCCGGAACGCGCTGGGAGAGATGGAGCGCCTGGGGCGGGAGCTCCTCGTCGCGACGCTGCGGCGGATGGGGGTCCCTCTCGGCGCAGGAGCGCGTCTCGACCCGGTCGAGCTCTTCCGCAGCCTCGGGATCGCCCCCGGCCGGCGCAAGCTCTTCGCCGCCCTCTTCGCGATGCTCGAGCGGGCGGGGTGGCTCAGGGAACGGGAAGGGCTCTTCAACGGCTCGCCGGGCCTGGAGGAGGTCGGCAGGGACGCCGAAGGGGCCGCGGCGCGCCTGGCGGAATTCGGTCGCAAGGTCCCGGAGGTCGCACCGCAGTGTGAGCTCCTCGGCAGCTGCCTCGCGGCGTTCCCCGGGATCCTGACGGGGGGGACGCAGCCGACGGACGTCCTCTTCCCTGGCGGCTCCCTGGAGCGGGTCGCCGGCATCTACCGGGGGCACGCGGTCGCGGATGCCGCGAACCGGCTCGCGGCGCAGCGCGTGCGCGAGCTCTGCGAGGCGAGGAGCCTCGCTGCGGGAGGGAAAGGGCCGATCCGGGTCCTGGAGGTCGGGGCGGGGACCGGTGGGACGAGCGTCTTCGTCCTCCGGGAGCTGGCCTCGGTCCCGCGAGTCGAGTACGTCTACACGGACGTCTCGCGAGCCTTCCTGGCGCACGGCCGGAGCGCGTTCGGGGGGGAGTTCCCCTTCGTGGAGTTCCGCCTCCTGGACGTAGAGCGCGAGGGCGCCGAGCAAGGGTTCGAGGCGGCCCGGTTCGACGTGGTCGTGGCCTCGAACGTCCTGCATGCCACGCGGGACCTGGGGAGGACCCTCGGGAGGGTCAAGGGGCTTCTCGCCCCCGGGGGATGGCTCGTCCTGAACGAGGCGTTCGAGGCCGAGGACTTCCTCACCCTCACGTTCGGTCTGCTCGACGGCTGGTGGCTGGGCGAGGACGTCGAGAACAGGATCGCCTCGTCCCCTCTGGCCTCCGCGGCCCAGTGGCGGCGTCTCCTCGAGGAGGAGGGGTTCGAGCCCCTCGTGACGGAAGGGGAGGCGCCGGGAGAAGGGGGAGTGCTCCTCGCCCGCAGCGACGGCCTGGTCCGGCTGGCGGGCCGGGATCGACCCCCGGAGCCGCTGGCGGAGTCACCCGTGGCTGCGATGGCCGTGCCCGGCGCGGCTGCCTCGGGGGAGCCCTCGACGAGGGTCCGGGACGCTGTCGTGTCGAGCGTCGCGAAGGTTCTCGAGCTCGGGGCCGGACAGATCGACGACACGACTCCCTTCACCGACCTCGGGATCGACTCCCTCCTCGCCGCGGAGGTTGCCCGGTCGATCGGCGAGAGCCTGGGGGCGGAGCTGAAGCCGACCGACCTCTACGACCACCCCACCGTGGGGCAGCTCGTCCGGTACGTCGTCGCGCGGCCCGGCCTCCCCCCCGGGGCGGAGCCTGCCCGGAAGCCTGTCGGGCAGAAAACGACTGGCGGCGAGGCCGCGGGGGATGCCGAGGCTGCCGGGGTTGCCGGGGACGAGTGGATCCGCTCGCTTCTCCGGCACGTTTCGGAGGGCGAGGTGAGCGTCTCGGAGGCGGAGCGGATTCTCGAGAGGGGCTGACCGGGAACTTCCCTCCGCGCCGGCCCTTACCCGCCTGCCATGGGGAGCACGACCGAGAGGCGGTCGCCGGGCGCCAGGGGGGTGTCGAAGCCGCCAAGGGCGCGAACGTCCGTGACGTTCAGGAAGAGGCGCACCCCCGGGCGGGGAAGGTCGCTCTCCTGGAGGATGAGGCGGGCCACGGCGGGATGGAGGCCGCGCAGGGAGGAGAGGGCTTCGGCGACCGTCTCGCCCTCCGCGTCGACCTCGCGAGTCCCCCCCGCGGCCCGACGGAGGGGCGTAGGGAGAATCACCACGATCCGCGGCATCGTTCCGCCCTCCCCGGAGAACTTAGCACCCCGGACGGAGGAGTCAACCCGCCGTTTCCCGTTGACACGATCCTCCGCGCCCCATAGCGTGGAAGGGAACGGTTGGGGTCCATTCGAGGGTTCTTCGTAGGGGGCTTCGAAAGCAAGGGCTGCGGGATGACCCGGGATTCGATCCTTTCGGAGAGAAGGGGGCTGGGTAATATGGGTGGCTACGTCGGCAAGTACCTGGAGGTCGACCTCGCCCGGGGCGAGATCACCGAACTCCCCATCGCGGCGGAGGTCCAGAGAAAATACCTGGGAGGGAGCGGCCTGGCGGCCTACCTCTTCTTCCAGCGAGGGAAGTGGGCCGCGGACCCGCTCGGTCCGGACAACGACCTCTTCATCCTGACCGGCCCGATCTCGGGCACCCTGATTCCCGGAAGCTCCCGGTTCGCCGTCGCGGCGCGCTCGCCCCTCACCGGGATCTGGGGAGAGGGAAGCGCCGGCGGGGACTTCGCCCCATCCCTGAAGCGGTGCGGCATCGACGGCATCGTCGTCGTCGGGCAGTCGCCGAAGCCGGTGATGCTCGTCCTGGACGAGGGGAAGGTCGAGCTGCGGGACGCCTCGGAGCTCTGGGGCCTCGACACCTACGAGACGACCGACCGGCTCCGGGAGACGATGGCGGGGAAGAAGCGCCCCAGCGTTCTCTCCATCGGCCAGGCCGGAGAGAACCTCGTCCGCTTCGCGTGCATCGCCAACAACAAGCACGACTTCATCGGGCGCACCGGGATGGGCGCGGTGATGGGGAGCAAGCGGCTGAAGGCGGTCGTCTGCCGGGGCGAGGGGACGGTCCCGATCGCCGACCCGGTCTCCTACAAGGCGATCTGCAAGTCGCTCGTCCAGATGATCGGCCAGGCGGTGCCGGCGCAGGCCCTCAAGGAGATGGGGACCGACTCCGCGATGGACCTGGGGATGATGATCGGCGACATCCCGATCGCGAACTGGTCCCTCGGCGAGGACTTCGAGCTCTCCAACGCCCTCTCCGGACCGACGATGTCCGAGACCTACCTCAAGCGGGGCCTGGCCTGCTACGCCTGCCCGATCGCCTGCCGCCGCGAGGTGGAGGTGCCGGACGGTCCTTACAAGACTCCGGTGGGGCCGGGACCCGAGTACGAGACCTGCTGCTCGTTCGGGACGATGCTGAACCAGAAGGACCTCGCCGGGGTGATCAAGTCCAACGAGTGGTGCAACCGCTACGGCGTCGACTCGATCACGGCGGGATGCACCATCGCCTGGGCCTACGACTGCTTCGCGAAGGGGCTCCTCACGCTGGAGGACACGGGCGGCGTCGAGCTGAAGTTCGGGGAGGTGGACGGCGCCATCGCCATGCTCCACAAGCTGGCGAAGCGGGAGGGGATCGGGGACCTCCTGGCCGAGGGGAGCCGCGGCGCGGCGAAGAAGCTGGGGCGCGGTTCGGAGGCGCTGACCGCCGAGATCAAGGGTCTGGAGATCCCGATGCACGACCCCCGCGGGTCCCACGGGCTGGCGCTCGCCTACATGACCTCCTATCGCGGCGCCTGCCACAAGGCCCACTTGGTGGAGGCGATCGAGCACGGCCTCGCCTCCTACGCGGACGTCGGCCTCGAGGAGAACTACGAAGGGCTTTCGAGCGAGGGGAAGGCGGGCATGGTGCGGATCGGGGAGGACCTGGGCGTCCCCCTCAATTCCCTGGCCCTGTGCGAGTTCGAGATGTGGTGCTACCAGTTCGACGACCTGATCCGGGCGATCCGGGCCGTCACGGGCTGGGAGGACTTCTCGGTGGAGGAGTACCGGAAGACCGGGGAGCGGCTGTGGCTCCTGAAGCGCTGCCTGAACAACCTGATGGGCGTGACGCGCGCCGACGACCGCCTCCCCGCGAAGATCCTCACGCCGCTTCCCGACGGCGCGGCGGCCGGCCTGGTCCCCGACGAGGAGATGATGCTGCGCGAGTACTACGAGGTGCGGGGCCTGGACGAGGCCGGCCGGCCTCTTTCGGCGGTACTGGAACAGGCGGGCCTGGCCGAGGTGGGCCAGGTCCTTCACCAGCGGATCTGAGAGAAAGAACAGACGAGAGGGGAAAGAACATGGCGATGAAGTTTCCTTCCGACGAGTGGGTGGCGGCGTTCCACAACGCCATCAACGAGAGCCCCGAGTACAAGGAGGGCGGCAAGCCGTGGACGTTCGGCGTGACGGCGCTCGTCGTCAACGCCCAGCCCGACCTCGGGATCAACGAGGCGTACGGGATGTGGCTCGACCTGCACGAGGGGGTGTGCCGAGAGTCGCACCACTGCACGGCCGAGGAGGCGCAGACCGCCCCCTTCTGCATCTTCGGCGACTACGCCCGCTGGAAGCAGGTGATCCACAAGGAGCTGGAGCCGGTGAAGGGGATGATGCAGGGCAAGCTCAAGCTGAAGGGGAACCTGCAGATCATCGTCCGCAACGTGAAGGCGGCCCAGGCGCTCGTGACCTGCGCGACGCGCGTCCCGACGCAGTTCCTGGACGAGCCCTGAACGGCTGAGCTCGGAGAAGAGCCGTGACTTACGACGCTAGCCTCTCGTTCATCTACATGAACACGACCCGGGTCGTCTTCGGCCCGGGTTGCTCCCGCGACGTCAAGGAGGAGGTCCGGGCGCTCGGCTGCGCTCGGGCGCTCGTCGTCACCGACTCGGTCCTGGCGAAGAGCACGGACATCCCCTCGCGCATCGAGAAGGTGCTGGGCGACGCCTGTGCCGGCATCTACTCGGACGTCGTGCCCGACTCGGGCGTCCACCTGGTCGACGCGGGGGCCGCCTTCGCGCGCGAGCGGGGCGCCGACTGCATCGTCAGCGTCGGCGGCGGGAGCGCGATCGACACGGCCAAGGGGATCGCCATCGTCCTCAAGGAAGGGGGCTCCCTCCGGGACTACGAGGGGTTCCAGGTGCTGAAGCGGCCGGCGACGCCCCACGTCGCCATCCCGACGACGGCCGGGACCGGCAGCGAGGTGACGTACGTCGCGGTCATCAAGGACCACGAGGCCCACCAGAAGCTCCTCTTCGGCGACTACAACATCATCCCGAACACGGCGCTCCTCGACCCGGAGCTGACCGTCGGGCTGCCGCGCGGCCTCACCGCCGCCACGGGGATGGACGCCATGTCCCACGCGGTGGAGTCGATCCACTCCCAGCAGAACGAGCCGATCGCCGACGGCCTGGCGCTCCACGCCATCCGCCTCATCCGCGAGTTCCTGCCGCGCGCCGTCGACGACGGCAAGGACCTCGTGGCCCGGGGCCAGATGCTGATCGCGTCGAACATGGCCGGGACGGCCTTCTCCAACGCCCAGGTCGGCCTCGTCCACGCCATCGCCCACACCATCGGGGCGCGCCACGGCGTCCACCACGGGCTCGCGAACTCCATCCTCCTGCCCCACGTCGTCCGGTTCAACGCGGGGGAGATCGCCGGCGCCTACCGTCCCGTGGCCGAGGCGCTGGGATTCCAGGTCGCGGGGGTCTCCGACGAGGCCTGTGCCGAGGCGGCCGCCAGGCTCCTCTCGGAGCTGGCCGCCCGGACCGGGCTGCCGCAGACGCTCTCTTCACAGGGGGTCCCCGAGAGCGCCCTCCCGGAGCTCGCCGAGGCGACCCTCGCGGACGCCTCGATCATCTACAACGGCAGGGCCGTGCTCGACGCGGACGAGGTGCTCGGGGTCCTGAAGGCCGCGTTCTAGGAGATCCGGTCGTCCCGGAAGCCTCGGTCGTACCGGGTCCCGCACCCTGGAGCCGCGGGGATTGGAGGTCTCTCTTGACCGCACCACAGATCACCGTCGACAAGAGCGCCCTGGAAAACGGCCTGGCCAACATGGTGGCCGACCTGATCCGGGCGAACGTCGAGACGAGCCCGTACAAGGCGAGGGTCTTCTCCCTCCTGAAGGGGTCGGTCGGCCTCTCGGCGACCGACGCCGAGGTGTCGTTGACCCTCGTCTTCTCCGGGGGAAGCTGCGTCATCAGGGACGGCATCGCGGAAGGCGTCGACGCGACCGTCACGACCGACTCGGAGTCGATCATCGAGATGTCGAACGTCAATCTCGTCGGCGGTCTTCCGTACCTCTTCGACGGGGTTGGAAGGAGCATATTCAAGAAGGCGGTCGGAGGGAGCATAAGGATCCGCGGCCTGGGGCGCCACCCCATCACCCTGACCCGGCTGGCCATCCTCCTCTCCGTGAACTGACCCCGGGCCCCGGCCAGCCGTCCAGCTCGGACCCGTCAGCGGTCCTCGGGCCTCTCGGCGAGGCGCTCCGGCACTTC
Organism: uncultured Acidobacteriota bacterium; assembly: GCA_903845115.1. Classification (GTDB taxonomy): domain Bacteria; phylum Acidobacteriota; class Thermoanaerobaculia; order UBA5066; family UBA5066; genus CAIMWE01. The sequence continues at coordinate 20,498 of CAIMWE010000119.1, read as the reverse complement.
GTCGCCGCTCTCAGGGGCGAGCGCCTCCTCGAGGTCCAGGGGGGTCAGCTCGCCAGCGCCTGCTCCAGGGCCACGGCCACCGCCACGCTGGCTCCCACCATCGGGTTGTTGCCCATGCCCAGGAAACCCATCATCTCGACGTGCGCGGGGACCGACGAGGATCCCGCGAACTGGGCGTCGGAGTGCATGCGCCCCATGGTGTCGGTCATGCCGTACGAGGCCGGACCGGCGCCCATGTTGTCCGGGTGGAGCGTGCGCCCCGTGCCGCCGCCGCTCGCCACGGAGAAGTACTTCTTCCCCTGCTCCAGGCACTCCTTCTTGTACGTTCCCGCGACCGGGTGCTGGAAGCGGGTGGGGTTGGTGGAGTTCCCCGTGATGGAGACGTCCACTCCCTCGTGGTGGTTGATGGCCACCCCCTCTCGCACGTCGTCGGCCCCGTAGCAGCGGACCTTGGACTTCTCCCCCTTGGAGTAAGGGACCTCCCTCACGATGTCCAGCCTGCCGCTCGCGTAGTCGAACTTCGTCTGGACGTAGGTGAAGCCGTTGATGCGGGAGATGATCTGGGCGGCGTCCTTGCCCAGGCCGTTGAGGATGACCCGCAGCGGCTCCCTGCGCGCCTTGTTGGCGCTCCTGGCCAGGCCGATGGCGCCCTCGGCCGCGGCGAAGGACTCGTGGCCCGCCAGGAAGGCGAAGCACTTCGTCTCCTCCTTCAGGAGCATGGAGGCGAGGTTCCCGTGGCCGATCCCGACCTTGCGGTCCTCGGCGACGGAGCCCGGGATGCAGAAGGCCTGCATCCCCTCGCCCAGGGACGTGGCGATCTCCACGGCCTTCGACTGGCCCTTCTTCAGGGCGATGGCGGCCCCGAGGATGTAGGCCCAGCAGACGTTCTCGAAGCAGATGGACTGGATCCCCTTCACGATGCCGTAGACGTCGACGCCCCGGGCCTCGACGAGCTGCCTCGCCTCCTCCAGGGAGCCGAGACCGTGCTGGGCCAGCACCTCGTTGATTCGACCGATCCTTCGTTCGTAGCTTTCGAACAGGGCCATGGCCTTCTCCTTCTTCCCTACTGGTGCCGCGGGTTGATGACGCGGGCGGCCTCGGCGAACCGGCCGTAGCTGGAGGTGGCCTTCTTCAAGGCCTCCGCCGGCTCCACGCCCTTCTCGACGGACTCCATCATCTTCCCCAGGTGGACGAACTCGTACCCGATGACCTCGTCGTTCTCGTCCAGGCCCATCCGCGTGACGTAGCCCTCGGCCATCTCCAGGTACCGGACCCCCTTGGCCACGGTGCCGTACATCGTGCCGATCTGGCTGCGCAGGCCCTTTCCCAGGTCCTCCAGCCCGGCGCCCACGGGGAGGCCGCCCTCGGAGAACGCGGTCTGGGTGCGCCCGTAGACGATCTGGAGGAAGAGCTCGCGCATGGCCGTGTTGATGGCGTCGCACACCAGGTCCGTGTTCAGGGCCTCCAGGAGCGTCTTCCCCGACAGGATCTCGGCAGCCATGGCCGCGCTGTGGGTCATGCCCGAGCACCCGATGGTCTCGACGAGGGCTTCCTGGATGAGGCCGTCCTTGACGTTGAGGGTCAGCTTGCACGCGCCCTGCTGGGGGGCGCACCAGCCGACCCCGTGGGTGAGGCCGGAGATGTCCTTGATCTCCTTGGCCTGGACCCAGCGGCCCTCCTGGGGAATGGGCGCGGGGCCGTGGTCAGGTCCCTTCGCCACGCGGCACATGTGCTCGACTTCAGAGGAGTAGATCATCCGGGTACCTCCTTCTCGGGTCGATTCCGTTCCCGCGGCCCGGGGGGCGCACGGCCCGAGATCGACCGCAGGGATCCTACCCGCCGAAGGCCTCGAGCTGGGGCCCGATTCGGTCAGGAACCGAGGTCCCGCGGGAGTCGGGAGCCCGCTGACCCGTCCGCGTCAGCGGTCCTCGGGCTCCTCGATCAGGTGCACCAGGACCTCGTCGCCGCTCTTCAGGGCGACCGCCTCCGCGGGGACGAGCGCGAGCGCGTTCGAGCGGAGCATCGACGAGAGAATTCCCGAGCCCTGCGGGCCGGAAGGGGAGACGACGACCTTCCCGTTCTCGCGCCGAGCCCGGACGCGGACCAGGTGGACCTTCCCGTCGGGGGCGCTCTTGCGGAACTCCCCCTCGAAGATCCCGGTCACCTCTGGGCGGAGGAGCCGGGCGTGCCCCATCATCTTCCGGAGGGCGGGCCTCACGTACTCCTCCATGCAGACCATGGCGGCCACGGTGTTGCCCGGGATGCCGAAGACGGGCGTGCCGCCCCAGAGCCAGAACCCGAGCGGCCCGCCCGGCTTCTGCCGCACCTTCCAGAAGACCTCGCGGGCGCCGCAGTCCGCGAGGACGGCCTTGATGAAGTCGTAGTCGCCGACGGAGATGCCGCCGTTCGTCACGATGACGTCGGCGCTCTCTCGCGCCTTCGTCAGGGCGAGGGTCACGGCCTCGCGCGTATCGGGGACGCGCGGAAAGGGGACGGGCACGGCCCCGAAGGCCACGGCCTGGCCGCACATCGTCTGGATGTTCGAGTCCCGGATCTGCCCGGGGCCCGGCTTCTCCGCCGCGGCCACCAGCTCGTCCCCCGTCGTCAGGATCGCGATCCGGACCCGCGGGTGGACCGGGACCTCCGCCAGTCCGACGGACGCGAGGATGCCGAGGGCCGCCGGGGTGAGGACGAACCCCTTCGGCAGGAGCTCCTCGCCCTCGCGGAGGTCCTCGCCGGCTTTCCGGACGTTGGCGCCCCGCTTCGGCGGCGCGGTGATCCGGACCCGGCCGGCGTCCGAGGTCGTGGCCTCGACCGGGACGACGGTGTCGGCGCCTCCGGGGAGCGGAGCCCCCGTCATGATCCGGATGGCCGTGCCGGGGCGCACGTCGTGAAGGGCGACGCTCCCGGCGGGGAGGTCGGAGAGCACCTCGAGCGAGACGGGGGCTCCGGGCGCCGCCGCCGCGCAGTCGTCCGCCCGCACGGCGTACCCGTCCATCGCGGAGTTCGTGAAGGGGGGAACCGTCTCGGGGGAGACCAGGGTCCCGGCGAGGACGAGCCCGAGGGCGCCCTCGAGGGACGTCTTCCGGGCGGGGAGCGGATCGACGGAATCGAGGACGAGGCGAAGCGCCTCGCTACAGGTTGTCATGGTTCCCGAGGTCGTCATCGATCTCGCTCCCTTCACGGCGGATGAGGTGGACCGAGGCCGCGGAGAACGTCGCGAAGACCTCGCCGCCGGGCCTCAGGGAGAGGTCGTGCGCCACGCGCCGGGTGACGAGGGACTGGAGCGGAAGGCCCGGGAAGCCGGCGTCGATCCGTACCTGCATCGTGGAGCCGAGGTCGACGACGGCCTCGACCGTCCCGGGGAAGCGATTCAGGCCAGGGGCGGGGGAAGCCTCGCCCGGGGCCTCGACGAGGACCTCCTCGCGGCGGACGCAGGTGTGGACGGGCGTCCCCTCGGGAAAGCCGGCGCGCGAGAAGAGGAGGCGCGGGCCGACCGTCACCTCGGAGATCGCCTCCGTGCGCCTGGAGACGACGCCGGGGAGGATGTTCCCGGTCTGCATGAAGCGGGCGACGGCGCGGCTGTGCGGGCGGCGGAGGACGTCCTCGGGCGGCCCCGCCTGGAGGAGCTCTCCGCGCCGGAGGACGGCGATCCGGTCGGCGATGGAGAACGCCTCCCCCTGCTCGTGGGTCACGTAGACGCAGGTGATGCCGTGCGCGCGGACGGCCTGCTTCAGCTCCTGGAGGAGGTGCTTGCGGATCGGCGCGTCGAGGGCGGCGAACGGCTCGTCCAGGAGGAGGAGGTCGGGGGAGAGGACGAACGCCCGCGCGAGGGCGGTCCGCTGGGCCTCCCCGCCCGAGAGGTTACGGGTGGAACGGGCCGCGAGGTGGTCGACGTGGAAGAGCCGGAGCGCCGCCTCCACCCGCTCCCGGGAGCCGCGGCCGTTCTCGCCCCGTACCTCGAGGCCGTAGGCGACGTTCTCGGTCGTCGTCCCCGACAGGAGGAGCGGGTCCTGGAACGCCATCGAGATCTTCCGCCGGAGCGGGAGCGGGGCGGGCCACGGCACCCTCTCTCCCCGCCACGAGAGGGTCCCGGCCGCGGGCCGCTCGAGGAAGTGGAGGATGCGCAGGAGCGTGCTCTTCCCCGCGCCCGTCGGGCCGAGGACGGCGAGGATCTCCCCCTCCTCGACCTCGAAGCGGGGGAGGGAGAGAAGCGTCTTCCCTTCGCGCACGACCGCGACGTCGTCGAGCCGGAGGAGACTCACGCGCGCTGCCTCTGCTGGACCCAGGTGAAGAGCCAGTTGATCGCCAGGGCCAGTCCCAGGAGGATCGTCCCCAGCGCGACCGCGTTCCCGAACTCTCCCTGCCGCGTCTGGAGGACGATCGCCGTCGTCATCACCCGGGTCTGCCCCTTGATGTTCCCGCCGACCATCATCACGGCGCCCACTTCCGAGATGATCGACCCGAAGCCAGCGGCGAGCGCCGCCACGAGGGAGAGGCGGGCCTCCTTCACGAGCCTCAGGTAGAGCTGGCCGCGCGAGGCGCCGAGGGAGAGGATCTGGAGGTGGAGCCTCTCGTCGAGGCCCTGGATGGCGGCGAGCGTGATCCCGACGACCAGGGGAGTGGCGATGACGACCTGCGCCAGGACCATCGCCGCCGGGGTGTAGAGAAGGTCGAGGCCTCCGAGCGGGCCCGAGCGGGCGAGCAGGAGGAAGACGCCCAGGCCGACGACGACGGGGGGGAGCCCCATCCCGGTGTTCACGAGCGTGACGAGGAAGCTCCGCCCGGGAAAGCGGTGGAGGCCGAGGAAGATCCCCGCCGGGACGCCGATCAGCATCGAGACGGCCATCGCGGCCCCCGAGACGAAGAGCGAGAGGAGGACGATGCCGGCCAGCTCCCCCTGCATCGGGAGGAGCGCGGTGACGGAATCGAGCAGCCCGACCACTTCCTATTTCGCGTCGGGGACGAAGAGCGGCTGGCCGTACTTCGCGCGGCCGAACTCGCCGATCACCTTCTGGGTCTCGGGCGCGACGATCCACTGGGCGAACTGCCGTGCTTCCTTCTCGTGGGTCTTCGGGTGCTTCTCCGGGTTGACGACGATGACGCGGTAGGAGTTCCAGAGGTCCTTCTCGCCCTCGACGAGGATCTCGAGCGACAGGGTCTTCCGGAGCGCGAGGAACGTGCCGCGGTCGGCGAGCGTGTAGGCCTTCTTCTCGGAGGTGACGCGCGCCGTCTCTCCCATTCCCTGGCCGGTGGCGACGTACCAGCTCTTCCCGGCGGGGGCGATCCCGGCCTTCTTCCAGAGCTCGAGCTCGCGGGCGTGCGTTCCCGAGCGGTCGTCGCGCGAGACGAAGGGGAGGCCCTTCTCGGCGATCCTCTTCAGCGCGTCAGCGATCGAGAGGCCCTTGATCCCCGCGGGGTCGGATGACGGGCCGACGAGGACGAAGTCGTTGTGCATGACGTCCAGCCGGAGCGACCCGAACCCCTGCGCCATGAACTCGTCCTCGGCCGCCTTGGAGTGGACGAGGAGGACGTCCGCGTCGCCCCGGCGGCCCATCGCCAGAGCCTCGCCGGACCCGACGGCGATCGTCTTCACCTTGATCCCCGTCTTCGCCTCGAAGCGGGGGAGGAGGTCGTCGAGGAGGCCGCTGTCCTGGGTGCTCGTCGTGGTGGAGAGGATGAGCGTGGGCTGCGCGAGGCACGGCGATGCGGCGGCCAGAAGGAAAGCGAGGGCCCCGGTGAGGGCGGTGGTCGTTCTGTTCATGGGGGCATTTTCCTTCATCCAGGGGCGGGACGCGCAACATCCCGCATCAGTCGTGCGGTCCGGATCGCTCCGCTCGCGGGCCCTGCTCCAGGACCCTCCCGTGGAAGAAGGAGTAGTGGCGAAGAGGTCCGCTCATGTGCGAGCTGAACGAAGCCACCACGGTCGCGGCGAGGTAGAACGCGAGGCGCAGCTCGGGGAACACGCTGCCCAGCACGAGGAGGATCACCTTGACGTGGACGGCGAGCCCCGCCGCCAGGTAGAGGAAGACACCGCTCCTGGCGACGTCGACCGCGAGGAGGAAGATCCCGCTCAGGACCGTCAGGACCATCGGGAGGGCGAGAGCCCGCTGGGGCGCGTGGAACGCGACGCCCCCGAGGACGAACGCCATGGCCGCGAGGTGGATCGTCCGGAGGAGCAGCTGGACGGGCCGCGCCCACCGGAGCCTCCGCGGCGGCCACGGGAACAGGAGGGAGGTTTCGGGCGGCGCGGACGCGTCCCGTGCGCCGGGGGCTTCGGCTCGAGGCATCGGTCGGTGCCGAGTCTGCCACGGAGTCCGGCGCCACCGGCGCCCGTCCCGGCGACGGCAGGATCGCCGTCCCCCGTCGGCGTCCCGCCCGGTCGGATCGCAGGGTCAGTAGCCGTCCGTGCAGTAGGTGTCGTCGCCCGCGACGATCGAGGCCGAGGGGTCGATCTGGGCGTAGGGATCCGGGTCCCCGTTCTTGTCGTGGTACTTCGGCGTGTTCAGGAGGCTCGAGTCCGGCCCCTGGTATAGCGGCGAGAATCCGAAGTCGTTGACCAGGGCCCTGAACTGCTGGACCGGCTTTCCGGGCCTCACGCTGATCACCATCAGGTCGAACGACCAGGTGATCGGCTGCAGGCACAGGAGGTTGATGTCCGGGTTGATGTCCGGGCACTGGTTGTGGATGCTCCGGAGGGCGCAGGCGATCGTGTCGTCGGCCACCGGGAAGTGGGTGGCGACCGTCATCCGGGGACGGGGGTGGATCTGGCTGAGCAGGTAGCCGAAGCCCCCCTGCGGGGTGTGGGAGCTGTCCTGCACCTGCTTCAGGCGCTTGACGGTGTTGTCCCAGGTCTCGCCGCCACCCACTGGCACGCTGTCGTAGTGCGCGGCCTCCATGGCCCAGATCTCCGGCGGGACGACCATCTCGTGGATGAGCACGTCCACGCCCTTGCCCCTGTTGGCGGCCTGGATGATGGTGTTGTACTCGGGCTTGGTGTCGCTCGTGTAGATCATCGACAGGCCCTTCCACTCGAGCTTGTAGCCGACGGAGCCCCTCCGGCAGTGGATCACCGGGAAGTGCGTGACCTTCGCGCCGGTCGCCTTGTTGGCGTAGGCGACGCCCCCCACCTGCTGCCAGTCCAGCTGGATCGGGACCATGGCGTACCCGTCATCCGGCTCGTCATCCGAGACCGGGACGGGCTCGACCGGCAGCCCCCAGCTCTTGCGGGTGGGCGGCTCGTAGCCCTGGTAGCTCGTGTTCTGGAAGCTGAAGCTCTCCGAGTGCCACCGCAGCGCTTCCCGGAGGTGCTCGCAGAACGCCTTCGTGCCGTCGTTGTAGAGCTTGTGCGGAAACTTCGGGCTCCTGACGCCCGACGGGCCCGGCCCCCAGACGTACAGGGGGGAGAGGCGGTCCAGCGACGGCCCGAAGCAGTAGATGTGGGTCAGGTCGGACATGTGGTCGCCGTGCAGGTGGTTGATGAAGACCTTGTCCATCCGGCCGAAACCGACCCCCATCGCCCCGTAGTTCCGGACGCACCCCGAGCCGCAGTCGAAGACGAACTGGTCCATGGCCCGGTTGTTCACCTCGTCCCACCCGACCTCGACGAAGATGCTCATCATCGCCTGCGCCCGGCGGACCGGGGGGATGCACGAGCCCATGAAGGTGATCCGCATCTCGTCGGACTCGAGCTTCGGCGTGTCCGTGGGGGGGGTGAACACCGTCCCGGGCGGCTTCGGGGTCTGGCGGTAGTCCAGGGTCGGCAGGCTGTCGTAGAACCCGTACTGCTGGGTCTTCTCGGTCGCCGGATAGCACGGCGTCGCCGGCTCCGTGCAGACCGCCGCGGCTTTTCCCCCCAGGGCCAGCCCGCCCAGGGCCAGTCCCGAGAGCCTGAGGCTTTCCCGCCTCGTCATCCCATCCCTGAAGATCTCTCTGGGTGTCGTCACGATCTCGTCTCCTCTCGCCGTCGGACGTGTCGAGGGGGGTGCCCATGAACGCTTCCGTCGTCCCCGGGAGGACCGTGACAGGCCGGTCTCTGGCCGCTCAATCCCTCTCACCTCCGTCTCGGCAACGAACAGGGAGGTCGACGTGCGATGCGCGCCTGACCGAGGATAGTGAACGGCAGGACCCGGTTCAAGCGATTCCGTGGACGCGGCCCATTTCCTCTTGACAGGCCAGGCGAGAGGCCCCGTGATTGGCGGACCGGTACGCCTCCGCCGGAGCGTCCCGGGTCGCGACCGCCGGCATCGGCAACAGCAGGGATATCCAGCGAGGGCCAGGAAATGGAAGAACGGATCGAGTCCAGCGCTCCTCAGCTCAAGGCCGACCTGGGCCTGGTCGGCGCTCTCTCCCTCGTCGTCGGCATGGTCCTGGGCGCGGGCGCCTTCATGAAGCCGCCCGCGGTGATGGCGGCGGCGGGCGATTCCTCCTGGGCCCTTGCCGCCTGGGTCATCGGGGCGCTGCTCAGCATGGCCGGAGGCCTCACTCTCTGTGAGCTGGGCGTCCTCTATCCGCGCACCGGCGGCGTCTACGTCTACCTGGAGGAGATCTACGGCACCCGGGTCTCCTACCTCTACGGCTGGACGATGATCTTGATCTTCGGGCCGGCGACGATCGGCGCCCTGGCGGCCTACTTCAGCTCCGTCTTCTGTCTGCTCTTCGACGTCCCGGACCAGTTCTCGGCCCTGGTCGGCTTCGTCGTCATGGCCTTCGTCCTCTTCGTGAACAGCGTCGGCGTCAAGGAGGCCGGATACCTGCAGATGGTGGCGACCTTCTGCAAGCTGATCCCGGTCTTCCTGCTGGCGGTCTTCGGCCTCTGGAAGGGCAACGGCCAGGTCCTCCACATGGCGGTGAACCAGACGGGGCTGGCCGGTCCTTTCTCCGTGGCCGTCATCGCCACCCTCTTCGCCTACGACGGCTGGTCCCAGGTGGCCTCCGTGGCCGGCGAGATGAAGGACCCGGGCAAGATCCTGCCCCGGGCCATCATCGGCGGGCTGACCTTCCTGTCGGTCGTCTACCTCGTCATCAACGTCGCCCTGATCCGGGTCCTGCCGCCGGCCGAGATGGTCGCCCTCGGCCACGACGCCTCCTCCATCGCCGCGCAGAAGCTGTTCGGGCTGTACGGAGGCAACATCCTCTCGGTGGGGATCATGGTCTCCATCGTGGGCGGGCTCAACGGCTACGTCATGACGCTCTCCCGCATCGTGCTCGTCATGGGCGAGCGCAACCAGCTGCCCGGTTCCGCGAGTCTCCGAAAGATCGAGGACGACAGCAAGACGCCGGTGAACGCCGCCCTGCTGATGGTGCTCCTCGCCTTCGTCTACATGCGGATGCTCGACGCCGACCGGTTGACCGACATGGCGATGTTCGTCATCTGGATCTTCTACGCGATGAGCTTCGTCGCCGTGTTCATCGCCCGGAGGCGCCTCCCCGACGCCCCCCGCAGCTACCGGGTCCCCCTCTATCCGCTGCCGCCCCTGATCGCGCTCGGCGGCGCCGCCTACATCATCTACGGGATGCTGGCCGCTCAGCCGGTCAACGCCCTGGCCGCCGTCGGCCTGACGCTGTTCGGCCTGCCCGTCCTCTACCTGCACTCCCGCACCGGCCCGGTCTTCGGGGGGATCCGGATCCCGAAGAAGTACCTGGTCCTGACGGGGTCGGCCCTGGTGGCCGGTCTCCTGCTGCTCTCCACGAAGGTCATCGACAGGCGGCCGGTCCTCAGGGTCGCCGTCGAGGCCTCGAACCCGCCCATCGCCTTCGAGGACGACTCCGGGAAGATCGCCGGCCTCGACATCGACCTCATCGAGGCCCTCGCCCACGACATGGGCTACCGGGTCTCCATCCGTCCCACCGCGTTCAAGCACCTGCTCCCGTCCGTGGAGAAGGGCCTCGCGGACGTCGCCGTCGGCGAGCTGACCGTGACCGAGGACCGCAAGCGCACGGTCGCGTTCTCGGAGAGCTACCACCAGAGCGGGCTGGCTCTCCTCGTGCCGCCGGACAGCGCCGTCCGCACCCTCGAGGACCTCCGGGGACGGTCCATCGGCGTCAAGAAAGAGACGACGGGCGAAGCGTTCCTGGAGAAGCGCCCGGAGGTGACCCTGCGGCGGCTCGACGCCTCGCCCGACCTCGCGACGCTGTTCAAGAGCGGCGTCCTCGACGCGGTGGTCTTCGACCGGCCGATCCTCGAGAAGTGGCTGGCCCAGAAAGTCGTCGCCGGCCGGCTCATCTCCCTGGACCAGCAAGAGTCGTACGCCATCGCCTACAAGAAGGGTAACGCCCCCCTCGGGAAGGGCCTCGACCGGGCGCTCGAGGGCCTCCGAAAGAGCGGGGAGCTGGAGATGATCATGAAGAAGTGGCTGGATCGGGCCCCGGAGCGGCCCGCGCGATGAACTCCGTGATGACCTCCGTCTTCGACATCTTCAAGATCGGGCCCGGTCCCTCCAGCTCGCACACGCTGGGGCCCATGAAGGCGGCCCGTCGCTTCCGGCAGGCCTGCTCCGAGCTGGAGAGCGCTTCCCGGGAGGCGGCGACCGCCCTGGACGTCCGTCTCTACGGCTCCCTCGCCACGACGGGAAAGGGGCACGGGACCGACCGTTCGGTGATCGCCGGCCTCCTGGGATGGGAGCCGGAGACGTGCGACCCGGACGCCTTCGACGCGCTGGGCAGGGACCCGGACGGGACCTACGCGTTCCAGCTCGCGGAAGGGACGATCCCGTTCCGCCCGAAGCATCTCCACTTCGACGCCGCGCCCCGCGACCTTCCCCACCCCAACACGCTCGTGTTCCGCCTCCTCGCCGGGGAGAGGGTCCTCCTGGAGAAGGAGTACTACTCGATCGGCGGGGGCTTCATCCTCTGCAAGGGCGAGTCGGAGATCCCGAGGCCGATGCCGCCCGTCCCGTACGCCAACATGCGGCAGCTCCGCGGCCAGATGGAGCGCCACGCCCTCGGCCTCGTCGAGCTCCTCTGGCGCAACGAGACGGTCCTTTCGGGCTGCGGAGCGGACGAGGTGAGCCGTCGGCTCAACGGAATCCTCGACGCCATGGAGCACGCCGTGGAGCGGGGCCTCGTCACGGACGGCGTCCTGCCCGGGCCGATCGGCCTGTCGCGCAAGGCCCCCGTCCTGTACCGGCGCTCGCAGAGCATGCCCGACTCGGCAGACCGCTTCGCCATCCTCCTCAACGCCTATGCCCTGGCCGCCTCTGAGGAGAACGCGGCGGGGCACCTGGTGGTGACGGCGCCCACGTCGGGGTCGGCCGGGGTGATGCCCGGCGTCGTCTACCTCCTCGCCAAGCACATGGAAGTCCCCCGGCCCCTGCTCGTGGAGGGGCTGCTCGTCGCCGCCGCGATCGGCGGCATCGCCCGTCACAACGCCAGCATCTCCGGCGCCGAGGTCGGCTGCCAGGGGGAGATCGGCGTCGCCTCGTCCATGGCCGCCGCCCTGATCGCCCACATCCACGGCTGCGACGTCGGCACCGTGGAGAACGCCGCCGAGATCGCGCTGGAGCACCACCTGGGGCTCACCTGCGACCCCATCGGCGGCTACGTCCAGATCCCCTGCATCGAACGGAACGCGGTCGGTGCCGTCCACGCCTACAACGCGTATCTCCTCGCCTCGGCGGGAGACCCGGCCAGCCAGAAGATCGACTTCGACGCCGTGGTGGAGGTGATGCTGGAGACCGGCCGGGACATGTCGGACCGCTACAAGGAGACTGCCCGGGGAGGGCTGGCGAAGAGCTCCATCCACTGTTGACGGCCGGCGCGTCGCCGGCGGGAAAAGCTACCCGCGGACGAAGTAGACGATCGAGATGACGACGCCGATCGTGACGACGACCCAGCGCAAGGTGGAGGGGTGGACCCTTCCCGCGAGCTTCCCGCCGAGGGTCCCGCCGAGGAGCGCGCCGACCGCCATCACGAGCGCCATGGGCCAGACGACCTGGCCCGAGAAGACGAAGAAGACGGCCGCCGCCACGTTGACCGCGAACGCCACCGCCTGCTTCAGGGCGTTCAGGCGCGTCAGGGTGTCGTGCACGGTCAGCCCCAGCGCGGAGAGGACGATCACGCTCAGCCCCGCGCCGAAGTAGCCGCCGTAGATCGAGGCCGCGCCGACGGGGAGCCAGGACCACCGCTCGAGGCCCGTGCCCGAGTGGTCGGCGCCCATCCGGCGCATCAGCCAGGCACGGACGGGATTCTGGATCGCGAGGAGGACCGAGGCGAGGAGGATCAGCCAGGGAACGAGGGTCCGGAAGAGCTTCTCCCCGGTGTTCAGAAGGAGGAACCCTCCCAGGACTCCGCCGACGATGCCGGCCGGGAGGATCAACCACAGACGGCTCTTCTGCCCCCGCAGGTCGTTCCTCTGGGCGAGCGTCCCGCCGAGGTACCCAGGACAGAGCGCCACCGTGTTCGTCACGTTCGCGGCGACGGCCGGCACGCCCAGCGCGACGAGCATCGGGAAGGTGATCAGCGTGCCGCCGCCCGCCAGGGCGTTGACGGCCCCGGCGCCGATCGCGGCCAGCGCGGCGAGGAGGAACTGGATCGGTGTGAACATCGTGGATTCCTTCTGCCTTGCCGGGGCGCTCGGACGGGATGGGAGACACCGGAACCCCTTGCGGCGCGCGCCGCGGGTGTCGGAGGATGGCAGGCGCGAGGATAGGGAGTCCGGTCCCGACTGGCAATCGGCTTGCCCTCCCCCGGGCGCCGCCGGTCCGACGGCGGGTTCCTCCTGATGCATATTTCGGCCGAAAATGATGCATCGGGATCAGTCCCGGATTCTTGACACGCGATTCGAGACGGCTACGATTCGTGGGTGGCTACACATACCGAGCGTTCGGTATGTCGAGAGGAGGCTCCAGAGCCTTGATGGAGATGCCGTGCACTTGCCCGATCCCGCGGCAGGGGATGAGCGAGCGCCGGCCCGCCCTCTCCTGGCTCGTCTCCCGTCCCGCCCAAACGTTCCTTTCCTCTCCGTCTGGTGCGAGATGTCCGCGGTTCCGTCATCCAGCAGCTAAACCCGAGGTTCCACACCCGAAAGGAAACCGAGCATGAGCAAGGTCAGCATCATCGGCGCCTGCAACACCGAGTTCGGCGCCTTCGTCAAGAAGGACAAGGCGACCGGGCTGGTCACCGACACCAGGACCTACTACGACCTGCTGGTCGAGGCGGGGCGCGGCGCCATCGCCGACGCGGGCCTCGAGGCGAAGGAGATCGACACCGTCTTCGTCGGCTCCTGCTCGCCGGGCAGCTTCATCAACCAGGAGCACGTGGCGCCTCTCGCGGCCGAGATCGACCCGTCCCTCCGCTTCAAGCCGATGACCCGCTGCGAGTGCGCGTGCGCCTCGGGCTCGGTCGCCCTCTACAGCGCGCTGTACGCCGTGGAAGCAGGCCGCGCGAAGCACGCCCTGGTGATCGGCGTGGAGAAGATGAACCTCCTGCCGACCCCGCAGATGACGCACGTGCTGGCCTGCTCCTCGCACTGGCCGACCGAGGGCTCGAAGGGGATCTCCTTCCCGATGCTCTTCGCCGAGTACGCCAAGGGCTACATGGCGCACTACGAGATCCCCCTCGCCGAGATGGAGAAGATGATGTGGACGGCGGGCGCCCTCTGCTACAAGAACGGGGCGGAGAACCCGCTGGCCCACATGAAGAACGGCCCCGCGACGGTCGAGGCCATCATGAAGCTGAACGAGCCGGACGCGAAGGGCCGGTGCAAGAACATGATGGTCGCCGCCCCCCTGCGCCTGCACGACTGCTCCCTCGTCACGGACGGCGCCGCGGCCCTGGTCATCACCCCGACCGCGAACGTCGGCAACCGGAAGCGCGCCGTGGAGATCGCGGGCATCGGGCAGTCGGTCGAGCGGATGCCGGAAAACGTGCGTCCCAACATGTACGACCTGATGGCCGGCAAGGACGCCACCGCCAAGGCCTACAGGGAAGCCGGCATCACCGCCGCAGACATCGACATTGCCGAGGTCCACGACTGCTTCACCATCAACCAGATCCTCTCGACGGAGGCGCTGGGGTTCTCGGCGGACGGCCGCGGCGGGTACGACTACCTCGACGGGCGCTTCACGCGCGACGACAAGGTCGCCGTCAACCTCTCTGGCGGCCTGAAGTCGAAGGGGCACCCCGTCGGCGCGACCGGCGTCTCCATGCACGCCCTGCTCTACAAGCAGCTGATCGGAGAGCCGATCGGCGTGAAGGCCAGGAAGGCCGACATCGGCGTGTCGTTCAACGTCGGCGGCTCCGCCGTGACGAACTGCGTCACGGTCCTGAAGAAGCTGTAGCCACGGACGCGGGGACGAAAGGACAGCCATGGAAGCCATCCGCTACAACGACATGGATTTCTCCCTCGAGAAGGAGGGGGACCGCTGGAACCTCACCTTCAAGCTCGCGAACGGCTCCAGCGCCGTGGCGGGCACCGGCCTCTTCGGGGGCCTGACGGAGGGCGAGGCGAGGACGCGGGCGCTGGCCCTGATCAAGACGATCTTCCCCGTCGGGGTCCGGTCGGTCGGGCCGGACGTCATGCATCCGAACATGATCGGGGACCTGAAGATCGTCGGGCCGGACGTCGCCCACCCCAACTTCGTCTACTGGAACAAGGACAGCGTTTCGTCTCCCAGGGACCTGTGACCGCGGGACCGGGTCCGACGAACTGACAGCACAGCAGCGATCGAGCGCAGAGGAAGAGATCATGGAAATCAAAGGCAGCGTGGTTCTCGTGACGGGCGGCGGCAACGGAATCGGCGAGGCGGTGGTGAAGTACTTCGCCAGTCGCGGCGCCAAGGTGGCTGTCGTCGACATGGTGCAGAAGAACATCGACCGCGTGGTCAAGGACGTGAAGGAGATGGGGGGCGAGGCCGTCGGGATCCAGGCCAACGTCACCATCGAGGCGGACGTCGCGCGGTTCATCAAGGGGACGATCGAGGCGTTCGGAAAGCTGAACATCGCCGTCTCCTCGGCCGGGATCATTCGCGACGGTACGATGCTGAGCCTGGACAAGGAGACGGGCCAGGTCTCCAAGAAGCTGGGGCTGGACAAGTGGCAGGCCGTCATCGACACCAACCTGACCGGCACCTTCCTCACCATCCGGGACGCGGCGGAGGCGATGGTGAACGGCGGGTGGCCGGGCCTCCTCGTGCCGATCTCCTCCGTGAACAAGTGCGGCCAGGTGGGCCAGATCAACTATTCCTCGGCCAAGGTGGCCGACGCCCTGATGCCGAAGATCATCGTCGGCGAGTTCCTGATGCGGGGCATCCGGAACGTCCGGTGCGTGGCCATCGCCCCCGGCTACACCGCCACGCCCATGCTGACCGGCATGAACCAGGACGCCCTGAAGGCGATCCTGGAGGACGTGCACCTCGGCCGCCTCGTGGCGCCCGAGGAGATCGCCTCCATGATCGGCTTCTGCGCGGAGAACGAGGCCCTGAACGCCACGACCATCGAGATCACCGGAGGGCTCTGCTACCCGAAGGGGATCGCGAAGTAAGCCTCCGGGATCTCTTCTCTACCCGAGGAACCGCTCGAGCATCCGGCAGAAGCCGGCCGGGTCCTCGGCGATTCCGTTGTGCCCGGCCCCGGGGAGCGCCTCGAAGCGCGCCCCCGGGATGCCTTCCGCGAGCTCCCGGGAGACGGCCACCGGCAGCAGGCAGTCCTCGTCTCCGGCGATGACGAGCGCCGGACAGCCGATCTCCGGGAGGCGCCCCCGGACGTCGAAGGTGGTCACGGCCGCCGCCTGGGCCCTCCAGGCCGGGAGGGGCTGCGGGACCCGGGGACGGAGCTGCTCCTCGACCGCGCTCCGGACCCGCTCCGGGGAGGCGAGGACCGCCCCGGAGGCCGTCCAGGTGAGGAACGTCCGGACGAGCGTTTCGGGGGCGCAGCCGCTCTCCCAGAGGGTGCCCGCGACCTCCAGGCAGAAGAGGGTAAGCGGGTGCGGGCGGGCGCCGGTCGCCGCGAGGACCAGCGCACGGACGCGCCCGGGAGCCGCGAGCGCCATCTCGAGCGCCACCATCCCCCCGAGCGAGTGTCCCGCGACGGACGCCTCAGCTATCCCGAGCCGGTCGAGGAGCGCGAGCGCGTCGCCCGCCATCTCCGCCGCGCTGTACGGCCCGGCCGGAGCGGCGCTTTCCCCCGAGCCGCGGGGGTCGGGGACGATCACCCGGTACCTCCGGGCCAGCAGCGGGAGGTGGGCCTTCCAGAAGTCCCGGTCGGACCCGAGGCCGGCGAGAAGGAGGAGCGGTGGGCCGCTCCCCGCCTCGGCGTGGGCGAGCGCGACGGGGGCTCCGGTGTGATCGGGAGAAGGGGATCCGAGCATGGACGTGGTCCCTCCATTCTGGGCTCCCGGGAGGTTACCCGGTTCCTCCGAGGACCGCCCGGCACGCCCCCCCCCCCCGAGTCCCATTTTGGGACACGGACTTTCCCACGGCGCGTGTCATGGGACACCGGCTGGCACACGGTGGAGGACCCCGGCGCGTCGGAAGTCCAGGAGCCCGAGGAGTTTCCGTCATTCGATGGTTTCGGCTCCGATCTTGCTTCCGGCAGAAAAGGAGGGAACGCGGATGAGGTGCGTCGTCTTGGCCTTCGCGGTCCTCTCTGCCCTCGTCCCCTCCCGTCTCGCGGCGCAGCAGGCCGCGGGCTGGGTGAACGGCGAGAGTTGCTGGTGCGGCTATCAGACCGGGATGCCGCGGGACTTCGTCGTCCGCGGGAAGGCCAGCACCGTCGCGACGAAGCAGGCGGCGGCCGACTCGATCGCGCAGTGGAACCGGTTCGGGAACGTCGTGACCCTCTCCGTGGACCCTTCGAGCGGCCTCGGCAAGCCCGGGAACGGGATCGACGAGGTGAACGTCCTGATCGGCAACGAGGACGCGCTCTCCGTCTACGGGCTGGCGATGGAGCCGAGCCTCCTGGGGATCTCCCTCGTCCAGCCGATCGCCAGCTTCGGGACGTTCAACGGCTGCCGGGACTTCGACGCCACGGGCTGCGGCCCGATCGCGGAGGCGGACGTTCTCCTGAACGGGAACTTCCCGCCCGGGTGGACCGGCGACTGGTTCGCTCCCGGGTTCGACATGGCGTCCGGGAACCCGGCGATCGTGCAGGCGATCGCGCCGCACGAGGTCGGGCATTCGCTCGGGCTCCACCACGTCTTCGACCTCCCGGACAAGCCGACGTCGTTCTCGACGATGACCTACGCGAACCACGACGTGACGAAGTTCGTGACCCGGATGGACGCCAACACCCTCCGGGCCGAGTACCAGGGCCTCGCCCTGAAGGGGACCGACGTCGGGATCTTCCCCTTCACATACGGCAACAGCGCGGAAGCGCAGGACTACGCCAGGCTCGGCAAGGACTCCGTCCTCGCCGGCGAGACGCTCTCCCTGGACCGGTGGACCCTCGAGAACAGCGGCACGGAAGCGGCCTCGGCGGTCGAGGTCCGCTTCTACGCCTGGCTCGCCGGACCCCGGCGGTACCCCGAGCCGACCGACCTCCCTCTCGGCACGGCGGCGTTCGCGGCGGTGCCGGTGAACACCCACACGAAGCTCTCCGGCACTCCCCTCACGGTTCCGGCCGGGACGCCGGTGGGGAGGTACTGGGTCGGGGCGATCGTCACCGTGGGCGGGGTCGAGGACTCGCCCTGGGTGCCGGGCAAGCCGAACGACAACCGCTTCGCCGTGGGGCACAACCCGTTCCAGGTCCTGAGGGTCATCGCCCCGGTTCCGCCCGACGGCGGGGTGAGCGCCGACTTCTCGTGGGTCCCGGACGCCCCGGCGGCCGGAGACGCGGTGGCCTTCTCGGACCGGACGGCCGGCGTTCCGGCCGGGTGGAGCTGGGACTTCGGCGACCCCGCGTCCGGGGACGCGAACCTCTCGACGCAGCGGAACCCGGTCCACGCCTTCTCCGGCCCCGGCCCCTTCACCGTGACCCTCGCCGCCACCGGCGCGAAGAACACGAGCACGGTCTCGCGCACGGTGACGGTGAACGGTCTCGCCCCCGGCGTTCCCGTCACGCGGCTCGTCCCGGTCGTCCTCGACGTGGGGACCTCCCCGCGCTACACGTCGGAGCTGACGCTGACGAACCGCGGGACCACGACCGCCACGCTGACCCTCCGGTACGCGGCGGCGCCGAGCCTGGGGGCCACGGGATCGGGGACGGTCACGGAGACCCTCGAACCCGGCCGGCAGCTGATCGTCCCGGAAGCCATGGCCTGGCTCCGCCGGAAGGGGCTCGCGATCCCGGCCTCGGGCTCCGAGGGGGGCTCCCTCCGCGTCACCTTCACGGGCCTCTCGTCGGAGGGGGCGGGCTGGGCCGGGGCGCGAACGACGACCCCTTCCGGCAACGGACGCTGCGGGCTCTCCTATCCCGGGACCGACGTCCGGCAGGCGTTCGACGGACCAGTCGTCGTCTTCGGGCTGAGGGAGGGGCCCTCCGACCGGAGCAACCTGGCCGTCGTCAACGCCGGGGAGTCCGCTCCGATCACCCTCCGGGTCACCGTCCTGCCCGACAGCGCGGCGGCGGGCGTCCCTCTTCCCGACCTGACGCTCCAGCCGGGCGAGTGGTACCAGGTCGACTCCGTCCTGGAGGCCGGAGGGTGGGCCGAGGGGAGAGCGACCGTCGAGCGGATCGCCGGCACAGGGCCGTTCCTCGCCTACGGCGTCGTCAACGACCGGCTGACCAACGACGGCTCGTACGTCGAGGCGCTCCTGGTCTCGGGGCTCCAGTCGGTCACGGGCGTCCCGGTCGTCGTGGAGTCGACCCTCTTCCAGAGCGAGCTCGTCGTGGCGAGCCTTTCCGGGAGGCCGTCGAGCGTCCTCGTGAACTACGTCGAGTCGGTGACCGAACCGAAGGGGGACACCGGCTGGTTCACCTTCGACCTCGAACCGTTCGAGCAGGTGATCGTGCCGGACCTCATCGACGACCTCCGCCAGGCGGGGGCGCCGATCGGGCCGAGGGGTCCGGTTCACGCCGGATACCTCACGGTCGCCTTCGAAGCCCGCGAAGGACCGGTGGCGGGGATGGCGGGAGCGCGCACCTCCACGCCGGCCGCCGGCGGTGGGGAGTACGGCGCCTTCTATCCGTCGTCGGCGATGTCGAGGGCGGCGCGGGACGCGTGGGTCTACGGCCTTCAGCAGGGCTCCGGCACGCGGTCGAACCTGGCGGTCGCCAACGTCGGTCTCGAGGGCTCGGACCTCGACGTGAGGCTGCAGGTCTTCGACGGAGCGACGGGCCGGATGGCCTCGGAGGAGACCCTCCCGAGGCTCGGACCGGGAGCGTGGTTCCAGAAGAGCGGCGTCCTGGGCGGCGTCGCGAACGGCTACTGCCGTCTCACCGTCGCCTCCGGGACCGACTCGTTCCTGGCCTACGGGATCCTGAACGACGGGGAGAGTCCGGCGTCCGGGACGAACGACGGCTCGTACGTGGCGATGGAGGCGGTCGCCGGCTCCGGTCCCGAGCCCGGCGAGGTGACGGTGACCCTGCCGGGGGACGTCCCGCTGACGATGGTGAGGGTCCCCGCGGGGACCTTCCTGATGGGGTCGCCGGCGACGGAGAGGGGCCGGGACCCCCGCGAGACGCGGCACGCGGTGACGCTGACCGCCGACTATTACGTGGGGAAGTACGCCGTGACGCAGGGGCAGTGGACGGCGATCATGGGGACGAATCCGAGCGCCAACTTCAGGTGCGGGGCCGACTGTCCCGTCGAGAGGGTCGCCTGGGACGAGATCCGGGAGGCCGGGGGCTTCCTCGAGAAGCTGAACGCCTACCTCTCCACCACGAGACAGGCCGGGGCGGGGAAGTTCCGGCTGCCGACGGAGGCGGAGTGGGAGCGGGCGGCGCGCGGAGGGACCCAGACGCGCTTCTCGTTCGGAGACGCCCTGGAGGGGGACGACCGGTGCGGAGCCAACGCGGCCGCGGACCCCTACGTCTGGTGGTGCGCGAACGTCCCCGGGCAGAAGACCTCTCCGGTCGGCCTGAAGGGGGCGAACCCGTACGGCCTCTACGACGTGCACGGGAACGTGGGGGAGTGGGTGGAAGACTGGTACGGGGACTACCCGCCCGGAGCCGCGACGGATCCGGTCGGCCCGTCGACGGGGACCTGGCGCGTCTCCCGGGGAGGGGAGTTCGGGTCCGACCTGAAGAGCTGCCGCTCCGCCCAGTGCGACGCAGGCCGCCCGGAAGACACCTTCGCCGCCGTCGGCTTCCGCCTGGCCAGGTCGAGGTGATGAGTTGTGTCGAACGAACATTCCAGCGGTATCCGCGATCAGGAGGATCCAAATGCGAAGGACATCATCCTTGGCGGTATTCGTCGCCGTCGTCCTGGCTGCTCTGTCGAGTGAGGCGGCCCCCCGCGGAGCGGCCGAGCGGCTCGCCAGCGGCGAGCGGGTCTTCGTCGGAGAGGTCATCGGCGTCTCGACCCGGTGGGGAGATGGGCGGAAGATGATCTGGACCGACTATCTCTTCGCGGTCGAGGAGACGTGGACCGGGACCGACGCGCCGCGGCAGGTCGTCAGCGT
>CAIMWE010000118.1 GCA_903845115.1 uncultured Acidobacteriota bacterium | reverse complement strand
GTCGAGGACCCCCTCGGTCGTGACGACCTCGATGTCCGTTTCGTGGAAGACGCGCTGGGCTGCCCCGCCAATGGCGGCGGAGAGCAGGACGTTAGCGTCCGCGGCGACGCTTCTTAGAGTCGGCGAATCCACGCAGCACGTCTTCTTCGGACACCCCCTTGGCCTTTAGCGCGTGTGCCATCTTCTGGCTGAAAGCGAAGAAGACGTCCTTCCTTACCTCCATCGGCACCTTCTCCGGGTCCGACAGTGGGTAGAGCACCGCCGTCGCCTTCCCGTGGCTGGTGACGATCACGACCTCATTGCCGTGGATCAGGTCGCTGAACTGGCTTCGGGCGTCGCGGACAGAGGCGGTCTTCATGGGTCTCTCCGCCCGGGAGCGTAGCACTGTGTACCTAACCGTGTACACATCGTGGCTCTCCTCCCTCATTCACTCGGCTCCTCACCCGTCGCCCGAGCGGCGAGCTTCGCCCCGGGGTGGGTGGCCGGCACGCGGACCCGAATTTGGCCAGGACGAGGTCGCCCGTCCTGGGGACGAGGAGGGCAGGGACCAGGTCGAGGGTCACGCGAACGGGGATCGGCGTGCCGAGGTGGTCGCGGGCGATCTGCCGTCTGAGCTGGAAAGCCCGGCCAGACGGTATCCTGCCGACGTCCTCTACCAGGGGAGAAGAGCTTTCTTCTGCCCTCAGCGAGTCGAGCTGCTGTGACCATCATCGTTTGCGATGGTCTTGACGGCAGTGACGGCCTGACTTCCAAGGAGCCACCCGAGGCCAACGATCAGAGAAACAACGAATCCGACGACGTCCCTGACGGCAGGGATGCTGAAGAACCAGACTATCCCGAAAAGGATCCGCGGCGCACGCGGTCCCCTCAGCGAACGCTATTTCCTCTCGGGAGGTGCTCGAGCACGGCTCTCTTGACCCGACCTGCCAGGCGGACTGCCTCGAGAGCCTCTTCGCGCGTCGGCTCTGGTAGGTCGGCCGGATAACGTACCTCGACCCCGTACGGCGTGAGGATCGCGGCACCTTCCACGATGAGGCCGAGCCCGGGATCCACGGTCCTCACGAGATCCACGAGACGGTCGATATCGTGAGTCCTCGGGAAATCGAGTTGATGCCGGACCAGGACGGCCTTCAAGTACTTCTCGACCGCCTGCTGAGCATGGAAGGCCGCCGCGGCGCAGAAATCGGAATCGGCTGCTATCAGATGCCCGGCCGCCTCCAGGTCACTATCCGCCTTGCGGAGCCATTGCCTGACGAAATCGAGCACTACCTCGTCAGGCGGCCTCAAAAATCACCTTACCGTCCCTTGCAGCTGGCCAGGCAATCCCACCAATGACGTTCCGAGTCTCGTCGAAGCGGTCCTTGCTCATGACGACGATGTCGAAGGGGAAAGGGAGACCTGAGAGCGCCCTCCGGATGAGGAGCGCCTCCTTTCGTCGGTCCACCAGGCCTGAATCGAGAACGAGTAGATCGATGTCGCTGTCCCGCGTCATCCTTCCGGTGGCAGCCGAGCCGAAGAGGATCACTCGGTCGGGGCTACAGACTCCGAGGATTCGCCGGATGACCTCACGGAGGGTCTCCTCGCTCACCTCGGAAATTTGCCTTTCCGCTCCGTCCTCGCTCGCCATGCCCTGAAGATGCTGGCACGGTTGGACTCGTCCTGTCGAGAACTTCGGTCGAACGATGTCGACAGCCACGACGGCAAGGAGGCCGAGACCCTCGAGGCCCCGCCCAAGATCACGCTCCGGCGCGCAGAATTTCGCCCTCCCGGAAAGACCCTCCGATGATTCGGCGTCATGCTCGCCCTGATGCAACTTCTCGAGCGCAAGAGACCGGCGTCCGTCGAAAACACCACTCCCATTTCGAAAAGGTCATGAAGTCATGCCTGACAGCGGCGGAACCGATCCGGATCCCGCTCGTCCCGGCGGGCGGCATCCCGGCCAGCGCCCGCTCCGCGACGGGCATCGTGGCGGACGGAGAGAGAGATCGGAGAAGGGAGCCTCATCACTGCCTCCTGGCGGACGCCGAGCGGGGAGCGCTCGGCGGTTCCGGCTCGACGAGCGGTCTCGGCCCGCCTCGTCGAGGCTTTCTAGTCCAACTCCCGCAGCTCGAAACGATTTCGGGCCTGAAGGGGGGCACTCTTCGTACCCCGTCTCAGGAATGACTTGTTGAGTTGCTCCTCTCGCACCTTGAAGCGTCGATTCACGTCCGAAGTGACCTCGAGGTCTACGTGACCGAGGGCCGAGGAGACGCGATCGCGATGGTGGGGGTCTTCGTGAAGAGCCCGGAGGGGTCCCTCGCGGTCGAGTTCCGGCCCGACATGGCGGCGCGGACGGAGCAGGAGAAAGGCGAGGCATCGTCCGGTGACGTTCGAGGTCGGCGACCCAGGCGAGGAGGAGGTCGACGAGATCCTCTCTCGGCTGCAGTCCGTCGCCCCCGGCCGGCGTCAGCGTCGGAGCAGCGAGGCGAGGAGGTTCCCGAAGCCGACGAGCTGGCCGCCCGCGTCCCAGGTCTGGTTGCTCGAGGGGTCGTACCCGCCGGCGAGCTGGTTGTCGCTGTAGTCGGTGATCCACTCGCTCCCGTCGCTCCGCCGCTCGAGGCGGCCCATCGGCTCGCCTGAGCTGTCCCGGAGGAACCCGCTGTCGGGGAACTCATCCCAGGGGTCGTTGGACATGATCGTTCTCCTTTCGTCGCGGTGGGCCGGGTGATCCGGCCGACCTCGCGATACGAAGGTACGGGCGTGGGTAGGACATACAGTGTCCGCATCCAGGCCGAACGATTGCGCTCACCGGCCCGACCTGCCCGGGGAGGCGGAGCGGTCCTGGATCTGGCCACCGTTCGCACCGAAGCCGAAGGTGCGCTGCTCGTCGGCCACGAGGTCAAGGCCGCCGGGCTTCATGGTGAAGGCCTTCCGGGGCCAGAGGGCGACCCTGCCGCGGGCTTCCTGGGAGATGGCCACGAGTCGCGCGAGGAGAGGGCCGTCGGCCCGGTTGAAGCGGAGGACGCCGGCCTTCCCGAGCTTCGAGCCG
>CAIMWE010000117.1 GCA_903845115.1 uncultured Acidobacteriota bacterium | reverse complement strand
TCCGCCAGAAGGCGTCGTTCATCCCCTGCGAGCGCGCGACCGCCGGGACGACGAGCGTCTGGCGGAGCGAGCCGCGGACGACGCCCCATTCCTGGGTTACGTCACCCCCGCCGCCGGCGCCGCCCGAGGGGCCTCCCATCCCCATCATCAGAAAGGGGGAGCCGCTGTCGAAGACGAACGGAGCCCCCTGGGCAGCCGCGTCGACGTCCAGGTGGACGAACGACCGGTTCGTCTCTTCCCGGAGGAAGAGCTCGTCGTAGTCGCGGGGAGCCGGGTGGCCCACCTCCCAGACCGCGAGGGCCGGGTCCCGGAAGATCCGCTGGTCAGGCTGCGGGCGGGGGCGGTTCACCTCGACGAGGAGCCGCTGGCCGGACGTCCCCGAGTGGATCGCCTCGACCTCGGGGCTCGTGTCGTCGTGCCACTGCTCGACGAGGCTCCCTCCCGGGGCGTGCCGGAAGAGGGCCGTCGGCTCTCCAGGCTGGCGGCGGACGGCCCAGGCGCCGGAGAAGTCGGCCGTGGGGACCCCGAAGACGCTCGGGATCGGGGAAGACTGGATGGCGGGGGCGGTCAGGATCTCGGTCAGCTTCCCGTCCCGGACGATCGCCAGCGCGTGCCGGGCGGGCGACGTGCCGGACGTGAGGACGGCGAGGTTCAGGTAGACCTCCCCGGAGGGGGCGATCCAGGCGTCCAGCGGCACGGTGTCGACCGCGAGAGTCGTGAGCGAGACGACGTGGCCCGCCCCGTCGATCTGGAGGAGGTCCGAGGTCAGGAGGCCCGAGGGGGCCCGGATCGACCGCTGGAGGACGAAGAGGCCGTGTCCCGCGTTCGATCCGAGGAAGGAGAACGATCCGTCCGTCGCGGTCGTCGCGAGGGTCAGGACCGTTCCGTCCCGCTGGATCCCGAAGACGGTCAGGGTGCTCCGGTTCGCGGGGTCCGTCACTGCGAGCAGGAACGGCATCTCACTCGAACCCACCTGGATCTGGGAGCGCAGAGACCTGGCGATCGGCCCGCCGGAGTCGATGGGGGAGAGTAGGCTGGACGCGTTCGTTCCCCACGGGGACCACCAGCTCACGAAGAACTGGGGAGAGGCGGCCGCCCCTTTAGGTAGCGGAAGGGTCTGCCAGCTGGCGCCGGCGTCCGGGCTGTAGAGGAAGACGCCGGCGTGGCCGGGGTTCTGGCCCCCGAGGTCGTACGACGAGAAGACGAGGAGGGCAGGGACCTCGTCCGCTCCCTCCCAGACGGCGAGGTTACCGACGGTCTCGGAGCCTCCTCCTGGAGGGAAGACCTGCCGGGGGTCGTCCTGCCCGGTGGAGTCGTAGAGCCGGACCCGCCCGTTCGGACCGGTGACGGTGCCGTAGGCCGGGGTGGAAGAGTCGGATTCGAGGAGCAGGTAGTGGCGGTTCGTCCGCTTCTGGATGGCCGGGTACGAGGTCGCCCCCGTCACGGGAGCGTACGAGATGACGCGTGCCTGTAGGGACGGCGAGCAGAGAGCGAGGGATCCGAGGGCGAAGAACGCGGCGCCGAGGAACGTCCTCTCCAGATCCCCGGTCGTTTCGAGGCCCGACGTGCATGAACGAGCCATTTGAACCTCCCGCCCCTGTCCTGCTGCCGGAGGCCGAGTTCGGCGTCTCTCGAGAGCAACAGCGAGGCCGGATCCGATCATACCGGTCCGGGCTGCTCCGGGCCGGGTCAGGCCCCCATCGTGGAGGCCGCGACGGCGATCTGCCCCAGGCTGATCCCGCCGTCGCCCGGGGGGACCTCCCGGTGGAGCAGGACCTCGAAGTCGAGCGACTCGAGGAGGTCCGCCGTCCGCTCGGTCAGGACTCGGTTCTGGAAGCAGCCTCCGGTCAGCGCGACGCGCCTCTGGCCGATCTTCCCGGCCACCCCGGCGGTGCCGGCTGCCAGGCCGTTGTGGAAGCGGGCGGCCATCGTCGGGACGGCGACGTTCTTCGAGAGGTCCTCGAGCAGGGCGCCGAGCATCTCGCTCCAGTCGAGGACGAGGGGTGCCCCCTCGGAGGCGCTGTTCTCCGCGAACGGCAGCGGGTAGGCCCCCCTCTCGGCCGGGTCGACCGCCGCTTCCAGCGCCATCGCCGCCTCCCCCTCGAACGAGCTCCTCTGGCAGAGACCGAGGAGCGCGGCCACTCCGTCGAAGAGCCGGCCCGCGCTGGTCGTCACGGGAGCGTTGAGGCCGCGTTCCAGCATCGAGGCGAGGACCTCCTTCTCGACGTCGGTGAACGAGGCGACCGGCGCGAGGCCGGTCATCCGGAGCGACTCCTTCCCGAACCGCTCCCAGAGGAGTGCGAGGGCGCAGCGGCGGGGCTCCCGGACGGCCGCCTCGCCTCCGGGAAGGCGGAACGGCCTGAGGGACGCCACGCGGGTGAACCCGGCCGCCGAACCGGAGAGGAACTCGCCTCCCCAGACGGTCCTGTCGGTCCCGTACCCGGTCCCGTCCCACGTCACCCCCAGGGCGTCGCCCTGCGTCTGGTTCTCGGCGAGGCAGGCCGCGAGGTGCGCGTGGTGGTGCTGGACGGCGATCAGCGGGCTCCCCGTCTCGCGGGCCCACTTCGTCGAGAGGTACCCGGGGTGGAGGTCGTGGGCGACCGCGACAGGGTCGACCTCCCAGAGGCGCCGGAAATCGGCGATGACCCGCTCGAAGGCCGCCATCGCCTCGGGCGACTCGAGGTCCCCGATGTGCTGGGAGAGGAAAATCTCCCGCCCGACGGAGAGGGCGACGGTGCTCTTGAGGTGGGCGCCGACCGCCAGGATGGGGGGAAGGGGCCGGTTCGCGAAGACCGGGAAGGGGGCGTAGCCGCGCGCCCGGCGGAGGACGCGGGCCTCCTTCCGGATGACGCGGACGATGCTGTCGTCGGCGTGCCGCTCGATCGGCCGGTCGTGGACGAGGAAGAGATCGGCCAGGGAACCGAGGCGAAGGGCCGCCTCCCCCTCGTCGATGCAGATCGGCTCCTCGCTCCGGTTCCCGCTGGTCGCGACGACCGGGAAGGCGGCCTTCCGGAGCAGGAGATGGTGGAGCGGGTTGGAGGGGAGCATGACGCCCAGGTTCGGGTTCCCGGGCGCGACCCCTTCCGCGACGGGGGAGTCGACCCTCCGCTCCAGGAGGACGATCGGGGCCTCGGGAGAGGAGAGGAACGGGATGGCCTCCTCGGGGACCCGGCAGACCTCCCGGGCCATCGGGAGGTCGCGCACCATCAGCGCGAACGGTTTCCGGAGGCGGCCCTTCCGCTCCCGCAGGCGGCCGACGGCGGAAGCGTCGCGAGCGTCGCACAGGAGGTGGAATCCACCGACCCCCTTCACGGCGACGACCGCGCCCTCCGCCAGGCAACGGGCCGCGGCGTCGACCGCTTCGATCCCCGACGCGAGGACCGCCCCGTCGCGATCCCGGAGCGCCGCCGTGGGGCCGCACGCCGGGCAGGCGTTCGGCTGCGCATGGAAGCGGCGGTCGCAGGGATCCTCGTACTCGGTGCGGCACTCCCGGCAGAGAGGAAAACCGCTCATCGTCGTGTTGGGCCGGTCGTAGGGGAGGGCGCGGACGATCGTGAACCGCGGGCCGCAGCTGGTGCAGTTCGTGAACGGGTAGCCGGCCCGTCGGTTTCCGGGATCCAGGACGTCGGAGAGGCAGTCGGGGCAGGTGGCGAGGTCGGGGAGGACGAGAACCGTCTTCTGCCCCTCGCTCTCGCTGTACCGGATCTCGAATCCCACGAACCCGGTCCCGGGAGGACGGGACTCGGAGATCGACCGGATCCGCGCCCGGGGAGGCGCCTCTTCCCTGATCCGCCGGGAGAAGGCCCCGAGCGCCGCCTCGTCCCCCTCGACCTCGACGGCGACTCCGGCGTTCCCGTTCAGGACCCAGCCGGCCAGGCCGAGCTCTGAGGCGAGCCGGAAGACGAAGGGGCGGAACCCGACGCCCTGGACGGCCCCCTGCACCTCGACGCGGAGACGGTTCACGAGGCTCCCGGGCCGGGATCCCGGCCGGTCGTGGAATGCACGTTCGAGCTCCTTGAAGCGAGTCTAGACGATGAAAAAGCCCGGGAGCGCCGTCGCGTCCCCGGGCCGGTCGGGAACCAGTGCCCGGATCTACCGGATCATTTGTACGAGAACAGCATCGCGTAAATGATCCAGAGGACCGTCAGGAAGCCGAGGGAGAGCGCCGTCCACCCGAAGACGCGGATGGCCTTCAGGACGATCGGCTGGTAGGCCTCCCCGAGGTTCTCCTCGAGCGTGCCGGCCTTCATGACCGCCTCGTACTCCGCCGGCTTGTCCCGCTTCAGCTCCTCCACGGGCATCCGGCCCGTGAAGACCACGATGTCCATCGGGAACTTCTCCGGGCGGAGGTGGGTGTTGAAGAAGTGGATCGTGAAGATGAAGCCGACGGCGAGGAGCGCTTCGTCGCTGTGGACGATGGTCGCGACGTTCAGGAGCCAGCCGGGCAGGAACCGCGTGAACGTCTCGGAGAACCAGAGGAGGAGGCCCGTCGACCCGATGATGAAGACTCCCCAGAAGACGGCGAAGTAGTCGAACTTCTCCCAGTAGGTCCAGCGCCCGTACTGCGGCCTCGGTCCCTTCCCGAGGAACCACTTGATGGAGTCCCGGGCGTCCCGGGCGTCCTTCATGGTCGGGAGCATGGTGTTGGGCCCGGTGAAGATCTCCTTCCAGCTCTTCTTCTCCTTCGACTTGCGCTTGAGCATGTCGACGACGTGGGTCACGAAGATCGTGAACATCAGGACGGCGGCGGCCCGGTGGATGTAGCCCGCCGACTCGAACCCGCCGAAGATCTTCGCGACCCGGACCGCCCACGGCATGAAGGAGAACTTCAGGCTGAGCCCCGTCAGGGCCAGGGTGATGAAGCTGACGATGAGGCTGATGTGGAGGGTCCGTTCGAGCCGGGTGAAGCGGACGTACTGCTTCGCCGTCGGGTCATGCACCTGCTCCTCGGCGAGGTGCTCCTTCCTCATCTTCAGGGCCCGCGGAAGCCACAGGAGGGTGTGGAGTCCCGAGATGGTGAAGGTCCCGACGAGGAGGAGAGTCATTCCCCAGAAGGTGAAGAAGAGAATCGGGTACTTGTGCTTGTCGTGGTGCGTCGCGTGGGTCAGGTAGCCCGCGAAACGGCGGGTAGCGCCCGGGTGGCACTTCTGGCACGTCTCGACGACGTTCTCGCGGCTCAGGTGCGACGCGGGGTTGATCGGCGGCAGGATGTCGTGGGCGCCGTGGCAGTCGTAGCACTTGGCCGTCTTGCCGTAGCCCAGCTGTGAGACCTTCCCGTGGAAGGTGTCGAAGTAGGTCTCGGTGACCTCCTTGTGGCACTTCCCGCAGCTCGTCATCACGGCCAGCTTGAAGCCGACGTTGTCGGTGCGCCGGATCGTGTGCGCCGAGTGGCAGTCGTCGCAGACCGGGAGCTTCGCCTTCGATTTGGAGACGAGCCGGGAGTGGATGCTCTTCTCGAACTTCTCCTCCACCCCGTGGTGGCACCGGCCGCACGTCTCGGGTTGGCGCGCCTCGCTGACGGTGGACTCCGGGTTCGACGCCGGGAGGACGCTGTGCGCGGTGTGGCAGGAGGTACACGTCGCGCTCACGAGGAGGCCGCCGACGAGGAGGCCCCTGCCGTGGATGCTCTCGGTGTAGTGCTCGATGATCTCGTGCTGGCCGCCCGTGTACCGCTTCGCCGCCTTCTGGCCCTCGCGGTGGCAGCGGGCGCAGAGGGCCGGGATGTTCTTGACGAACGTCGGAGACTTCGGGTCCACCCGCCCCATCACGCCGTGGGTGCCGTGGCACTCCTGGCAAGCGGGGCCGTTGGGGTCCCCTTTGGCCACGAGGATGCCGTGGGTGCTCTTCTGGTATTGCTGGACGGTCTGGGCGTGGCAGGCGCCGCAGTTGACCTTCTGCGTGATGGCCGCGCAGGGACGGTCGAGCGACGGCCGGACCTCCGAGTGGCACTGCGAGCAGCGCTTCTCCTTGTGCTTGGAGGCCGCGAGCTGCGCCGCGTCGACCGTCATGGACCGGCCGTCCTTGGCCTTGAGGTCCTTCCGGTCGTGGCACTTCAGGCAGTCCCTGTCGGCCATCCCGAGGTCGTAGAACACCTTCCGGACCTTGTGCGGCTGGTGGCAGTCGACGCACGCCGGGAGGATGTGGGCTTCCTTCTCCCAGAGCTCGCCCTTGATGACCTTCTGGTGCACGGCCTCGATCGCCGAGTGGCAGGCGGCGCAGGTCTTGGCGATGTTGGCCCTGGCGATCGAGGAGCGAGGGTCGGTGTGGGGGAGCGTGAAGTGAGCGGAGTGGCAGGAGACGCACGTGGCCGACACCGTGAGGCCCTTCTTCATGAGCGCCTCGCCGTGGATCGACTCGGTGTAGTTCTCCAGGATCCGGCTCTGGGGGATCTCGTGCTGGAGCTCGACCGCGGTTCCCTCCCGGTGGCACCTTCCGCAGAGGTACGGGATCTTCGCGGGGAGGACGGGGGATCTGGGGTCCTTGACCTTCACGATGTCGTGGCCGCCGTGGCAGGTCCAGCAGCGCGGAGCCGAAACGTCGCCCTTCTTGACCGCCTTGCCATGGAGGCTCTCGGCGTACTTGGAGACGATCTCCCCGTGGCAGGCGTCACAGGTGGGCTTCTTGAGGGTCTCCTCGTGGGGGAACTCCTTGCCGGCGAGGTCCGAGTGGCAGCCGATGCAGGGGGCGCCCTTGTGGGCCGAAGCCTCGAGGCGCTTCTCGTCGACGAAGAGGGGGACGGGCTTGCCGGCCCGCTTCTTTGTCAGTCCCTTGTCGGAGTGGCAGCCGAGGCAGTCGGAGTTCTCCTGGGCCACGGCCGGGGAGGCGAGGGCGAGGAGAAAAAGCGCCAGGAGACTCGAGGTGCCGATGCGGGACCACCGGAAAGCCGGAAAGGAAGCGAAAAATCTCTGCACATTCACCTCGCGAGCGGGAACCCGCCGTTCGTCGCTGGACGCGCGAATGATAGCGGCCGACCCGGCCGCCGGGAATCGGTAAAATGCTCCATTTGAACGGTTTCAAGGGCTCTGGCCTGATGCGTTTGCATCATCCCGGAAGCCCCGGAACCCCCCGGTCGTCCCCGCGATCGACCGGGGGGCGGAGGAGCGGCTCTCAGCTCGGCGGGTTGCCCCTCCCGAGCGAGATGTAGAAGCGCCCGCCCACCTGCGCCGGATCGCCGGGATAGCCCAGGGCCTTGAAGTCGAGCCTCTCCTTCACCTCGGGGTAGACCTTTCGCCTGTGCTCGGGCAGGTCCATCTGCTTGGCCTTCTGGTGGCAGCGGGTGCAGGTGATGGCCTCGGGGGCGTGGCAGTCGGCGCAGCCCAGGGCCTTCTTGGCGGCGGTCACCTCGTGGTGGATCGAGGAATACATCCGCGTCTCCACGAAGGCGTGGTTGCCGGAATAGGGGAGGCCGGCCTTCTTCATGCCGGCAGCGAGGGCCTTGGGCCAGTCGAAGTCGACCCAGTAGCTGTCGGCGAGGGCGGGGATCGCCAGCGTGTTGTTGTCCTTGTCGTAAGGCTGCACGGCCGTGTTGACCTTGAAGGGGAAGATGCGCGCTTCCGGGTTGCGCTTCTCGCCCACCGGGGCGTTCAGGACGACGGGGGCCTTCGGGTCGATCTTGTCTCCCGCCAGCACGCCGCTCCGGGTCCCGTCGTACCAGAGGTAGGCCGGGGTGAGGTCCTTGCCCCACGTCAGCGCGCCGAGCTTCTTGTCGTACTCGGGTCTGCCGTTCTTATCCATCTTCTCGGGGCGGTCCTGCCCGGCCACCGAGTAGTCGCGGCGCAGGAGGGTCGGCGAGGTGTGGGCGAAGGAGGGGATGTGGCAGGTCTCGCACGCGACGGCCCGGACGTGGTCGTCGAGGTGCCGCGACAGCGGCCCCAGGACCCCGTGGGGAGTCGCGCCGTGGCACTTCTCGCAGCGGACGCGCCCTTCCACGGTCGGGGTGGAGAGCGACATCCCGGCGATCCGGTGGGCCGCGGTGGTGTGGCAGTCCTGGCAGCGCATCTTCAGCGTGCCCATGTGCATGTCGACCTCGGCGGTCGCGTCGGTCATCGCGGGCTCCAGGTCGCCGTGCTTGGCGTTGGGGGCGCCGCCGCTCTCGAAGTGGCAGGAGCCGCACTCCCTCCGGGACGGGCGCCCGACCTTCTTGGCGAGGACCGCCAGGTCCAGCGACGGGTCCGGCAAGCCGGCCCGCTTGGGATCCTTCCTGTACGTCCCGGTGGCGTCGTGGCAGACCAGACAGTCGATGTTCGCCTCGTCCATCGCGGCCGGGCCCGTCTTCGGCCCGCCGTAGCCGGCGTGGCACTCGCCGCACGTCCGCGCCGTCGGCCCGACGGCGACGCAGTAGGTGTTCACCATGGACGTCAGGCTGACGTCCTTCTGGTGCTCGCGTCCGACCAGGGTGGGGGAGCGCCCCTTCCCGGTCCAGTGGGCCGCGCCGAGGAGGTCCTGCCCGACCTTGGGATGGCAGGAGAGGCAGGTCCGCGTCACGTCCTGTGGAGTCGGGATTCCCTTGAACGTGACGAGGGTGGCGTGGTCCGGGGTCCACGGGTGGTGGCAGGTGGCGCAGTCCGTGGGGGCCGTGCTCGGCTTGCGCTGGCTCTCGTGGCAGCCGATGCACTGCCGGTGGTAAGCGCCCTTCAGGCCGATGCGGGAGGGGGCGTCCGCCTCGTTCGCCAGGCCGTGGCAGTGCATGCAGCTCTGAGGCTGCTTGTCGGCCATGGTGTCGTGGCAGGAGGAGCAGGGACCGCCGAGCTTCACGTCCATCGAGGCGTGGATCTCCTTGATGTCCGTGCCGACCCGGTCCTCCTTCGACGACGCGTACCGGTGGTGGCAGACCCCGCAGTCGCCGCCCACCAGCTCGTCGTGAATGCGATGGGAGAAGCCGACCGGCTCGTAGTCGTTCGACTGGTCGCGGAGGGCGGCGGCGTCGAGGAGGTAGAAGTTCTTGTAGCCCGACGGCCGGTGAGGATAGACCGGTCCCTTGCCGGAGCTGGCGGGCGGGGCTCCGCCTGCCGTGACCCGCTTGACCTCCTGGACGGTGCGCGCGGAGTCCTGGATGGCTTCCTTGTGAACCAGGATGTAGAGCGCGACGAAGCCGACCAGGAAGGCGACTGCCGTTCCGCGGATGACCCAGGTCCAGAACGGGGAGACGGTCTTCTCGCGCTCGTCCGTCTCCAGGGGCACCTGGACGCCCACGGGGGCGACGTATCCCGGCAGGATGGGGAAGAACGTCACCAGGAACCGGTAGCAGAACAGGATGCTCGAGACGATGGCCACCGTCATGGCGATCTCGCCGACGGACGGGAAGTACGACTTCACGGAGTAGGGCGGGTAGTAGCCGACCAGGAAGACGTTGATCCGGTTGAGGACGACTCCGAAGATGATCAGCGAGACGCTGAAGAACAGCCATCCCATCGACCGCCGGACCGCCTTGTTGAGCAGGAGGACGAACGGGGCGAGGACGCCCAGCAGGATCTCGATGGCGAGCGCGACCGTGGCGGCCGGGTGCTGGACGAAGTCGAGGTCCTTGTGACGGACGACCAGGTCGCCGATCTTGACCAGGCCGTAGGCGCCCAGGAAATACGGGATGACCCGGGAGAGGGGCGTGAGGAGCTCCATCTCCGGCTTCCGCCCGAAGCTGATGTTGGCGTAGATGGACTCCAGGATCACCATCGGGAAGCCCACCGTGATGGCCGACATGAGGAACAGGAGAGGCAGGATGGAGGTGTCCCACAGGGGGCTCAGCTTGGTGTGGGCGATGAGCATCAGCGTCCCGAGGGAGGACTGGTGCATGCACGACAGGCACACGCCGGCCACGATGAACACGGGAAGGACGATCTTGACCCAGGAGTGGACCGTGATGATCGGCTTCTCGATCCGCTTCAGGATCGCGGCGCCCCACTCGTCGCTGGCGATCCGGTCCCTGAGACCCTCGATGATGGAGGGGCTCATCTCGATCGCCAGGACGATGAGGTAGGCCATGACGCACATGCCCACCTCGAAGAGGACCGAGTTGCCCTGCCAGTTGAAGAGAGGGCGCCAGATGTTCCACCAGCGGCCCAGGTCGAAGGCCAGCGCGATGGCGACCCAGAGGTAGCCCAGGAACGCCGTCATGAGGGCCGGGCGGAGCAGCGCCTTGTAGGACTTGCGGCCGAAGATGTCCACCAGGGCCGCCGTCGTGAAGCCGCCGGCGGCCAGGGCGACGCCGCACGCCACGTCGAAGGAGATCCAGATGCCCCACGTGTTGTGGTTGTCGAGGTTCGTGACCGAGCTGATGCCCAGGAGCAGGCGGGTGATGCCGAAGGCGTACCCGACGCCCATGAAGCAGAGGAGCGAAAGCGTGCCGAACGTGAAGAACGGCTTCGTGACGCGGTGGGGGCGGTGGTCCGTGTTCACTTCGCGCCTCCGCCGGCTCCCGGGGCCGGCGGGCCACCGGGTCCGGCCCCCGGGCTGCCTCCCGGCGCCTCCTTGCGGTTGTTGACCCACATGAGGCCGGCCAGGGCGCCGTACAGGGCGATGGGGAGGGCCCCGAACTTGAAGATGCCGTGCTGGATCGCCTCGGTCCGGAGCGCCGGGGCCGTGTCGGTGAGCTTCAGCAGGCCGAGCTCTTCCGCCGGGCGTCCGGTGAGATAGAGCCACGAGGTCCCGCCCACCTCCGTCTCGCCGTAGATGTGGTTGACGTAGCGGTCCGGCTTCTTCGCCAGGCGGTCCTTGGCCATGGCCACGAGCGCCCCGCGGTGCCCGAAGACGAGGGCCTCGGTGGGGCAGGAGGCGGCGCACGCCGGGTTGGCGCCCGTCCCCTTCGCCCGGTCGGTGCAGAACTCGCACTTCCTGACCCGCGGCGTGAGGGCGACGTCGAACTCGTACGCCGGCACCTCGAACGGACAGGCCACCTGGCAGTACCGGCAGCCGACGCAGATCGTCGGGTTGTAGACCACGGCGCCGTCGGAGGTCTTCCTCATGGCCCCGACGATGCAGGCCGACACGCAGGAGGGGATCAGGCAGTGCATGCACTGCACCTTGCAATGGCTCTCGGGGAGCGAGGCCTGGTCCGGCGAGGGGCTCCCGACGAACCGGTTCACCACCGTGAACGCGCCCTCGGTGGGCCGGCGGAAGGTCCGGAGGGCCTCCTTGTTCTCGAAGGACTCGGCGGTGCGGGGGAGGTGATTCCTCTTGTTGCAGGCCTCCTCGCACTTGCGGCACCCGATGCAGAGGGTGGTGTCCACGAGGACGCTCGCGTAGTTCGGGGCGGGCCCGCCTTCGCCCTTGGGATCCTTCTTCTCGTCTGAGGCCAGGGCCGAGGTGGCGGCCACGGACGAGGTCGCCAGCCCGAGGTTCAGCAAGGCACGTCTGCTCAACGTCATGCGTGACTCCAATTCAGCTCTTGTCGAGCCAAGTATTCGTTTTCTCTGGCAGCCCGGTGGGAAGGGGACGAGGGAGAGAGCTTCGACCCGGAACCGCGGGGCGCACCTTCGAGCGAGTACTCGTCGTCTGCGCCGCGCGATCCCGTTTCAGGCAATTGCTGCTCCCCGCAATGTGAGGTCGATCGAGAGAGGATCTAGTGCTTCGGGTCTCCGGCGTCTTCCTTCGGGGCTTCTCCCTGCTCTTCCTTCGAGAGGGTCCTGAACCAGCGGCCGTGACGGTGGCGGACGTGGTCCATGCCCATCTTGCCGGTCAGCCAGGTCCAGCTCATCGGGTATTCCTCGGGGTGGAAGATGACGAAGAAGAAGTGCCACACGACGATCGCGAGGGTGGCCAGCCACGCCTCGTAGAGGTGGACAGTCTGGGAAGCGGTGACGACCCAGCTGGGCATGCGCGACGAGAACTGGGCCGGGAACCAGAGGATGAAGCCCGTGATGATCATCAGGATCGTTCCCCAGATGAGCGCCCAGTATTCGGCTTTCTGGGAGTAGTCGTAGCGGCCGTACTCCGGCGGCTTGCTGCTGAGCCTGAGGTGGTACTTCATGGTGTCGAAGAAGTCGGTGATGTCCTCGGGCGCCGGCAGGAGGGCCTTCAGCTCCTCGCGGCCGCGCTTGACCATCGCGAGGTAGTAGACGTGGTAGATGCTGCAGACGATCAGGAGGATCGCCATCGCGCGGTGGAGGTAGGGCCGCACCACCTCGTTCAGGCCGATGAACGAGAGCCCCCTGACCCAAAGGGCGTCGGGGAACTTCAGCGCGAAGCCCGTGACGGCCAGGAGGATGAAGGAGATGGAGAGCGCCATGTGCTGGACGATCTGCTGGCGGTCGAACCGGACGACC
Organism: uncultured Acidobacteriota bacterium; assembly: GCA_903845115.1. Classification (GTDB taxonomy): domain Bacteria; phylum Acidobacteriota; class Thermoanaerobaculia; order UBA5066; family UBA5066; genus CAIMWE01. The sequence goes on along the minus strand of CAIMWE010000117.1, from coordinate 73,101 downwards.
GTCGGACCCGCGCCCTGGTGCTTGCGGGCCTCCAGCATGTGGAAATTGAGGAGGATCAGGTTGTGCAGGACCATGCCGCCGATCACGAGGGCCAGGAGAATCCAGTAGATGCGGGTGATCCAGAAGTTGATCCCCGTGTCGCGGTGCTGGAGAGCGGTGTGCGAGTACGAGGCGGCAAAGGTCCCGCTGGCCTTGGGATGGCACTTCTGGCACGTCGCGGTCACGTTGGCCTTGTTCACCGTCGACTTCGGGTCTCGCACGGTGCGAACGGCGTGGGCGTCGTGGCAGTTGGCGCAGGTGGGGGACTTCTCGCTCCGCCGGTCTGTGGCGAGGCCGTGGTAGCTGTCCTCGTAGGTGGAGACGACGTCCGGGTTCAGGCCGTACTTGCGGATGATCGTCGGGTTGTTGTGGCAGCGGCCGCAGGTCTCGTCGGCCTGGCGGCCATGGCTGACGCGGCTCTTCGGATCCTTGGGCGAGAGCATGCTGTGCTCGCCGTGGCACCCGGTGCACGTCGGGCTGTCGTCCACGCCGAACTCCAGCGCGCGGTAGTGGATGGAGGTTCGGTAGGCCTCCTGCTCCTTGTCGTGGCAGCGGCCGCAGGTCTTGTCGATGTTGATGTGGGCGATCGTCGAGGTGGGGTCGCTCTTGGGCCGGATGATGTGGCCGCCGTGGCAGTCGACGCAGACGGGGACCTTGGTGTTCCCCTTGGCGAGGAGCTTGCCGTGCGTGCTCTCCTGGTAGCTCTCGAACGACCGGGGCATCCGGATGTCCGGGTCGAGGCTGAGGCCGATCTTGCTGTGGCACTGGGCGCACGTGTCCACCTGGCGCTGCCGGGAGATCGGCGAGAGAGGGTCCTTCACCCGGCGGATGTCGTGGGAGCCGTGGCAGCTCTCGCAGCGGGGCGCGCGGGCCGAGCCCTTCGCCAGGGCGTAGGCGTGCAGGCTCCGGTTGTACCGGGCGACCGATTCGGCGTGGCACGCGCCGCACGTCTGCTCGGCGGGCGACTCGTTCAGCACGTGGAGGCCGGTGTCGGACGGCGCCTTGCTGCGGTGCTCGCCGTGACACCCGAAGCAGTGCGAGTTGGCCCGGCCCCCGTTGAGGTCGGCGTGGACCGAAGCCTTGAACTCGGCCTCGACCTTCGGGTGGCACTTCATGCAGGCCGACTCGAGGCCCTTCGAGAGCTTCTCCTCGCTCGCGATGGTGTGGGTGCCGTGGCAGCCGGAGCAGGAGGGGCCGTTCGGCCCGCTGGCGACGGGGTGGCGCCCGTGCATCCCGACGTCGTAGTTCGCGTAGCTCGCCGTCCGTCCGGGAACCGGGGCGTGAAGGCGGTCGTGGCACTCGGCGCAGGTCTTGTTGATCTTCCCGGCGGACACGGACGAGTTCGCGTCCTTGGGGCCGAGGATGTCGTGCTTGCCGTGGCAGCCCGCGCAGGTGAGCTTGCCCTCGTGGCTGCCCGCGGCGACCGCTTTCGCCGGGGCGGCGTGGCACTTCACGCAACCGACGGGCTTCAGCTTCTCGGCGTGGGGAAAGTCGGTGGAGCCCTTGAGGTCCGCGTGGCAGTCGACGCACGTCAGCTTGGCGTGTTTCGACGCGGCCAGGGTGGCCGCGGTGACCGTCAGGGACTGCGTCGCCCCGTTGGGCGCCGGGCGCGTGAGGGACGCATCGGCGTGGCAGTCGAGGCACGCCTCGTTCGGATCGCCTGCGGCCAGGAGGGGCCCGCCCAGGAGCAGCAGGGCCGCCCCGAGCAGCAGGAGCGCCACGCGGTTCCCCGGGCCGGGATGCCCTCTTCTCCTGCCGGATTCGACTTCGACTACCGGGGCGACGGAGGGACTCTTCGGGGCCGGCCGGACGCGTCCTACCACTGGCACTTCTCCACTCTCAAGCTGGGTGCTTCACGGCCGGGACTGTAGCCGTGCCCGGAGAGGGGGCGCAATGAGCCAAACGATCTAAACGATCTGGATTGAAGCCCTGAGACGCAGTCCGGGAGGGGAGGAAGAGACCGGGGCGGCCCCGCGGAAGTTCCTCCGCGAGCCGCCCCGGAGGAGCTCTACTTCGAGTCGACCTCGGCCATGTGGTGGATCAGGTCGACGGTCTTGCAGGAGTAGCCCCACTCGTTGTCGTACCAGGCCACCAGCTTGTGGAACGTGTCGCTGAGCGCGATGCCGGCGGAAGCGTCGAAGATGCTCGTGCGCGAGTCGCCGACGAAGTCGGTGGAGACGACGGCGTCCTCCGTATAGCCCAGGATCCCCTTCATCGTCGTCTCGGACGCGAGCTTCATCGCGGCCTTGATCTCGTCGTACTTCGCCGGCTTCTCGAGGCGGCAGGTCAGGTCGACGACGGAGACGTCGGGGGTCGGGACGCGGAAGGCCATGCCGGTCAGCTTCCCCTTGAGGGACGGGATCACCTTGCCGACCGCCTTCGCGGCTCCGGTCGAGGAGGGGATGATGTTCTGCCCTGCGCCGCGGCCGCCGCGCCAGTCCTTCATCGAGGGGCCGTCGACCGTCTTCTGGGTGGCGGTCGTTGCGTGGACGGTCGTCATCAGCCCTTCGGCGATGCCCCAGTTGTCGTGGACCACCTTGGCCAGGGGGGCCAGGCAGTTCGTCGTGCAGCTGGCGTTGGAGACGACCGTCATCCCCTTCTCGTAGGTCTCGAGGTTGACGCCGCAGACGAACATCGGGGCGTCCTCGGACGGGGCCGAGATGACGACCTTCTTCGCGCCCGCCGCGAGGTGCGGCGAAGCCTTCTCGATCTTCGTGAAGAGCCCCGTCGACTCGACGACGTAGTCGGCGCCGATGGCCCCCCACTTCAGGTCGGCCGGGTTCTTCTCGGCCGTGACGCGGATCGTCTTCCCGTCGACGACCAGGTTCCCGTCCTTCACTTCCACGGTCCCCTTGAAGCGTCCGTGGACGGAGTCGTACCGGAGCATGTACGCCATGTAGTCCGGGGAGATCAGGTCGTTGATCCCGACGACCTCGACGTCGGTCCTCCCGACGGTCGCCCGGAACACCAGCCTACCGATGCGCCCGAAGCCGTTGATGCCGATTCGCGCTAATTTCACGTGTCGCCTCCCTCGATTGTTCGGGTCCCCGCGACCCCGTCGGGGCTCGGCCGGGCCCGTGTGATCTGCGGCTGGATGATAACCCCTCGCGATGCCGGAACGGGCGGGACGGGCCGACCGGGCGGCGCGCGGCCGGACTGAGAGGCTGTGAAGAAATCTCGAAGGGGTCGCGCGGGCCGGGCTTGGGAGGCAAAGCCCAGGCGCGAGGAGCGGATCGATGCGGGGCATCGAACGCGACGAGTAACGCCGGCTTTGCCCCCAACCCCGGCCCGCCCAAAGGGTTGCTGCGGCACGGCGCCATCTTCTGCGTTGCCGCTCCTCGGAGATGGCCCCGCATCGCCTGCGTCGCGGCGCCTTGAAGCTGACGCCGTGGCGCGAGCAACGCAGCCCCTTCCAGATTCCTTCTCAGCCTCTGAGCCATCAGGACTACTGCCCGGGCCGGCCTCGGGTGGTAGCGTAGGAGAGGAAGCGCCGCCTGGCGAGCTTCCGGCGGGAGGAGAGCGCCCCGTCGCCGGAAAGGGAGGGAACCGTGAACATCGGCATCCCGAAGGAACGTCGCCCCTACGAGTTCCGGGCCGGGATCTCGCCCGCCGGCGTCCGGTTGCTGACCGAGTCCTCCCACGTCTGTTACGTCGAGCGCGGGGCCGGCCTCGGAGCGGGCTTCACGGACGAGGACTACGTCCGGGCCGGAGCCCGCATCGCCTACACGCCCGAGGAGGCCTGGGGAAGGGCGCAGATGGTCCTGAAGGTGACGCGCCCGACGGCCGCCGAGCTGGAATGGGTCGTTCCCCGGCAGATCCTGATGGGGTTCCTCTACCTCGCCGCGGGGCACCCCGGAAAGACCGCCCTCCTCCTGGAGAAGGAGGTGACGGCCATCGCCTACGAGATGATCCAGCTCCCGGACGGCTCCCAGCCCGTCCTCAAGCCGCTCAGCCAGATCGGAGGCCGGATGGCGCTCCACATGGCTGGGCAGGCCCTCACGAACGACCACGGCGGGAACGGCGTCATGCTCGGAAGCGTCCCCGGCGTGGCGCCCGCCGAGGTGGTGATCATCGGCGGGGGCGTCGCCGGAGAGCACGCGGCGCGGAGCTTCCTCGGCGTCGGCGCCCACGTCACGATCCTCGACCGGGACCTGGCGCGGCTCCAGTTCCTCGCGGAGGTCCTTCCGGGCCGGCTGGTCACCCTCGTCTCCCACCCCTTCAACATCGAACGGGCTTGCTCCTTCGCCGACGTCGTCGTGGGGGCCGTCGCCGTCCCGGGCCAGCGGACGCCGGTCGTCCTGACGCGCGAGACCCTCAGGAAGATGCGCCCGGGCGCGGTCTTCGTCGACATCTCGATCGACGGGGGCGGCTGCGCCGAGACGTCGCGCCCCACCTCCCACCACAGCCCGAGCTACGTGGAGGAGGGAATCGTCCACGTCTGCGTCCCGAACCTCCCCGGCGTCGTCGCCCGGACCTCCACGCACGCCTTCCTGAACGCGGCGTGGCCGTACATCCAGCGGGTCGCGGATGCGGGGGCCGACGAGGCGATCACGTCGGACCCGGTCCTCGCGCGGGGCGTCCAGACGCACCGCGGGGTGGCCACGAACCTCCGCCACGTGGAATACGCGAAGAAGGTGGGGACGGAGGGACCATGACCTGGATCGACGCCTACCATTCCCGGATCGCCTCCGTCGACCGGGCGATCGAGGTGATCCAGCCCGGGCAGCGGATCTTCGTGACGGGAAACTGCGCGGTGCCCCAGACGCTGATGGCCGAGCTGGTGAGTCAGGCGCCGCGCCTGGCGGAGCCGGTCGAGGTCTGCCAGCTCCTGTCGATCGGGAATTCGGACTACACCCGGCCCGGGATGGAGAAGTACCTCCGGGTCAACTCGTTCTTCATCAGCGACAACGTCCGGGCCGCCGTCAACGAGGGGCGGGCCGACTTCACCCCGTGCCGCCTGTCGGAGATCCCGGTCCTCTTCACCTCCGGGACGCTGCCGATCGACGTGGCCCTGGTCGCCGTCTCGCCCCCCGACGAGCACGGCTTCTGCTCGTTCGGCGTGGAGGTGGGGATCACGAAGGCCGCCGCCGCGTCGGCGAAGGTCGTCGTCGCCGAGGTGAACCTCCAGATGCCCCGGACCCTCGGCGACTCGTTCATCCACGTGAGCCGGATCACCCACGCCGTCCCGGTCGACTACCCGATCCCGGAGGTGCCGATGGGCGCCCCCACCGACCTCTCGAAGGCGATCGGAAAGCACGTGGCCGGCCTGATCGAGGACGGCTCGACGCTCCAGATGGGGATCGGGGCGATCCCGGACGGGGTCCTCTACTTCCTGAAGGAGAAGAAGAACCTCGGTATCCACACCGAGCTCTTCTCCGATGGCGTGATCGACCTCTACGAGGCGGGGGTCATCAACAACGAGAAGAAGACGCTCCACCGCGGGAAGATGATCGCGGGGTTCCTGCTCGGGTCGCAGCGCCTCTACTCGTTCGTCGACAACAACCCGGTGGTGGAGCTCCACCCGACCGAGTACGTGAACGACCCGTACGTCATCCGGCAGAACGACAGCATGGTGGCGATCAACTCGGCGATCGAGGTCGACCTGACCGGCCAGGTCTGTGCCGACTCGATCGGCCCGCGCTTCTACTCGGGCGTGGGCGGCCAGCTCGACTTCATCCGGGGTGCGGCGCGGTCCAAAGGGGGGAAGCCGATCATCGCCCTCCCCTCGAGCGGGACGACGAGCAAGGGCGAGAGCTACAGCCGGATCGTGGCGATGCTCCGCCAGGGGGCCGGCGTCGTGACGACGCGGAACGACGTCCACTACATCGTGACGGAATACGGAGTGGCGAACCTCTACGGCAAGACGATCCGCCAGCGGGCGAAGGCCCTGATCGACGTGGCCCACCCGGACATGCGGGAAGAGCTGACCCGGAAGGCGCACGAGCTGAAGTACCTCTGAAGGGGCGCCGCCGGGAATGCCACCCGAACTCATCGCAGCGGTGGCGTGGGCTAGGAGCTGCGATGGAAACGTGGGTCGGCTCTTCGTCACGCACGGGCCGGCGAACCGCCGCGAGGGCGCGCCGCTACGGCCCTGCGCGCGAGCCACCGGTGATGACGCTGCGCGCCACACCGGAACCGGCTGCAGTGGATCAGGGGAGACCGGACGCCGCCGGCCTCCCCTGCGGCCCTCCGGGCCTACCCCTCCTTGGCCGGATGAAGGGCCGGAAGGATCCTCTCTACGGCGCGGAGGGGTGGACTGCGAAGCAGTGAGGGAAACCGTGCGCGTCAGGGCTCCCCTCATGAACGACAGCCAGCTCCGGCCGGCGCGAGGCGCCACCGACCGTGCAGGGCGTGTTAAACCCGTCCCGTCGGGTCAGGAGATGATCGTGGTCCCCGGCGGCCGGACGAGCTTCCGCCCGGAGGTGCTGCGGTCGGATCGTGGCTTCACGGGCAGCGCGAACGAGAACGTCGCTCCCCGGTCCAGCTCTCCCTCGGCCCATATCTTCCCGCCGTGGCGGACGACGATCCGCCGGACGAGCGCGAGCCCCACGCCGGTCCCCTCGAACTCGCGGTGCCCGTGAAGCCGGTGGAACACGCCGAAGAGCTTCTCGACGTACTTCATGTCGAAGCCGACGCCGTTGTCCCGGACCCGGTAGATCGCCTCTTCCCCCTGGATGCTCCCCTCGACACGGATCTCGGGCTTCTCCCGTCCAGCGGAGAACTTGACCGCGTTCGACAGGAGGACATCCCAGACTCGACCGAGGAGCCTGGCCTCCCCGTGGGCATCAGGGAGGTCGTCCACCGAGAGCGAGATCCTTGCACGGGACTCCGCTTTCGGCGCGGCAAGAGCGAACGCGGCCCTCGCGGCTCCGGTCATGTTCACCGAACCGAGGGAGAGCTCGACGTCGCCAGCTCGGGAGAATTCGAGCAGATCGTCGATCAGGCGTCCCATCCGCTGCGCGTTCCACCGGACCTCTCCGAAGAGACGACGTCCCTCGTCGCCGAGGAGACCCGCATACGCGTCGGAAACGCGAGCAGAGAAGCCGTCGATGGCCCGGAGGGGTGTCCGCAGCTCGTGAGAGATGGAGTACGAGAAGGCTTCCAGCTCCCGGTTGGCTTCCGACAGCTCCGCCGTCCTCTCCTCGACTCGCTGCTCCAGCTCGGCGTAGAGGGTCCGGAGTTCCTGCTCGGCTCGCTTCCGACCCATGGCCGTCGCCACCTGGCCGGAAAGGAAGGCGAGGAAGTCCACGTCCGACCTGGTGAACCATCCCTCGGACGTGTAGCGCTGAACCACGAGAGCGCCAATCGTCACACCAGAGACCTCCAGGGGAGAGCCGAGCCAGCTGAGAGGGAACGTGCCGTGGACTTCGACCTCCCCCCTCACCACAAGATCCTCCAGGTCTTCGCGGGAAGCCAGGAGGGGCTTCCCGGTCCGGATCACGAACTCCGTCAGCCCTCGGCCAGCAGGTTTCGGTGCGGGAGCCGGATCGAACTCGTCCACGAAATACGGGAATTCGAGAGTTTCCGTCGTGGGGTCCAGGAGAGCGATGTAGAAGTTTCGCGCCTGTATCAGCTCGCCGAGGATCGCGTGAATGCGCCCGAAGAAATCGTCGAGATTCCCGGTGCCATTTGCAGCCTCCGAGACCTGGTAGGCCGCATCCTTCATGCGCTCGACATGCCGCCGCTCGGTGATGTCCTCGAAAACGCCCAGAATGCCCTGCGCCTCGCCCCTGGCGTCCAGCATCGGGACCTTCGTCGTTTCGACCCATCGCTCGGCACCGTTCGACGCCTGATTCGGTTCCACGATGCTCCGTCTCGGGAGCCCCGCTCCCATGACCAGTGCGTCATCGGCCCGATAGGCATCCGCTTCTTCCCGACGCCGACTGAGGTCGAAGTCCGACTTCCCGATCACTTCCTCCGGATCGGCCAGCCCCACCCATCGTGCGAAGGGTCGGTTGCATCCGAGGTAGACGCTGTCCTGGTTCTTCCAGAAGACGGCCTGGGGGACCGAATCCAGGATCTCCTGGAGAAGAGCTCGATTGGCCCGTAGGTCCTCCTCGGCCCTCTTACGTTCGGTGATGTCGTGGATCACGGAGAAGAGAATCCGAGTTCCCTCGTGCTCGATCGGGGACGAGTGCACCTCGACGAAGCGAACGTCCCCGGTCGCCAGCCGATGGGGGAAAACGAAGTGGTCGAGAACCTCCTCCGCCGCCTTCGTGCGATAAGAGGCCACCTGCAAAGGGTCCAGCATGTTGATCTCGTCAATGCGCATCGTTCGCAGCGTTGCCCTGTCGTAGCCGTAGAAACGTTCGGCTGCGAGGTTGGCGTCGACGATCTGACCCGACTTTGGCTCCACCAGGAGCATGACGGCAGCATGTTTCTCAAACAGCGTCCTGAATCGAGCTTCGCTGGCTTTCAGCACCGCTTCCGCTCTCTTGCGCTCGGTCACGTCGGTCAACGTGACGCGACAGCACCTCGACCCGGAGGAGTCGTCGTGGACGACGGCGTCGAGCCGACCCTGGAACGGGGTGCCGTCCTCCATCACCATGCCCACCTCGAACGACGACGGCTCGCCGGTCTCGAAAAGCCTTCGAAGCTGAAGGGTGACAGCGTCTGCGTTCGTGGGGTTGACGAAGCGGTTGAGAGGCCGCCCGATCAGTGCTGTCCGGGAGACCCCGAGGCGGCTCGTGAGCGTCAGGTTCGTCTGCACGAACAGTCCCATGTCATTCAGGACCGCGTATCCCACCGGCGCCAGGTCGTACAGAGCGAAGTACTTCTCCCGGGCTGCTTCCAGCTCGTCCTGGATTCGCCGCAGTTCCTCGTTCTGAAGCTCCAGCTCGATCTGGTGGACCCCCAGCTCGTGCAGGAGGGCGGGGATGTCCTCGGGTCTACGCCCGTGCCCTGAAGCTTCCCTATCGGCGAGCCGTCGCTCCGCCTCCCGGCGCAAGGACTGAGCGTCAGTCGTCACGAGAGGTCCCTATCCCTCGCTGGCAGGGAGAAGGAGAAAGTCGCCCCCTTTCCGACCTCGCCCTCCGCCCAGACGGCCCCTCCGTGCCGGGTCACGATCCGCTTGACCAGGGCGAGGCCAATGCCAGTCCCCTCGAATTCGGTCACCCCGTGGAGCCGCTGGAAGACCCCGAATAGCTTGCTCGCGTACGTCATGTCGAATCCGGCCCCGTTGTCCTTCACGAAATACTCTGGGCCGTCGGAACCGAGCCGGGAGCCGATCTCGATCACCGCGTGTTCCCGCTTCCCGCTGTACTTCACGGCATTCGAGAGGAGGTTCTGAAGGACGACCCGGATCAGCTCCGGGTCCCCGGTCGCGGGCGGAAGGTCGTCCACTCGGACATCGAATCGATTCCACTGCCCATCCGGGACAATCTCGCCAAGCAGCTCCTTCACCATCTTCGTCATGTCGATCGGAACGCACTTCATCTCTGCCTGGCTGGCGCGGGAGAAGCCGAGCAGGGCATCGACCAGGTCAGACATCTGGCGGACGTTCGTGCGCACGATGCCGAGGAGACGGTGCCCCTGGGGGTCGAGGTGCTGGCTATGATCTCTCATCACCATTGCCGAGAACCCCTCGATCGCCCTGAGCGGTGCCCGAAGGTCGTGGGAGACGGAGTGTGAGAAAGCGTCCAGCTCCTTGTTGGCGGCCTCCAGCTCGGCCGTCCGCACCTGAACACGATGCTCCAGCTCGACCGTGAGCTGGTGGATCTCGGCGTCCGCACGTTTCTGATCGGTCAGGTCCCGGAGGGCCAGGATCCATCTCGCTGTTCCCTGATGAGAGACCATCCGCTTCTCTCCCTCGACGGGGAACCTGGAGCCGTCCTTCCGGAGAGCCGTGGTCTCGAAGCGATCGGTGCGACCCGATCGGATTTGATCCGCGATGTACTGGATCGATTCCGGGGCGATCAAGCCCACGATGTCCATGCCGATCATCTCGGCCATCTCGTACCCGTGCATCGCTGCAAATCGGACGTTGCAGTCGAGGATGTCTTTCCCGTCGTCCATGGCGACGCCCTCCGAAGTCGCCTCGGCCAGGAGCCGGAACCTCCCCTCGGCTTCGCGGATGGCGATCTCCGCTAGCTTGCGCTCCGTCAGGTCGGTCAACGTGACGCGACCGTACCTCGACCCGGAGGAGTCGTCGCGGGCGACGGCGTCGAGCCGACCCTGGAACGGGGTGCCGTCCTCCATCACCATGCCCACCTCGAAGGACGAAGGCTCGGCGGTCTCGAAAAGTTCCCGAAGGTGAAGCAGGTAGAGGTCCTGGCTCGCGGGATCGAGGAAGCGACGCAGGGGACGGCCGATGAGTGCCGTTCGGGCCACCCCCAGGCGGCTCGCGAGCGTCAGGTTCGCCTCCTGGATCAACCCCACATCATTCAGAACGGCGTAGCCGACAGGGGCCAGGTCGTAGAGGTCGAAGTACTTCTCCCGGGCTGCTTCCAGCTCGTCCCGGGTTCGGCGCAGGTCCTCGTTCTGAAGCTCCAGCTCGATCTGATGGACTCCCAGCTCGTGCTGGAGGGAGAGCGCGTCCACCGCCGAGAGGTTGCGGGCCGATCCTTCCTTCTCCGCGAATCGCCGCTCGGCTTCCTCGCGTAAGGACTGGACGTCGAGCTTCATGAGGGGGTCCTATGCGGGGGGGGGGGGGCTGCGACCCTGGCGGGACCAAGGCCAGTGAGCCGATGGGAACAGCGCGGGGCGAGGAATCGCCGAATAGACCGGCACGCTCGTGACTTACGCAGGATCATGCGGGGTGGATCATGTCACGTCGGCAGTGCCATGTCCGAGTTAAGTCCCGCCACTGAATCCAGAACTCCTCACGTATTCCTCCCAGCACCTGTTGGCCGGGCCGGTCCTCTTCCTCCGTGATCCCTCGCCACTCGGTCCGGGCGCCGCCAGGGCGCATCCGAGGGCGGGTATGGGACGATCACCTCGATGCACCACTGGACCTGGATCGTCCCTGTCCTTTCCTGCGCCGTTCTCGGAGTCGCCCTCGCGCTGGGCGCGGGGCCGGCCCTTCTCGTTGCCTGCGCCGTCGGTCTGATCGGGTCGGTGCTGGCGTCGGTCCACCATGCCGAGGTGGTGGCTCACCGGGTGGGGGAGCCGCTCGGGACGCTCGTCCTGGCGGTCGCCGTCACCGTGATCGAGGCGTCGCTGATCCTGTCGATGATGCTGGCTCGGGGGCCGGACGCGCCGGTCCTGGCGCGGGACACGATCTTCTCGGCGGTCATGATCATCTGCAACGGCGTCGTGGGCCTCTGCCTCCTGGTGGGCGGGATCCGCCACCGGGAGCAGTCGTTCCGGGTGGAGGGGGCCGGCGCGGGGCTCGCGGCGCTGATCGCGCTCTCGGGCCTGACGCTCGTCCTCCCGACCTTCACCACCACGACGCCGAGCGGGACGTACAGCACGTCACAGCTGGAATTCGCGAGCGTCGCTTCCCTCGCTCTCTGGGGCGCCTACGTCTTCGTGCAGACCGTCCGGCATCGCGACTACTTCCTGCCAGTGGCCGACCCGGCGAACCCGGAGGTTCACGCGGCCCCGCCCTCCCTGGGCCGGACGTTCGCCAGCCTCGGTCTGCTGCTCGCCTCTCTCGTCGCGGTCGTCGGGCTGGCCAAGATGCTCTCGCCGGCGATCGAGCGCGGCCTTTCGGCGGCGGGCGCGCCGAAGGCGGTGATGGGTGTGGCCATCGCGCTGCTCGTCCTGCTGCCGGAGACGTGGGCGGCGGTGCGGGCCGCCCGGGCCAACCGCCTCCAGACCAGCATGAACCTCGCCATCGGATCGGTCCTGGCGAGCATCGGCCTCACGATCCCGGTCGTCGCCTTCGCGTCGATCGTCCTGAAGCTCCCGCTGGTTCTTGGCCTCGAACCGAAGGACCTGGTGATGCTGACGATGACGTTCCTGGTCGGCACCGTGACCCTGGGGACCGGCCGGACGAACGTGATGCAGGGGGCGGTCCACCTCGTCCTGTTCGCGGCCTTCCTCTTCCTGGCGCTCGTGCCCTGACGGGACGCGAGTGCCGCGATCCGGTCAGGCGGCTCGCAGGCGCTCGAGGTCCTTCTTCGCCCCGGCGTGGCCGGGAATCAACTTCAGTGCTTCCTCGATCTCGTGGATCGCCGCCTGCTTCTGGCCGAGCCTCTCCAGGACGAGTCCCAGGCGCCAGCGGGCGTCGGCCCAGGTCGGCCCGTCCGGCTTCGGCGGCACCGCGAGGTAGGCCCGGAGATCCTCGGCGGCCTCCGCCAGGCCGCTGTTCGAGTCGAGGGCGGTCCGGGCGTACCCGTACCTGGCGAGGAGGTCGGCAGGGTTCGAGTCGATGCGGGCCTTCCAGAACGCCAGGGCCTCCGGGAAGCGCTTCTGCCGGACGAGGAAGCTCGCGAGCGCCCCGGCGGACGTGTGGTCGACGGGAGCCGTTTCGACGGCCTTCCGGAAGGCGGCCTCGGCCGCGGAGAGGTCCTTCTCGTGCTCCTTCATCAGACCTTCGGTCATCAGGGCGCGAGAGGGGTTCCTCTTCGCGAGCTCCCCGATCTGGATCCGCGCGAGGTCGTGGTTCCCTCCCGCGAGCCCGGGGGCGACGAAGAGGTAGCGCGCCAGCTCGAAGCGGGCGTCGACGTCCTCGGGGTCGAGCGCGACCGCTTCCTCGAACGCCCTCTTGCACTTCTTCCCCCAGCTGAGCTGGGTGAAGAGCGAGGAACGCAGGGCTTTCAGCCCGAGGGCGCGCCCCACCCACATCCGGGCGACGGAGCTGAGGGGCTCGGAGGCGGCAAGGCGTTCGGCCAGGGAGATCGCCCCGTCGAAGTCCTCGCGCGCGAGGGCGGCCCGGATCTCGGTCACCTTCTCGGCAGGAAGGGGAGCGGCCGGCCCTGCGCCCCGGGCGACCGGGATCAGCGCCAGAGCGAGGAGCGATGCGGCTACAGAGAGCGAGCGAGGACCCATCGGTGCCGTATCGTTCCCCAGATCCGGGAAAGTTGCCACTCTCGGGGCTTTCCGCCGGGTCGCCGAGCGGCGGCCGTCTCCCTCCCCGTTCGACCCTCTTCGCTCCCGGCCGTGCCGTTAGACTCGAAACGGAGGCTGCGATGACCACTACGTTCCGGCGGTCGACGACCGCCGCTCTTCTCTCCCTCGGTCTTTCCCTCGCGTCCCTGCCCGCCACCGCTGCCACCGTGCCGTCCCCGTCCGAGTTCCTCGGCATCCCTGTCGGCGCCGACCGGACCCTTGCCGACTACCGGCAGATCGTCTCCTACCTGAGGGCTCTTGCCTCCGCGTCGCCGCGGGTGCAGGTCGTCTCGACCGGGAAGTCGACGCTGGGCGAGGACCTGGTGATGGCGGTGATCTCGTCCGAGGAGAACCTGAAGAACCAGGTTCGGATCCGCGAGATCGCGCGGAGGCTCTCCGACCCGCGGGGCCTCCCGGAGGCCGAGACGGCAGCCCTCGCCAGGGAGGGAAAGGTCGTTCTCCTGGTGACGTGCAACATCCACGCGTCCGAGATCGGCTCGACGCAGATGGCGATGGAGTGGGCCCACGCCCTCGCGACGGCGGAGGACGGCGCCACGAAGAAGCGGCTCTCCGACGTGGTTCTCCTTCTCGTCCCGTCCCTCAACCCCGACGGCCAGATGATGGAGACCGGGTGGTACCGGAAGAACCTCGGGACGAAGTACGAGGGGAGCCGGCTGCCGTGGCTTTACCACCCCTACGTCGGTCACGACAACAACCGCGACTGGTACATGCTGACGCAGAAGGAGACGAAGGCCGTCACGAAGGTCGTCTACCGGGAGTGGTTCCCCGAGGTCTGGCTGGACGAGCACCAGATGGGGTGGAACGGCCCGCGGATCTTCGTGCCGCCCTACGCCGAGCCGGTCGACCCCGACATCCACCCGCTGGTCTGGCGGGAGGTGAACCTGATCGGCGCGAACATGGCCTTCCGCCTCGAGCAGGCCGCGAAGGCGGGCGTGATCTACGGGTACTCCTTCGACGCCTACTGGATCGGCGGGACGAAGAACACCGCCTGGTGGAAGAACATCTCGGGCCTCCTGACCGAGGTCGCGTCGGCGAAGCTGGCGACGCCGGTCTTCGTCGACCCGACGGAGCTGTCGGGGCAGGGGAGGAAAGGGCTCGTCGAGTACGGGCCCCAGACGAACTTCCCGAACCCGTGGCCCGGAGGCTGGTGGCGGCTCCGGGACATCATGGACTACGAGCGGATCGCCTCCGACGCCCTCCTCGAGGTCTGCTCGGAGCGGCGCGAGGACATCCTGAAGGACATGGCGGCGCGCGCTCGGGCGGCGATCGGAAGGGCGGCCCCGAAGGAGGCCTTCCGGATCCCGGCCGCCCAGCGCGACCGCGCCTCCGCCCTCGTCCTCGCGCGCCTGATGGCCGAGCACAACGTCGAGGTGAAGGTCGCCGCGAGCGGCGACGTCTACATCCCGCTCGCCCAGCCGTACGGCCCGTTCGTGAAGGAGATGATGGAGCCGCAGCGGTACCCGGAGGTGAAGCTGGTTCCGGGCAAGGAGATCGTCTTCCCGTACGACGTGGCGGCGTGGACGCTTCCGCTGATGCTCGGAGTGGCGGTGGAGAAGGCCGAGCTCCCGGGTGGGCTCCAGCCGTTCGACCCGGCCCCGGCGAAGGCGGCGGCCCTGCCTGCCTCGCCGTCGTACGCGCTCGACGGTGGGAGCCCGGAGAGCGCGAAGGTGGTCCAGGCCGCATTGAAGGCGGGAGGCGCCGTCCGGCGTTCGCGCCTCTCGGGGGACTTCACCCTCGACCCGAAGGGGGCGCTGGCGGCCGCGGGTCTCGCGGCGGCAGCCGGGCTCGCCCTGTCGCCTGCCGCGGAGCCGGACGCGAAGGCCACCGTCGCCGTGAAGGCCCCGCGGGTGGGGCTCTACAAGCCGTGGACCGCGTCGATCGACGAGGGGTGGACACGGTTCGTCCTGGAGGAGTACGGCTTCGCCCCGAGGAGCCTGGACAACAAGGCCGTCCGCGCCGGAAAGCTGCGGGAGTCGTTCGACGTCGTCGTCCTCCCCGGCGTGGACCGGGACGTGATCGCGACCGGCAAGCCGAAGAGGGAAGAGGGCGAGGCCCGCTACTTCGCGGACCTTCCGCCCGAGTACCAGGGCGGGCTCGAGAAGGAGGGCGCGGCGGCGCTCCGCGCCTTCGTCGAGGAAGGCGGCACGCTGGTCTCCCTCGCCTCGTCGACCGCGTACGTGATGTCGGAGTTCAACATTCCGGTCCGGAACACGCTGGCCCGGGCGAAGAAGGACGACTTCTCGTGCCCGGGCTCGCTCCTTCGCGCGAACGTCGCCGGCGGCCACCCGGTCACGAGGGGATTGCCCGCCGAGGTGGCCCTCTTCGTCGACGAGCCGATCGCGTTCCAGACGTCGCTCCCGGGCTCGGAGCTGAACCGGTGGATCCTCGCGTCCTACCCGGGCGAGGCGAGGGACATCCTCCTGTCGGGGTGGATCCACGGGGAGGAGAAGCTCGCGCGGAAGGCGGCCGCCGTCGCGACGACCTTCGGGAAGGGGAAGCTGGTGCTGCTGGGCTTCCGCGCGCAGGAAAGGGCCCAGACCCACGCGACGTACCCCTTCCTCTTCAACGCGCTCTGGTGGGGCGCGGAGGGGGAGTAGCGGCACGGGCCGGGAAGGGCCTTCCCCGCGCGGATCTCCACCCCGGCGTACGATCCGACGAGATGACCGGACCCGACGACGGACGGGGCGCGCACCGAACCCGGGGTGGCGGGAGGGCGGCGGCCCCTGCTCACGGCGCGGGAGAGCCCGGTGGCCCGCCGGGGAACGACCTTCGGGAGAGGCTCCGGGCCGCGGGGTTCGTCGATCCGGAAGGGGCTGTGGGAGCGCTCCGGCGGATGGCCACCGGCCCCGCCGAGGAGGAGGGCCTGGCGGCCCTGGTTCCGCGGCTCCTGTCGGGTCTCTCGGGGATCGCCGGCCCGGATGCCGTCCTCGTCAGCCTGGAACGGTTTTCCCAGAGCGTCCGGGGCCGCCTCGACCTTTACCGCGACCTGGCCGAGCACCCGCGCTGGCTGGAGATCCTCCTCACCCTCTTCGCGGGGAGCCAGTTCCTCACGGAGATCCTCCTCCTCCAGCCCGACCTCTTCATGCGGCTGGTCCTGCCGCGAAAGCTGGCGGCCCGGAAGCCGGCGGCGAGGATCCTCGCGGAGGCCCGCGGCGCCCTGCGGCAGGGCAGCCCGGAGGAGCAGCTCGACATCCTGCGCCGCCTCCAGCGGCTCGAGTTCCTCCGGATCGGGGCCTCGGACCTGCTGGGGCTCTTCGACCTCGAGACGGTGACGGAGGAGCTGTCGAACCTGGCCGACGGGCTGATCGCGGCCGCTCTCGACATCGCGACCCGCGAGACGGGGGCCGATCCCGCAGGGTTCGCGGTGGTCGCGATGGGGAAGCTCGGGGGGCGCGAGCTCAACTACAGCTCGGACATCGACCTCCTCTTCCTGTCGCGAGCGAACGCCACCTCGCAGTGGGGGCTCGCCAAGCGGCTGATCGACGTGCTGGCGCGCGCGACGACGACGGGGTTCCTCTACCGCGTCGACATGCGGCTCCGGCCGTGGGGCGACGCGGGCCCGCTGGTCTCGACCGTCGACTCGTATCTCGCCTACCTCGGGACCAATGCCCGCCTCTGGGAGAAGCAGGCGCTGTTGAAGGCCCGGGTCGTGGCCGGCGAGCAGGCCGTGGGGACGGAATGCCTCGGCCTGGCCGCCCCTCTCCTCTTCGCGACGGCGCCGGAGGAGGCGCGGGCCGAGGTCCGGGCGATGAGGCAGCTGACGGAACGGGACATCCGGCGCAAGGGGCTGGAGAGGTCCGAGGTGAAGCTGGGCGAGGGGTCGATCCGCGACATCGAGTTCGTCGTCCAGTTCCTCCAGCTCGCGCACGGGGGACGCGTCCCGTCCGTCCGGTCGGGCGGCACCCTCGACGGGATCAGGCGGCTCGCGGTGGCCGGGATCCTCCCGCCGGACGAGGAGAGGGTCCTCCGCGACGGGTACGTCTTCCTCCGGACGATCGAGCACCATCTCCAGGTGATGCACTACCAGCAGACCCACGTCCTCCCCGCCGACCCGCGGGCGATGGGAGAGCTGGCGCGGCGCCTCGGCTTCGGCGGGGACGCCGCCGGCGAGACGTTCGGCGCGCGGTACCGCGAGCACGGCGACGCCATCCGCGCCATCTACCTGCGCCACCTCGTCGAGGAGAGACCGGGAGAGCCGGAGAAGGGCCCGGTGCCCCCGAGCCCCCTGCGCCTCGAGCACCTCGCCCGGATGGACCCGTCCTACGGGGAGGCGTTCGGCCCGGAGGAGATCGAGGACCACGTCCAGATGGCCGCGGGGCTCGACGCCAGGAAGCTCGCGGCCGTGACCGCGGTGCGGACCCCGGACGACCTGTGGCGGGTGACGATCGTGGCCTGGGACTACCCTGGCGAGCTCTCCATCATCTGCGGGCTGCTCTTCGCCGGCGGATTCAGCATCCACCGGGCGGAGGCGTTCACGTACGAGGCGGCCGACCTGTCGGCCCCGGCGCGGCCCTTCCGCCGGAGGATGCGCGGCGCCGACGAGGCCGCGGGGAGCCGCTGGCGCCGGACCGTCCTCCCGAAGGGGGGCCGCCCCGACGACCGGAAGAAGACGGTCGACGTCTTCACGGTGGCCCGGGTCCGGGAGCGGGCGGAGCCCGAGGACTGGGCGCGGTTCGCGGAGGACCTCGAAGCGCTCTTCCGCCTCGTCCGCTCGGGGCGTCAGGGCGAGGCTCGTGGGGAGATCGCGAGGCGGGCCGCCTCGGCGGGACCGCCCGCCGCGGGCTCCCCGATGCCGCTCGCCCCAGTCGACATCGAGATCGACAACGATTCCTCCCCGCGCTACACCGTCCTTCGCATCGACGCCCCCGACACCGCCGGGTTCCTCTACGAGCTGACGAACGCCCTGGCCCTGAACGGCGTCGACATCTCGCGCATGACCGCCGGGTCGGCGGGGAGCCGGGTCCGGGACACCCTCTGGGTGACGAACGCCTCGGGCTCGAAGATCACCTCGCCGGACCGGCAGCGCGAGCTGCGGGCGGCCACCGTCCTCATCAAGCACTTCACCCACCTGCTGCCGCGCTCTCCCAACCCGGAGCTGGCGCTGCTGCACTTCGGGGAGCTGCTCGGGCAGCTCCTGGCGAAGCCGGACTGGCCGGTCGAGTTCGCCTCGCTCGAGAGCCCGCGCGTCCTCGATACGCTCGCCCGGCTGCTGGGCGTCAGCGACTTCCTCTGGTCGGACTTCCTCCGGATGCAGCACGCGAACCTCTTCCCGCTCGTCCACGACCAGGACGCCGTCGCCGTCGCACGGGGGCGGGCGGACATCGAGCGGGAGTTCG
The DNA here is from genome assembly GCA_903845115.1 of uncultured Acidobacteriota bacterium. Classification (GTDB taxonomy): domain Bacteria; phylum Acidobacteriota; class Thermoanaerobaculia; order UBA5066; family UBA5066; genus CAIMWE01. Next base: position 54,712 of record CAIMWE010000117.1, on the reverse strand, counting down.
CCGAGGCCGTCCGGCCGCCCGGCTGGCGCGACGCCCTCAACGCCCTGAAGGACCGGGAGCTCTTCCGGATCGACATGAGGTACATCCTCGGGAAGACCGGCCTCGAGCAGTTCTCCGGGGAGCTGACCGACCTGGCCGAGGTCGTGGTCGACTCGGCGAACCGGCTCGCGGCGGCCGAGCTCTCGGCCTCGTACGGCTCGCCGCGGCTGAAGGACGGGTCGGAGTGCCGGTTCGCGATCTGCGCCCTGGGGAAGTGCGGCGGAAGGGAGCTGGGGTTCGCCTCGGACATCGAGGTCCTCTTCGTGTACGAGGGAGAGGGGGAGACGGGAGGCCCGGAGCGGATCGGGACGGCCGAGCTCTTCGAGAAGCTGGTCCAGGTCATCGTCGGGGCGGTCCGGTCGCGGAAGGAGGGGGTCTTCGAGCTGGACCTCCGGCTCCGGCCCTACGGCACCAAGGGGAGCATGGCGGTCTCGCTGGAGGCGTTCCGGCGCTATTACGCGAAGGGCGGGCCGGCCTGGTCGTACGAGCGGCAGAGCCTGATCCGCCTCCGCCCGATCGCGGGCGAGGCGTCGTTCGGCCGGGAGATCGTCCGGCTGAGGGACGACCTCGTCTACGACGGCGACCCGCCCGACCCCGCCTCGGTGCGCGCGATGCGGGAACGGCAGGTGCGGCAGCTGGTGACGGGGGGGACCTTCAACCTGAAGTTCAGCCCCGGCGGCCTCGTCGACGTGGAGTACCTGGTCCAGAGCCTGCAGGCCCGGCACGGACACGCCGACCCGGCGCTCCGCACGCCGAACACGCGGGAAGCGATGGACGCGCTGGCGGGAGCCGGAATCCTGGGCGCCGGGGACCGCGACCGCCTCCGGGACGCGCAGGAAGCGCTGAGGAAGCTGATCGAGGCCCTCCGCGTCGTGCGGGGGCACGCCACCGACGTGACGATGCCCCCGGTCGGAAGCGAGGAGCTCGCGTCGCTCGCCCGGCGGATGTCGGCGGCCCCCGACGGCGGGACGCTGTGGGGGGATCTCCGGACCGCGAGCGCGGACGTGCGAGAGCTGAGCGCCCGCCTGCTCTGAGGCACGAAGAACGTCCCGGGAGGCGGTCTCGAGGGGGCCCTGTCGCCGCCGGCCTCAGCTCCCCTCGGCCAGGTAGGCCGCGAGGCGGTCGTACTCGAATCGCTCGGCGAGGTCCCGGACGAGCCGGGCGGCGGCGGGATCGACTCCAGCCAGCTCGTCCGCCAGCGCCAGCATGGCGCCGAGGTCGCCGCTGACGACGGCGGTCCTGAGCGATTCGCGCAGCGGCGAAGGGATGACCGCCGCTGGCGGACCGCCGAGCGCGGGCGGCTCGCTCGTAGTGGATTCGCCCCCGAGGAGGTATCGGATGCCCAGGCAGCGGCCGATCTGCCCGAGCAGCTCGGTCTCGCGGAACGGCTTGCTGACGAAGGCGTCGCCGCCGGCCTCCTTCACCTCCTGGCGGGTCTCCTCCGACGCGCTCGCGCTGACCACCACGATCGGGACCCGTCCCGCTGGCTCGTCCTTCCGGATCGCCCGGATCGCGTCGATTCCGTCGAGCCCCGGCATCCGGAGGTCCATCAGGACGAGGTCCGGGAGCCAGGACCGGAACAGCTCGAGCGCCTGGACGCCGTCGTTCGCCGTCCGGACCTCGAACCCGACTCGCTGGAGCATCTGGCGGAGAATCTCTTGGCTCTCGACCAGGTCGTCGGCCACGAGGATCCGGCGGCGGGTCTCCCCCGGGGCCAGACCGACGATCCGTCCGGGCTCGTCCCGCGCTTCGCCGGCGGGCGCGTTCACGGGCACGACGGGAAGCGCGAGGCTGAAGACGCTCCCCTCGCCGACGCGGCTCCGGACGGTGATCTCCCCCCCCATCAGCTGGGCGAACGCCCTGCTGATCGCCAGGCCCAGCCCCGTCCCACCGATCGTCGGCTGGGCGGCCCCCGCCTGCTCGAACCGCTGAAAGAGCCGCGGGAGGTCCGCGTCGGAGATGCCCGGGCCGGTGTCCTCCACGTCGACCCGGAGCCACCGCCCGTCTCCGGCCCCCGGTTCGGTCCCCAGGCGGACCGTCACGCCTCCCTTCTCGGTGAACTTGACGGCGTTTCCCGTCAGGTTGATCAGGATCTGCCGGAGCTTCGTCTCGTCGACGAGGACGTGCTGCGGCAGGTCGTCCGGCGGCTCGAACGTGAGGGTCAGCCCTTTTTCCTCCGCCATGAGCCGGAACATCGCCTCGAGGTCCGAGACGAGGGCGTGGAGGTCCGTCTCCGCGAGGTGGACCGTGACCCGGCCCGCCTCGATCTTCGACATCTCGAGGACGTCGCTGATCAGCCGCAGCAAGTGCTCGCCGCCTCTCTGGATCGCCTGGATCTGCTCCCGCTGGTGGCGATCCAGCCCCTGGTCCCCCAGCAGGAGCTGCGAGAAGCCGAGGATCGAGTTCATCGGGGTGCGGATCTCGTGGGACATGCTGGAGAGGAAGACGCTCTTGGCCCGGTTCGCCGCCTCCGCCGCCTCCTTGGCCTCGCTCAGGGCCTTCGCCTCGCGGGCCAGCATCTGCTCGGTGAGATCCTGGATCGTGGCCGTCACGCGGAGCGGGGTGCCGTCGGGGGCGAGCTCGTTCCGCCAGCGCGCCTTCACCCACCGGACCCGCCCGTCGGGCAGCCGGAGGCGGTGGTCCATCTCGTGGGGCGCGTCGTCCGCGAAAGACGCGATGTACGCCTCGTTGACGGCGGCCCGGTCCTCCGCGTGAACGGCCGCCAGGAGGGACTCGCCCGTCGGCCGGAAGCTTCCGGGCTCGACCCCCATGATCCGGTAGGCCTCGTCCGACTGGGAGAGGTGTCCGTCCTTGAGGTCCAGCTCCCAGACGCCGACGTGGGCCATCCGTTGCGCTTCGGCGAGCCGGGCCTCGCTTTCGACGACGGCGTTCTGCGACTCCCGGCGCTCGATGGCCAGGGCCATCTCGGTGGCCACGGAGCCGAGGAACACCCGGTCGCCTTCCGAGTAGCACCCCTCGACCTCGTAGTCCTGCACGGAGAGGACGCCGATGGCCTGGCCGGGGCGGCCGAGCGGCGCCCCGAGCCACGAGGCGGGAGGGGCCCCCGCCTCCTCGGCCTCGCCGCTCGCGCGCAGCTCCTCGAAGAGCGCGGAGGAAAAGATGACCGCTTCGCCCTTGCGGAGGACGTACGCGGCCCTGCCGCGGAGGGATCGGACCGGTTCGGCGGGAGCCTCCCGCTCGTCGACCTTGAAGGCCTCCTCGAAGAGCCCCGTCCTCGGGTTGCGGAGGACGACGCAGAGGTTCCCCGCCCGCAGGGCCGGCCGGATCGCTCGGTGGACGAGGGCGAGGAAGAATCGCGTGTCGGTCTCGGCCGTCGCCGCCCGTTGGATCTCGAGGAGCGCCTGGCGTTCGGCCTCCGCCCGGACGCGGCCAGTGACGTCGGAGAACGACCCTACGTAGTGCGTGATGGCCCCGGCGGCGTCGCGCACCGCCGTGATGGTCTGCCACGAGACGAAGATCTGGCCGTCCTTGCGCCGGTTCCAGATCTCCCCCTCCCACTGCCGGCCGGCCGCGAGGATCCCGAAGAGGTCCCGGAAGAACGCAGCGGGGTGCCTCCCCGACTTCAGCAACCGCAGGTCCTTTCCCTTGATCTCCTCGGCCGGGTAGCCCGTCAACCGCGAGAACGCGGGATTCGTCGAGAGGACCGACCCTGCGGCGTCGGTCACGACCATCGCCTCGCCGCCGTTCTCGAAGGAGGTCTCGGCGAGATCGAGCCGGGCCTGGCTCGACCTCAGGGCCTCGTTCGTCCGTGCGATCACGGCAGCCCGGCCGGTCATGCCGAGGAGGAGGGCCTGGAGGAGCGTGGCGAAGAGAAGACCCAGCACGCCGACGGCCCAACCGAGCCACGGCCGATGCCACGCGGCGTACGCGGGGGTCCGTTGCACGGAGAGCGTCCAGGGACGGTCGCCGATCAGGAGGGGGGTGCTCCATGCCGCCGCTTCCTCTCGCGGGACCGGCCCGGGTCCGGGGACCCGCGAATCGGACCGGTAGAGGAGGCCTCGCTCGTCCGGTGCGCCCGGGTCCGTCAGCCGGAACAGGAGCCCGGCGGCGACATGTCCCCGGGTGGCGATGTCGATCATCTCGTCGACCTTCACCACCGCCACCGCGAACCCTCGCGGCCTGCTCGAGCCCGCCTCCCGATCGCCCTGCGCCCGCTCGACGGGGAGCAGCTCCAGGAGCCCGACCCTCTGCTGCCGCTCCTGGACCAGGAGGAGGGGGGCCGTGACGCCCATCTGGCCCGTCGCCAGGGAACGCTGGATCGCTTCCCGGCGGACCGGCTCCGAGTTGATGTCGTAGCCCACCGCCGACTGATTGCCGGCCAGGGGGACGATGTAGCGGACCGCGACGTACTCCGGGCGCGGCGCGGCGGGGGCGAGCTTTCGCTCCGCGTCCCGCTCGGTGATCCGGTACGGGCCGAGCGGGGAGAGGCGGCTCATCGCCTCCTCGAATCGGGTTCGCTCCCCGTCTCGGACGAGGTCGTTGAAGCTGAGCGCGAAGATGTCGGAGTTGTCTCTCAGGGTGACCCGGGTGAACTGCTCGAACTGGGGGAACGTGAAGCCGGGTGCGGCCTCGACGAAGTGCCGCAGCGACGAGAGGATCTCCCGGTGAGCGATCAGGCGGTCGGAGATTCTCCTGGCGATGACCCGGCCGTCGTCTTCCAGCCGGCCGTCCAGCTCCTGCTTCTCCCAGCGGGCGGTGGCGAGGAAGGCGAGAGCGACGAGTCCGAGCGTCACGAGCATCGGGGGGACGATCCGCCGCCGCCCCTCGCGCCAGACTCCTCCCGGCACGTCGATCGCACAGAGTGTCAGCGGCGCGAAGACCATGACGCCGAGGGCGTCGCCGACGTACCAGTTCCCCCACGTGAAGAGAGCGTCGGCCGGGCCGACGACGCCCGCGGCCAGGAGGGCAGGCACCGCGACCGAGGCCGCGATCAACGGCGCCAGCCCGCCGCCCAGCAGGAGGAAGCCGATCACGTCCTGCTCCCGCTCCAGCGAGCGCCAGGCGGACCCGTTCCATCGCCTCACGAGAGAGGCGCCGGCCCAGGCCTGCGCGGTGCTGCCGCCAGCGATCACCATCGCCACCCACGCCGTGGCCGGGGTGAGCGTCCCGCCGAACCAGGCGTGCGAGAGGTTGAGAAGGGCAGATCCCAGGACGAGGCCGGGGAGCGCCCGGCCTCCGAACCGGAGGACGGCCGCCAGCGCGAGGCCCGCCGCGGGGAACACCGGGCTGGCGTAGCCCGGCGGGATCGCGAGAGTCAGGCCGGCCGCGCCGACGAGGGCGTAGGCGAGTGCGACCGCGGCGCTGAGCGGCACGATCGGGGCGCTGCCTCCTACGGGCGAGCCCTTTTCTCTCACTGGAGCCATGTTACTCGGCCTCCACGAAATCGGGATGGGACGCGGCGGGCACCGAAAAGGAAAAGCCCCCCCGCGCGAGGCGCGGGAGGGCCGGTCGGAACGAAAGAGGCTTCCGGGATCAGGCGTCGAAGTAGAGGGCGAATTCGTGCGGGTGCGGGCGGAGGCGCATCGCGTTGACCTCGCTCGACATCTTGTAGTCGATCCAGGTCTCGATGACGTCCTCGGTGAAGACGTCGCCCTTGAGGAGGAACGCGTGGTCGTTCTTCAGGTTGTTCAGGGCCTCGTCGAGGCTCGCCGGCATCGACGGGACGTCCTTGAGCTCCTCGGGCGAGAGGGAGTAGATGTCCTTGTCGAGCGGGCCGCCCGGGTTCAGCTTGTTCTGGATGCCGTCGAGGCCGGCCATGAGCATCGCGGAGAAGGCGAGGTAGCCGTTGGCGGTCGGGTCGGGGAACCGGACCTCGATCCGCTTCGCCTTCGGGCTGGGGGAGTACATCGGGATCCGGATCGCGGCGCTGCGGTTGCGGCTGGAGTAGGCGAGGTTGACCGGGGCCTCGTATCCGGGGACGAGGCGGCGGTAGCTGTTGGTGGAGGGGTTCGTGAAGGCGGCGAGCGCCCCGGCGTGCTTGAGGATGCCGCCGATGTAGTGCATCGCCATCTCGCTCATCCCGCCGTAGCCGTCACCCGCGAAGAGGGGCTTGCCCCCCTTCCAGATGCTCTGGTGGACGTGCATGCCGCTGCCGTTGTCGCCGAAGACCGGCTTCGGCATGAACGTGACGGTCTTGCCGTGCCGGAAGGCGACGTTCTTGCAGACGTACTTGAACCACATGAGGCAGTCGCCCATCTGGACGAGCGGGAGGAACCGCATGTCGATCTCGGCCTGGCCGGCGGTCGCCACCTCGTGGTGCTGCCGCTCGATCCGGAAGCCGAGCTTCTCCATCTCGAGGCACATCTCGGAGCGGATGTCCTGCTGGCTGTCGGTCGGCGCGACCGGGAAGTAGCCTTCCTTGTACCGGGGCTTGTAGCCGAGGTTCGGCTTCTCGTCGCGGCCCGTGTTCCACTGCCCCTCGATCGAGTCGAGGAAGTAGAAGCCGGAGTGCTGGTTCTGCCCGTACCGGATGTCGTCGAAGATGAAGAACTCGGGCTCGGGGCCGATGTTGACCGTGTCGCCGATGCCGGTCGACTGGACGTAGGCCTCGGCCTTGCGCGCGATGTTGCGCGGGTCGCGCGAGTACTCCTGCTTCGTGATCGGGTCGACGATGTTGCAGATGAGGGAGAGGGTGACGTCCTTGCAGAACGGGTCGATCTTCGCAGTCGTCGGGTCGGGCATGACCAGCATGTCGCTGGCGTGGATCGGCTGCCAGCCCCGGATCGACGAGCCGTCGAATCCGAGACCTTCCTCGAAGATCGCTTCATCGACCTCGCTGACGGGGGTCGAGAAGTGCTGCCAGAGGCCCAGGAAGTCGTTGAACTTGAAGTCGACGGCGACGGCCTTCGTTTCCTTGATGAGCTTGACGACGTCTTTCGGGGTCATATGAGATCCATCCTCCTCTTTGTCGCGTGCGATTGATGCCGGAGACGGACCCTCGGAGTTCGGAGCGTCCGATCCGGCACCCCTTGTAGGAGCAACTCCCGTGCCCTTCGCCTGCATGCACGCCGTGCGATGCCAAGCGGTTCGATTCTAGTGCTTTGGGGCGCTTTGCGGGCCCGTCGTCGGGGGGGCTCGGAATCTACGTTTCTGGACTGTTTCTGGCGAATTGCTCCAATCTTGTAGGAAATGCTCCGGTGGGGGAACCGGCGGAGCGACCCTGCGCGGGGTGACTTGCCGGGGAGGCTGGCCAGCGACTTCGGGGTCACCGGGTGGGCACCCTTCGCGCGGGTTGGCCTCAAGACAAGAACGTTAAGTTCAGTGGGAAACACGACGAAAATGTCGGAACCATTCCGCTCCACGAGCCGGGCGGTCCCGGAAGGGGGACGGCGCGAAGGAAAGCGGCGCGCCGGAGGTCCGGCGCGCCGCGAAAGTAGCCAGGAAGGACGTGGCGGCTAGGCTTTCTTGTCCGCCTGGTCGACCGTGTACTCCGACGACATGCTGGACGACATCGAGAACTCCGGATAGGCGAGGGCCCCCATCTCCGGAAGGTCGAGGCCGGTGAGCTCGGTCTCCGCCGAGACCCGGTTCCCGATGATCTTGTCGAGGATCTTGAAGAAGACGTAGAAGGCGACGAAGACGAAGATGAAGCAGGTCGCCACTCCGATCAGCTGGGCCACGAGCTGCTTGCCGTTCCCGTAGAAGAGACCGGCCACCGTGCCCGGGACGTTGTTCCACCCGTCGCCGTACTTCCCGTCGGCGAAGAGGCCGACGCAGATGACGCCGAAGGCTCCGTTGACGCCGTGGACGGAGATGGCGCCGACCGGATCGTCGATCTTCAGCGTCCCCTCGATGAAGAAGACGGACAGGCAGACGAGGATCCCGGAGATGGCGCCGATCAGCATCGACACGGGCGCCGTCACGAACGCGCACGGGGCCGTGATCGCGACGAGGCCGGCGAGCATGCCGTTCGCCATCATCGACGGGTCGGGCTTGCCGAACTTCCACATCATGTAGATCATCGCGGTGAGGGCGCCGCCCGTGCCGGCGAGCATCGTATTGGTGGCGACCACCGCGATGCGCAGGTCGGTGCCGGCCAGCGTCGAGCCCGGATTGAACCCGAACCAGCCGAAGGCGAGGATCAGGGTGCCGACGAGCGCCATCGGGATGTGGTGGCCGGGGATGGCGATCGGCTTGCCGGCCTTGTCGAACTTGCCGAGACGCGGACCGAGGACGATCGCCCCCGCGAGGGCGGCCACGCCGCCCACCATGTGGACGACGGAGGACCCGGCGAAGTCGACGTGCCCGTGGCCGAGGCCGAAGTTCGCGCCGAGCTGCGAGAGCCAGCCGCCGCCCCAGACCCAGTTCGCGTAGAGCGGGTAGACGAACATCGACATGAAGAACCCGTAGACGATGAACGAGGTCCACTTCCAGCGCTCGGCCATGGCCCCGGTCGGGATCGTGACCGTGGTGTCCATGAAGACCATCTGGAAAAGGAAGAGCGTGAAGACGCCGACGTCGTAACAGTCCGGCCCGAGGAAGAACCCCTTCGTCCCGAAGAGGCCGAAGGCCTTGCCGAAGAGGTTCACCGTGAACTCCCCGGTCAGCGGGGGAGTTCCGCCGAGGGAGGCGACGGCGCCCACGCCGCCCATCTGCAGGGCGAATCCGCAGACCCAGTAGCCGAACATCCCGATCGGGTAGACCATGTAGTTCATCGAGAAGGTGTGGGCGGCGTTCTTGGCCCTGGTGAAGCCGGTCTCCACCATCGCGAATCCGGTCTGCATGAACATGACCAGGAAGCCGGTGAGCAGCGTCCACATCATGTTGATGGCGATCTTGTTGTGGCCGACCGTGTCCATCACCTCGACGAGGGTCGGTTTGGCGGCGTCCTTGACGGGGACGTCGGAGGCGTTGCCGGTGGCTGCGCCGGTCGGGTCGGGCGGGCGGGGCGGGGCAGCGGGCGCGGCGGCCGGAGCCGCGGCAGGAGCGCCGGCAACCGTCGCGGGAGCGGCCGACTCGGGCGTGGCGGGAGATGCCGCGGCGGCGGCGGTCTCGGGCGCGGCCGGGGCCGCGGTGGCCGGGGCTTGCTGCGCCGATAGGGTGCGCAGGCCGAAGACTCCGAGGGTCAAGACGGCCCCGAGGCCGAAGCTGATGAACATGCGGCGACCGAGGCTCATGGCTGATCTCTCCTTTCGGGCGGCGGCTCGGCTGGCGAGGAGCTTCTTCACAGCGCCTCCTCCCCGTGCTCGCCCGTGCGGATGCGGACGACGTCTGCGAGATTGGTGACGAACACCTTCCCGTCTCCGAACTTGCCGGTCCGGGCCGAGGCGACGAAAGCCGCGACGACCTTCTCGGCGATGTCGTCCGCGACGACCACCTCGACCTTGACCTTGGGCAGGAACTCGACCTTGTACTCGCTGCCCCGGTAGCTCTCGGTGTGGCCCCTCTGCCTTCCGAAACCCTTGACCTCCGTGATGGTCATCCCGACGATGCCGACCTCCTGGAGCGCGGTCTTGACCGCGTCGAAAACGTGAGGCCTGACGATTCCTTCGATCTTCTTCACATACCCTCCTTGTGATTCGTCATTGGGTCCTTCTCGACGCCGGCCCCGGGAAGGCTGGCCTCGTTCGCGCGGGTTTCTGGGACGGTCCCCCCGGCGGGCCGGAGCGGGATCCGCCCCGACCGCTGTCGTCGCCAGTCGGCGGCGTTGGCCGGGATTCCCGAAGTGGTCGCTTTCATCTCTTCCGCTCCTTCTTGCCGTCCGATCGGCGGCTCCCGATGGCCTCGGGGCGTCCCCGTCCTCCCGCCGCCTTTCGGGTTGGACTGCCGGGAAACTCCCGGATTTGAAAAGTGGAGAGCGAAAGGCGTGCCGCTCTCCACCGACGACCGGCCTGGTCAAGTCAAGTGGTTGGGCCAGGGAGGCTTGCGGACGTCGAACCTGGCGTTCTGGACCGGGGCCGTTGGCGCCAATAACGTTGTATTAGGGCATAAGTACTACAAAAAAGTTGGAACTGTCCGAGGGCTTCGGGGAGGGAGGGACCGCCCCGGAGCCCGTTTCAAGGTCCCGGTGGGGGAGAGGAGCCGGGCAGGACCACCGGTCGGGAGGCGCCTCTCGGGTAACTTACAAGAACGTTGAGAAGTGGCTCGAATAAGACAAAAATGTTCACGATCGAGCCTCTCGTCGCGGGTCCCGGGACCCGGGGGGGGCGCGGGGAGTCGACGAGGGGGCCGGAGCGCTACGGCGAGGAGACGAGGACGCCGGCGGGCTTCGCAGCGCCGAGGCGCCACTTGAGGAGCGGGGGAGTGAGGACCGTCGTCAGGAGGACCATCGCGACGAGGGCCGCGAATTCCCCAGCCCCCAGGATCGGCCGTCCTCCGGCCTGAAGGCGAAGTCCCATCCCGGCGAAGATCAGCCCGACCTCCCCTCGAGGGATCATCCCCAGACCCACGGCGAACCGGTCCACTCCGCGGGTCACGACGGCGAGGGCGCAGGCCTGCTTGCCGATGATGGCCGCGGCGGTGAGCGCGAGGGCTAGCCCGACCGACCCTCCGGCAAGCTCGGAGAGGTTCACCTGGAGGCCCATGTGGACGAAGAAGAGCGGCACGAGGACTGTCGAGAGCGGGAGAAGCAGGTCTTCGAGGCGGTCCCCTTCCGGCAGGAGGCGCTCGAACGGCACTCCCTCGAGGACGAGGCCGGCCGCGAAGGCGCCGACGATCGGAGCGAGGCCGACGAAGTCGGCGAACCAGGAGAGGACGAAGCATGTGATCAGGGCCGAGGTAAAGACGACTCCCGTTCCGTGGAGGCGGGAGACGACCCGGAAGGCCCTCGGCGCGATCCAGCGACCGAGGGCGAGCGAACCGACGAGGAAGGCGATCGCCTTCACGGCCACGAGAAGTGCGGTCCGTCCCGTCGACTGGCCGGAGCCGCCGACGAGGCCAACGAGCACGGCGAGGACGAGCAGGCCCATGACGTCGTCGATGACGGCGGCCCCGAGGACGATCTGTCCCTCCGGCGACTGGACCCGCCCCAGGTCCTTGAGGACGCGGGCCGTGATCCCGACGCTGGTGGCGCAGAGCGAGGCCCCGAGGAAGAGCGGAACGTAGGGGTGGCTCCCGGGCAGGAGCCACGCCCCGACGAGGGCTCCCAGGATCATCGGGACCACGACGCCGATGGTCGCGACGAGGAAGGCGGACCCACCGACCTTCATCAGGTCGGCCAGCCGGGTCGAGAGCCCGACCTCGAACAGGAGGAGGATGACGCCGAGCTCGGCCAGCGCCGATACCACCGGGTCGTGAGCTGCGAAGGCGACGGTGTGAATCCCGAGCAGGGGGAGGGCTCCGACCGCGACGCCGGCGAGGAGCTCGCCCAAGACGGCGGGCTGTCCGAGCCACTCGGCCAGGCTTCCCCCGAGCTTGGCGGCGATCAGGAGCGAGATCAGGGCGACGAGGACGAGGCCGATCACGAGGGCCCCCCTACCGGGCCCGCGACCGCCCTCGCAGCGGGCCGGCGGCTCCCGCGGCCGCCGGTCACGCGTGCTCCCGCGCGATTCGCGTCGTCCGGTCCTTGGTGACGAAGACGGCCAGCAGGGCCTCCTCGACGCGGGCCAGGCTCTCGGGACCGAGCTTCCGTCCTCCCTCGGTCACGTAGAACACGTCGAGGGCGAGGGCCCGATCGGTAGCGATCTTGGCGAAGGTGATGTTCAGGCCGAGGTTGGCGAGGGCGTCCGCGATCGTGAAGGCGAGTCCGGGGCGGTCCTGGCCCCTGACGTCGACGACGGTCGAGGACGCCGAGGCGTCGTTGTCGAATCGGACGGAGGGCCCGCGGGCCGCCCGGCCCCAGGCGCGGGGAGCCTTCTGGGGATTGCGGACCAGCCAGCGTTCCACCGCGTCCCTGACGTCGACCCGTCCCGCGATCGCGTCCGCCAGCACGGCCGCGATCCTGGCCCGCTTGGCCTGCTTCACGGGGACGTGCTCGAACTGCTCGGAGAGCTTGAACGTGTCCACGACGACGCGGTCCGAGCGGCTGAACAGGTCGACCGCCAGGATGTTGACGCCGTTCGCGGTCAACGCCCCGGCCACCTTCGCGAAGAAGCCCGGCCGGTCGTCCGCGATGACGGTCAGCTCGGTACACCTGCTGTCGTCCAGGTCGTTCCAGTCGAGGACGACCTCCGCGCCGGCCCGGGCCTGGACGAGATGGAAGTGCCGCACCATGTGGTCGGAGTCGGTGGACCGGAGGTAGCGTTCGGGCATCGTCGCGAAGTGGCGCTCGACGTCCGGCTGGGGGAAGGACGCCCGGAGGGTCTCCGCCGCGTGGGCCCGGGATGCGTCGGCCACCCCTTCCTCCTCGGGACTGCCGGCCAGGCGGGCGCGTGTCCGCCTGTAGAGCTCGAACAGGAGAGACCCCTTCCACTCGTTCCAGATGCCCGGCGCGACAGCGCAGTGGTCGGCGTAGGTGAGGAGGAGCAGGAGGTCGAGGCTCTCGAGGCTCCCCATCCGGTCGGCGAACGCGGTGATGAGGGAGTCCTCGTTCAGGTCCCGCTGCTGCGAGACCTGGGACATCTCGAGGTGCCGGCTCACGAGGAACAGGACGACCTCGGCGGCGGCGGGCTCCAGGCGGAGCCGATCGACGATCCGCGAGGCGATCCTCGCGCCGGTCTCCACGTGGCGGCCGTCCCTCCCCTTTCCGATGTCGTGGAGGAGCATCCCCAGGTACAGCGGCGCGGCGTCGGTCACCTCGTCGAGGACGGGGCCGAACGGGATCGCCGCCGCGTCGCGCCCGGCCGCGACCGTGTCGAGCGCCTCGACCGCGCGAAGCGTGTGCTCGTCGACGGTGTACCGGTGGAAGAGGTCGTGCTGGACCACGAAGGTGATGCGCGCCCACTCGGGGAGGAAACGGCCCAGGAAGCCGGTCTCGTGCATCGCCCGCAGCGCCGGCCCCACGCGGCCCCGCCGCGCCAGCAGGTGCAGGAACGCCGCGCTCGCCTCGCGGGACTCGCGGAACCGCTTGTCGACGAGCTGGAGCCGTCCCCTGATCGAGTGGCGGAGCTCGTCGGACAGGGGGAGGTCCTCGGCCTGGGAGACCGCGAACGCCTCCATCAGCTGGAGCGGGCCGCCCTCGAGGCCGGCCCCCCGCGCGTACAGCCGCCCGTCCCGCACCTCCAGCCCTCCGCGGAACCTGCGGGGGCGGAGGCTCGCGAGGAGGCCCCGGCCGGGGGGCGAGAGGTGCCGCATCATGAAGGCCCGGCAGACGTCGTTCACCTCGGACGCCCGGCGGTAGTAGTCCCTCATGAAGACCTCGGAGGGGTGAAGGCCTCCATGGGCCTCGTAGCCGAGCGCCGCGGCCACGCCCTCCTGGAGGTCGAGCGCGAGGAGGTCGTTCTTCCTCCCGGCCGAGAAGTGGAGCTCGTTCCGGACCCTCGACAGGAACTCGTGGCCCCGCGCCAGGACCCGGGCCTCGGCGGGAGTGATCAGGCCCTCGGAGAGGAGCCCGGCCACCCCGCCCTTTCCCGAGCGGACGTTGCCGACCCACAGGATCGCGTGCAGGTCCCTGAGGCCGCCGATCCCCTCCTTCACGTTCGGCTCCTGGACCGCGACGGCGCCGAACTTGGTCCGTCGCTCGGCGAGCTCGACGCGCATCGCCTCGAGGAACGCCTCGGTGGCTTTCGGGTCCTTCGCGAGCGACATGGCGAGCTGCTTCTGCAGTCCCTCGAACAGGGGACCGCTTCCGGTCACGAGGCGGGCCTCGGTGAGGGCGGTCCGCGAGTGGAGGTCGTCGCGGGCCTCCGCCACGCACTCGCGGGCCGACCGAAAGCTGTGCCCCACCTGCAGGCCCACGTCCCACAGGAGCTTCAGGACCTCCTCGGTGAAGCGGCGGACCTCGTCGGGTGCTTTCCCGGTGTGGAGGAACAGGAGGTCCACGTCCGAGAACGGGGCCAGCTCGGCCCGCCCGTAGCCTCCGAGCGCGACGACCGCGACCTTCTCGAGGTCGTGGTCGTAGAGGGACGAGGTCTCGGCGGCGACGAGCCGGCTGACCCGGGTGACGACGAGGTCGACCTGGTGGCTCCGGACCGACGCCACCTGGACGCCCCCGAGGCCGGAGCGATGCTTCATCCGGAGCCTCTGCGTCTCCAGCCGCAGGAACTTCTTGAAGGCGTCGATCTGGGCCTTTCGGCGCGAGCCCAGGGCGTGCGGCGCCAGCCGCTCGTTGGCGTGCTCCTGGATGCTCTCGGCCATCGAGAGGGTCATGCCGCTCCTTCTCGTTCGGTCGGGGTGTCGCCTCGAGAGTTCATCGCATTTCCGGGACGCATCGTCCGTGCCTGAAATCGCTCTGGAGGGTCGGCGGATGAAACTTATTTGGCTTGAATCACTTCCGGTTGCAATTCGGGCCGGGTCCGGTTTCGTCGTGGGCTACAGAAATGTCGACAAAGGCTCATGTCACGACAAAATGATCGTGACGTCCTCCGAGAAAGGTGCCGGTCACCCCGGGGGACTGCCAGGGTGACCGGCGAGGAAGGGAGGATCTCTCGGACGGTGACGACCGCCCGGAGGCTGGAGGTTCGCTAGAAGAGGTAGATCGCGTTGAGGATGCCGGTCGGCTGGGTCTTGGACCACTGGCCGCCGTTCTTGTCGAACGACTCGACGTTGGACCAGTCGATCCGGAGGTCGGCGCGGAGGGTCAGGTGCGATGACAGCTTGTACTCCGGCGTGATGGTGAGCTCCCTGAGATACTGGGGGACCTGCGTGCGCGCCCCGTCGGGGTCGGCGAAGTACTCGGCGCGGAGGCAGAAGGCGAACTTGTCGGTCAGGCCGAGCCGGGCGTAGCCCGTGATGCCGCTCCACTTGGCGTTCACGCCGGGAAGGACGGCGCCCTTCTCGGAGCCGTAGACGGCGTCCAGGCCAACGACGGTCAGGTCGGACAGCTTGAGCTGCCCGGTCACCTCGTAAACGGTCCGCGGGTCCGAGTTCACGTCCGGCCGCTCGGGGCCCGAGATGAGGTTGAAGGCGATGGTGGCCGTCTTGGTCGGCGTCCAGGTCAGCTGGGCGCCGATCGACTTCGAGGTGTTGTTGTCCCTGACGTCGTCCCAGCCGTTGGCCACCATCAGCATCCCGGCGACCTGGTCGCTGAACGAGTAGCTCGCCTTCAGCCCGGTGTGGGTGAAGGGGATGGCGTACCCGAACGAGAAGGAGTGGGTGACGTTGTCGTTCGGGGTGTCCCACGACTCGATGTACTCGTAGCCGAAGTGGGTCAGGAATTTCCCGGCGTCGAACCGGAGCCCGCTCCCGATCGGCGCGATGTAGCTCACGAACGCCTGCTTCACGTCGAAGTCCTGCCCCTGCAGGAGGCCGTAGGACGACTCGACCTTCGGGAGCGTCCCGCCCGCGGAGAGGTCCACCCGGAACCCGATCTCGTCGGGCTTGGAGACCGCCTTCTGGAGGGTCAGCGTGAAGACGTCCACCATGAAAGTGTTGTCGTAGAGGTCGAAGGTCCGGAACTGGTTCAGCCCGGTGTCGGGGCGATTGACGTTGTAGCCGTAGGTCGTCGAGAGGAAGCCGTTGACCGCGAGCTCGTCGTACCACTTCGGGGCGGGCGGCGCGGCCGGTGCCGCTGCGGCCGCCGCGGCTGCTGGTGGCTGAGCGGGCTTGTCCTCGGCCTGCATCGGCTGGACGAACGAGAGAGTGAGCCCCGCGACAGCCAGGGAAGATGCGATCGAGCTACTCCGGCGCGTGAAACGTGTCGTGATCATCGTGCACTCCTTCCGAGAAGGCCCTCCCTCGGGAGAGGCCTGTGGGTTATGGAGCTCCTGGTCGACGAGGAACGTCATCGAGAGGCTCCGGTCGATCGACGCGGTGAAGGGACTGCCCCTGGCGCGGACGCGAGGACGGCCCAAGTTGCGAGGACCGCCCCGAAAAGGGCCAGGGCTGCGATCCGCGTCCTTCTCATGCCGTCGTCTCCTCTCTGCCGGTCATCGGCGTCGCGAATCCCGTCGCACGCGCCGTGCCGTGGAACGCGGCGGCCCTCGAAAGGGCCGGAAGTGACTGGTCCGGAAATGACTTGACCCCGGAGGAAGAACCTCCGGGGTCAACTTGTGACGGCGCCAGAAATGTATCGTCAGTTAGATAATATTACGTTATTGTCTGACTCACCGCTCGCCGCCGTTCTCTTCGGCGGCCGGGAAGAGCGGCGTCACGGCGGCCTGGTCTTCCTCACCGGTGCGGATCCGCCAGACCTTCTCGACAGGGAGGACGAAGATCTTTCCGTCCCCGACGTCGCCCGTCCTCGCGGAGCCGAGGATCGCCTTCACGGTCGGCTCGACGAAGTGGTCGGAGACGCCGATCTCGATCCGGACCTTCTCGGAGAGCTCCATCTTGACGGTGGTGCCGCGGTAGGTCTCCACCTTCTCCAGCTCGCCGCCGTGCCCCTGGACGCGGGTGATGGTGAGGCCCCGGATGTCCGCGCGGAAGAGGGCCTCCAGGACCTTGTTGACACGGTCGGTGCGGACGACGGCGACGACGAGCTTCACGCGTGGCCTCCTTCAGCGAGCGGTGCGGCGCTGGAACCGGAAGGGGAGTAGTCGAGGACGAGGACGGCCCCCTCGCCCGTCGTGTAGGCCTCCTCGCCGTGCTGGCTGACGTCTAGGCCGGTCCCCTCGTCGCGCCGGTTCACCCGCAGGCGGACGGCGAACGAGACGACGCGGAGGAGGACGTAGGTCGAGAAGGCGCTGAAGAGGATGGCGACCAGGACGGCCACGGCCTGGATGGCGAGCTGCTGGGGGTTGCCGAAGAGGAGGCCGTTCGTCGTGCCGTTCCACGCCTTCTCGGCGAAGACGCCCGTCAGGAGCGCGCCGACGGTGCCGCCGAGGCCGTGCGCCGCGACGACGTCGAGGGAGTCGTCGAGGCTCGTGCGGGAGCGCCAGAGGATCGCGAAGTAGCTCGGGAACGCCGCGATCGCCCCGATCGCCAGGGCTGAGATCGGGCTGACGAACCCGGCCGCCGGCGTGATGGCGACGAGGCCGACGACGATCCCGGTCGCGGCGCCGACGGCGGTGGCGCGGCCCGACCGGTAGATGTCCAGGATCGTCCAGGCCGTCAGGGTCGCCGCGGGGGCGAGCAGCGTGTTGGTGAAGGCGAGGGCCGCCGAGGCGTTGGCGCCGTTGGCGCTCCCGGCGTTGAATCCGAACCAGCCGAACCAGAGGAGGCCGGCGCCGAGCAGCGTGAAGGGGACGTTGTGAGGCAGGATCGCGAGGCGGGCGTAGTCGCGGCGCTGGCCGAGGACCCGCGCGGCGACGAACGCCGCGGCCGCCGCGTTGATGTGGACGACCGTCCCGCCGGCGAAGTCGAGGGCCCCCATCTTCGCGAGGAAGCCGCCTCCCCAGACCCAGTGGGCGACGGGGGAGTAGACGAACAGCACCCAGAGCGGAAGGAAGAGGAGGTACGCGGTGAAGCGCATCCGCTCCACGATCGCCCCGGAGATCAGGGCGACCGTGATGATCGCGAAGGTCCCCTGGTAGACCATGTAGAGGACGTGGGGGATCGTCCCTTCGGCTTGGAGGCCGACGCCCGCCAGGAATGCCCGCGAGAGGCCTCCCACGAAGGGCGTTCCCGGGGCGAACGCCAGGGAGTACCCGAGCAGCGCCCAGGTGACTCCCGAGATCCCGAGGGAGACGAAGCTCATCATCAGGACGTTGAGGGCGTTCTTCCCCCGCACGAGGCCCCCGTAGAAGAACCCGAGGGCGGGGGTCATCAGGAGGACGAGCGCGGTGGCCACGAGCATCCAAGCGGTGTCGGCGGCGTTCAGGGGTGGCGTCATGAGCACTCCTAGCACTGGACTTCGAAAGAAACCCTGCAAACTCCGTGCACGTGGGGTGCCAGGCTCCCGGTGTACCGCCAAGGCTCTCTCGGGGAAGGGGTTGGCTCGGGAGCGGCAGGTCTCTCGTTCGGGCCGGGTTTCCTACAGAACCGGGGGGCTCATTGCGAAAAGGAACCTAAATGTATCGTCCGGCTCGCCGCAACCCCGGGGAGGGGGCCTCCGGCGCCGCCGGAGAGGCACCCTCCTCGGCCGCCTCGAAGCGATCGGTCCCGAAAAGTTAGGTACGATAACGTTGATCTAATCTCGCGATGCTACAAAAAAGTAGTCTGTGGATTTTCAGGCCTTCGCCTTCCCCTGGTTCGCGACCGCCTCCATCCTCTTCCGGATCTCTTCCTGGTCCCCGAGGTAGTAGCTTTTCAGCGGCTTCATCCCGGCGTCGAGCTCGTAGACCAGGGGCGCCGCGGTCGGGATGTTGAGGCCGACGATCTCGTCGTCGGAGATCCCGGACAGGTGCTTGACGAGGGCGCGGAGGCTGTTGCCGTGGGCCGCGATGATCACCCGCTTCCCCGAGGCGACGACCGGGACGATCTCCTGCTCCCAGTACGGGAGGAACCGCTCGACGGTGTCCTTGAGGCATTCGGTCGTCGGCACCTCGGTGGGTCCGAGGTCCCGGTAGCGGGGGTCGCTCCCGGGCCAGCGGGGGTCGGTCGTCTCGAGCGCCGGGGGCGGGACGGCGTAGCTCCTCCGCCAGACCTTCACCTGGGCGTCACCGAACTTGGCGGCGGTCTCCGCCTTGTCGAGGCCCTGGAGCGCTCCGTAGTGCCGCTCGTTGAGCCGCCAGGAGTGATGGACCGGAATCCACATCAGGTCCAGCCGGTCGAGCGTGATCCAGAGGGTCCGGATGGCGCGCTTCAGGACCGAGGTGAAGGCGACGTCGAAGGAGAAACCCTCGGCCTCGAGCAGGTCGCCGGCCCTCGCCGCCTCGGCCAGTCCGGTCGTGGAGAGGTCGACATCGGTCCAGCCCGTGAAGCGGTTCTCGCGGTTCCAATCGCTCTCGCCGTGGCGCAGCAGGACGACTTTGTACATGAGCCCTCCGTCGGTTTCGATGCGGGTGTCCGACCCGACGGACGGATGTTACGGGAGGAGACGGTCCCGAAGAAACGAAAAGGTCCCGGCGGGACGTGCCCGCCGGGACCTTCGTCCTTCCTGGCCGGAAAGGTCAGGTGCGGAAACGGTCCGGGTCGATGCCGTGCTTGGAGACCTTGTAGTTCAGGATCCGCTCGGTCGTCCGGAGGAGGCGGGCCGCCTTGGCCCGGTTTCCGCGGGCGATCTTCAGGCCGTCGAGGAGGAGGTCCTTTTCGTAGCTGGCCATCGATTCGGCCAGCGGCCGCCCGGGGAGGGTGTCCGAGACCTCGGCGGTCTGGAGCGTGGGAGGGAGGTGGTGGGCGTGGATCACGCCCCCCTCGCAGACCAGGATGGCGCGCTCGATGCAGTTCTCGAGCTCCCGCACGTTCCCGGGCCAGTGGTAGCTCATCATCATGTCGATGGCGGAGGTGGAGATCCGCCGGACGTTGCGGGCGTGAGCGTTGGCGTACTTCTCGACGAAGTGGTCGGCGAGGAGGAGGATGTCCGACCTCCGCTCGCGAAGAGGGGGGAGGAAGAGGCCGAAGACGTTGAGCCGGTAGTAGAGGTCCTCCCGGAACGTCCCCTTCTTCATCGCCTCCTCGAGATTGATGTTGGTCGCGGTGATGAGGCGGACGTCGACCTTCACCGCTTTGACGCCGCCCACCCGCTCGAACTCCCTCTCCTGGAGGACCCGGAGGAGCTTGATCTGGGTGGAGGCCGGGATGTCGCCCACCTCGTCGAGGAAGAGGGTGCCGCCGTGCGCCAGCTCGAACCGCCCCTTCTTCTGCTTGTCGGCCCCCGTGAAGGCGCCCGGCTCGTAGCCGAACAGCTCCGACTCGATGAGGGTCTCGGGCAGCGCGGCGCAGTTCACCTTGACGAACGGCTTGCTGGACCGAGGGGAGTTGTAGTGGATGGCGTGGGCGACCAGCTCCTTGCCGGTGCCCGACTCCCCCCGGATGAGGACGGTGGTGTTGGCGGGGGCCGCCTGCGCCACTTGCTCGTAGACCTTCTGCATCGGGTGGCTCGTGCCGACGAGGTTCCCCAGGTCGTACCGCTCCCGGAGCTCCTCCTTGAGCTGGCGGTTCTCCTCCATGAAGCGGTTCCGCTCCGCTTCCAGGAGGCGGTGGACGCGGGTCGCCTGCCCGAGCATCGAGCCCGCGATCCCCAGGACCTTGACGACCTGGCCGAGGTCGCGGCTCTTCTCGTAGGCGAAGGCCAGCCCCAGGGCGCCGGCGTTCTTCCCGTCGACCGGGATCGGGACCGAGACGTACGACAGGTCGCTCTTCGACTTGCGCCGGGCTCTGAGGTAGCCGAGGCGGTCGAGGAAGAGCGGCTCCTGGCTCGCCAGGGGGACCGCGATCGGCTTCCCGCTCTTGACGACGTGCCCGGTGATCCCCTCCCCGAGGCGGTAGCGGAGGCGGTCGGGGGAATCTCCGTGCCTGCCGGTCACGGCTTCCACCTTCAGCTCGCCGGAGGCCGGGTCGAGGAAGGTCACCATGCCGAAGATGGCCTTGAGGTCGGTCTCCAGGATCTCCAGCGCCCGGGCGAACGAAGCGCGAAGGTTGAGCGGAGAGCCGAGCGCCTCGCTCAGCTCGAGGAGCATCGTCAGCTCGCTGGGTTGAGCGGCGGCCATCGGACCCCTCCTCCGTTCCGCCTACCGCCCCGACCCGCCGGGGCTGAGATCGACGGCGAGCGGGAGCTCCTTGTACGCGTCGCCGATGAAGGCGAACCCGGTCACGGGCCGGTATCCGGGCGCGCAGATGACGACCCGGTAGGTCTCCGGCCGGAGGTCCTCGAACATGAAGACGCCCTGCGCGTCCGAGACGGCGGTCTTCCGGACACCCCAGTCGAAGACCTCCGCGACGACGGTCGCGCCCTCGACGGGCACGCCCCGCGACACGATCCGTCCCCGGAAGACGGACGAGTAGTGCGGCTTCTGCTCGACGGGCGTGCCGCCCGGGCACGGCGCCGCCTCGAGCAGGGCCTGGAACTTGGGGCACCCGGTCGAGGCGGCGCACCCCGTCAGGAAGAGGAAGGCGGGGAGGATCGCCACGGTCAGACTCGACGTTCTTCGGGAAGGGGACATTGGGAGCCCTCCGATCAATCCGACAATTATGCCACTTCGCCTGGAACATCCGACATTGATGTCAGAAGCGGCCCGAAAGGGGCGCGGGCGAGGGGGGGCGGACCGGAATCGAGCCCGCCGGTGATTTTTTTCACTGCAAGTGAGATTCAATACCTGGAACCGTGCTAAAAAGAAGTCGTGACGACACTCGTCAAGTTTCCGGAGTTCGACCACTACTCCGTCTCCCGCGTCCTGGGAGAGGGCGGGATGGGGATCGTCTTCCTGGCGGAGGACCGCCGAACCGCGTTGCCGGTGGCGATCAAGGTGATGTCTCGAGGGCTGCAGGACGAGGAGCTCAAGGCTCGCTTCGTGAAGGAGATGCAGATCCTGGCGTCGCTCAACCACCGGAACATCGTCCGGTGCTACGAGGTGGTGCGGTCGAAGGAAGGACTCCCTTCGATCGTGATGGAGTTCCTGGCGGGGGCCGACCTGAGCGCCTTCGAGGGACAGGCCTTCCCGGAGCTGATCCCGCTGGCCATCCAGTCGGCCATGGGGCTCGCGTACCTCCAGAAGCTGAACATCCTCCACCGGGACCTCTCCTCCAACAACATCCTCGTGACGATCTCCAACGGCCGCCGGCTCGTGAAGATCGTCGACTTCGGCGTGGCGAAGGTCCTGCAGGAGGGAAACGCGGGAGAGCTGACCCAGACGGGAGAGTTCCTGGGGAAGCTGGCCTTCGCCTCCCCGGAGCTCCTGATCCTCTCGGCGGCCGACTTCCGGAGCGACATCTACTCCCTCGGGGTCATCTTCTTCCGCCTCCTGACGAAGCGGCGGCCTCTGCACGTCCAGAATTCGCGGAACTACCTGGAATGGGTGAAGGCCCACGAGCGGAGGATGCCGCTCGATTTCACTGTGCCGCCCGGCAACCCGCCCGTCCCGCCGGCCCTCCAGGACCTCGTCCGCCGGATGCTGGAGCACGACGCCTCGAAGCGGCCCCAGGGGTACGACGAGATCATCGACGTTCTCGTCGCGATCCAGTCGGAAGCGGAGAAGGCGGGGCTGGTGCCCGACCCCGCGACCCTGTCGTCGCTCCCCGTGCGCCCCGACGCCGCGGCCGTGGCCGCGGGGACGGGCAGCCCGGCAGCGGGGAGCGGCCGGCCCGCGGAGAGCTGGGTCGTCCCGTCGGGCTTCGAGGATGGCATGACGCACGCGCCCACGTCGGCGGGGGGATCGGTGCCGGGCGGACCGCCGCCCTCCCCGGGCGGAGGGACAGGCGGGACTCCGGACTGGATGGCGCCGGCGGACCGGCTCGAGGAGCTGCAGGGGATCGCGTCGAAGGACCGCGGCCGATACGCCTACCGGCCCGCGAACCCGGCCGGGTTACACCGGACCGACACGTCGACGCGGCGGCAGACGGACCCGTCGCGCCTCCAGGCCGCGAGGGCGAACGAGGGGTCCGGGGCGGGGGTTCGCGTCGCGCTGCTCCTCGTGCTGGCCTCGGTGGGAGCCGGGGGGGTCTGGGCCTGGAAGAACTTCCTCAAGGAGATGCTGATCCCGGCCCCGATGGCGACCCTGGAGATCACCAGGTCTCCCGGGGCCCTGCCCCCCCCGGGCCCGAGCTCTCCCGTCGTTTCCCCTCGGGCCCAGGTGGCGCGTCTTCCCGCGGCCCAGGCACCGGGAGGGGGACAGGCCACCGCCGAGGGGAGGGGCCTCACGACCTCGAACGTCGTCGGCTTCCTGCCCAATCCGGCCTCCGCGAAGTCCGGTACGGGCGGCGTGGTCGTCCTGCTCGGGTTCAAGCGGCCCGCCAACGTCTCCGGGCTCGCGAAAGCCCGAATCGTGTCCGCCCGGGACGTCGACGGGAACCCGGTGGCCGGGCTGGACGGGTTCGAGGCCGAGATCCTCCGTCCCGAGGACCCGACCGGGGCGCTGCTCCTGAGGCTGGTACTCGATCGCGGCGTCGAGCTCGAGGGCGCTCGGCTCGCCCTGATCCAGTCCCTGGACCTCGAGATCGGACCGGGCCGGGTGCTGGCCCGGCTGGAGAAGAACCTCCTCTCGAACTGAGCTGCGCACCGGCCCGCCGGATGGATCCGGGGTGGAGTCAAGATCGGCCCATGGACGCCGGCGCTCGAAGCGAGGGAGACAGCCCGATCGAGAAGGAGGCGCTCCGCCGTGCGGTGATCGGCTGGCCGGCGGGATCGCGAATGCCTATACTCCCCCGACCCGAACAGACCCGGATCGATCCCGTCCCCTCCAGGCCCTTGCCTGGGACTTTCCGGGACGGATGGAGGAACGAGATGCGTAACCACAGGCTTGCCCCCGGCCTCCCCCGTACGTTCGCGGCCGGCCTCGCCCTGGTCTCCCTCTGGCCCGCCGGCGCTTTCGCCGAGACGGTCGTCAAGATCGGCGCCGCCCTCAGCATGACCGGCCCCGCCGCCGTCTACGGCGCGACCCAGAAGGCCGGGATCCTGGCCGCCGTCGAGGACGTCAACAGGAGCGGGAAGCTCCCCGGCATCAAGCTGGAGGCGGTGATCGAGGACGACGCCTCGACGAAGGAGCAGGGGATTGCCGTCTACCAGCGCTTCATCAACCGGGACAAGGTGTCGGCCATCATCGGACCGACCCTCTCGAACACCGCCACGGCCGCCGACCCGCTCGCGCAGGCCGCGAAGGTGCCGGTCGTGGCTGTCTCGAACACCGCGCCCGTCGGCATCACCGACATCGGGACCTACATCTGGCGGGTCTCCCTGACCGAGGGACAGGTGATTCCCGGTGCGCTCGCCAGGCTGAAGGCGAAGCTCTCCTTCAAGAAGGCGGCGCTTTTCTACGGGAACGACGACGCCTTCACCCAGGCGGGGTACAAGGTGATGAAGGGGGCGCTCGACGCCGCCGGGATCCCGATCGCCGGGACGCAGACCTTCGCCAAGCCCGACAAGGACTACAGCGCCCAGCTGACCGCCCTCAAGGCACTTTCCCCCGACATCCTCCTCGTGTCGGCCCTCGCCGAGAACGCGGCCGGGATCGTCGCCCAGGCCCGCCAGCTCGGGTGGAACGTCCCGATCATGGGGGGGAACGGATTCAACAGCCCCGCCTTCATCAAGAACGCCGGGCCCGCCGCCGAGGGGGTCTACGTCGGGACCGCCTGGAACAAGGTGAGCACGGACGCGGCCAACCAGGCGTTCCTGGCCGGGATGAAGGGGCGCGGGGTCGACCCGGACCAGTTCTGCGCCCAGGCCTACACCGGGATCCTCGTCATCGCGGAGGGGATCCGCCTCTCGGGGGGCAAGGGGAGCCGCGAGGACGTGAGGAACGGGTTCCTGAAGCTGAAGAACCTGACGACGCCGCTCGGCCCATTCTCCTTCACGAAGGACCGGGACGGGGAACACCCCTCCTCGGTCCAGATCGTCCGGGACGGGAAGTTCCAGATCGTCCCCTAGCGATTCGCCTCGACCCAGGCGCCGACCGAAGTGGGACAGCAGATCATCAACGGGCTCTTCCTGGGGAGCATCTACGCCCTCTTCGCCCTCGGCTACACGCTCGTCTTCGGGGTCCTCGACATCCTGAACCTGGCCCACGCGGCCATCTTCATGCTCGCGACGTTCGCGGCCCTCGCCCTCGTCACGACCTTCCACTTCCCGATCTTCCTCGCGCTCCCGGCGGCGGTCCTCTTCGCGGGCCTGGTCGGGATCGTCCTCGAGAGGGTGGCGTTCCGGCCGCTCCGCTCGCGCGCCGACTCCAACATCTCGGGCCTCATCAGCTCGCTGGCGGTCGCGACGATCCTGGAAGCGGTTGCCCTGGAGGTCTGGGGCCCCAACATCTCCCGCTTTCCGATCGGCACCCTTTCCGACGCCCGCGTCGCGATCCCCGGGGGCGTCGTCTCGCGCCTCCAGCTCACGATCATCGCCGTCGCGGTGGTGATGTTCCTGGCGCTGACCTGGCTGCTCACGAGGACGCGGATCGGGCGGGAGGTCCGGGCGGTGGCGGAGAGCCCGCGGGCCGCGCGGGTCCTCGGCGTGAACGTCGACCGGGTGATCGCCTCGACCTTCTTCCTCTCCTCGGCGCTCGGAGGGGCCGCCGGCGTCCTCTTCGGCCTCGCCTTCAACTCGATCTCGCCGGACATGGGGCGGAGCGTCGAGCTGAAGGGGCTCGCGGTGATCATCCTGGGCGGGATGGGGTCGATGCCGGGGGCGGTCCTGGCCGGCTTCCTCCTCGGGCTGACCGAGGTCTTCGTCGTCGCCCACCTCGGCGCCTCGTGGCGGGACGCCGTGTCGTTCGCCGGCCTCTTTCTCATCCTCGTCCTCCGGCCCCAGGGACTTCTCGGGGCCGCCGGAGCCAGGGAAGCCTGAGCCTCCGATGACCGAGCGGCTCGCGGATTTCTACGGCACGTACCAGTCGACCATCGGCTACATCGGGCTGAACGGGCTGCTCGCCCTCTCCGTCTACACCACCCTCTCGTGCGGTCAGCTCGCCCTGGGAAACGCCGGCTTCATGGCGATCGGGGCGTACGCGGCCGTCCTCCTGACCATGGAGGCGCACGTGCCGTTCGGCCTCTCCCTCCTGGCGGGAACGCTCCTCCCCGCGCTCGTCGCCGTCCCGCTCGGGCTCCCGGTCCTGCGGCTCAAGGGGGTCTTCCTCGCCATCGCCACGATCGGCTTCGGCGAGGTGGTCCGCCTCTCGCTGGTCAACTCGGAGGCGGTCAACGGAGCGCAGGGGATCGTCGCGATCCCGCAGAAGACGAGCGTCGGCCTGATCTTCGCGGCCCTCGCCCTCGCGGTGGCCCTCCTCGGCCGCCTCAAGGGGTCGAAGTGGGGCTTCGCGCTCGAGGCGATCCGGGAGGACGAGCCGGCCGCCCGGACGATGGGAATCCCGACCGGCGCCTACAAGCTCTCCATGCTCGCGCTCGGGGCAGCGCTCGCCGGGCTGGCCGGGGCGCTGGAGGCCCACTTCACGTTCATGGTCGCCCCGAACGGCTTCGGCTTCGACCGGGTCGTCGACATGCTCGTCTTCGCCGTTGTCGGCGGGAGCGGCGTCGTCTTCGGGCCGGTGGTCGGCGCGGCCTTCCTCACCCTCCTGCCGGAAGTCCTCCGGGAGGTGGCGCCGATGGTCGGGATCGAGCCGGGCCCGCTCCGGATGGCCGTCGACGGCCTCGTCCTCCTCCTCGTCATCCTGTTCCTCCCGAACGGAATCGTCTCCCTGGCCGGTGTCATCCGGGCCCGGCGCTCCGGCCGGCGGCCGGCGGGCGGCACGGAGAGCACTCGGTGACGCTGCTGGCCCTCGACACGCTCGCGAAGGCCTTCGGCGGAGTCCGGGCCGTGGACGGCGTTTCGTTCGACGTGAAGGCGGGGGAGGTCCACGGCCTCATCGGCCCCAACGGTGCCGGAAAGACCACCGTCATCAACCTGGTCTCCGGGCTCCTCCGCCCGGACGGAGGGAAGATCCGGCTGGAGGGACTGGAGATCCAGGCCCTCGCGCCCCACCGGATCACCGCCTGTGGCATCGCGCGCACGTTCCAGAGCATCCGGCTCTTCCCCGACCTCTCCGCCCGCGACAACGTCCTGGTGGGGCGCCACCTCCTCCGGCACCCCTCCCTTCTCGCCCGCCTGCTGGGGCTCCCCTCCGCGGCCGCGGAGCAGCGGGAGGCCGAGGAGGCGGCGGCGGAGCTGCTCCGCCGGGTCGGCCTCGGCGGGCGGCAGGGCGAGCGGGGCGGAAACCTCTCGTACGGGGAGCAGCGGCGGGTCGAGATCGCGAGAGCCCTGGCGAGCGCCCCGAAGCTCCTCCTCCTGGACGAGCCGACGGCCGGGATGAACCCGGTCGAGGTCGAGGCGGTCGCCGAGCTGATCCGGAAGGTCGCCTCCGAGGGGCACGCCGTCCTCCTCGTCGAGCACAACGTCCGGCTCGTGATGAACGTCTGCCACCGGATCACCGTCCTCAACTTCGGCAGGGTGATCGCGGAAGGGAGTCCGGCGGAGGTCGGCGCGCATCCCGACGTCGTGGCCGCCTACCTGGGGCACGCCGCGTGACGGAGGCGGGCTCTTCCCCGGCCGGCGCAGCGCTTGCCCTCCAGGTGGACGATCTCGATGTCGCCTACGGGCACGTCGAGGCGGTCCGCGGCGTCTCGCTCGAGGTCGGCGAGGGGAAGATCGTCGCCCTCATCGGCCCGAACGGCGCGGGGAAGAGCACGATCCTGGCGGCCCTCTGCGGCTTGAAGAAGCCCGACCGGGGGACCGTCCGGCTGTACGGGAAAGAGATCACCGGCTGGCCCTCCCACCGGCTCGTGGCGGAGGGGCTCTCGCTCGTGCCGGAGGGGAGGGCGATCCTGGGGCGGATGACCGTGCGGGAGAACCTCGTCCTCGCGGGCGAGCGGAAGTGGGAGCCGAAGGCGCTCGCCGCCGCGATCGACGAGCAGGTCCGGGACTTCCCGATCCTGGGGGAACGGATCGGCCAGCTGGCGGGGGCGCTCTCCGGGGGGCAGCAGCAGATGCTCGCGTTCGCCCGCGCCCTCCTCGCCCGCCCCCGCGTCCTCCTGCTCGACGAGCCGTCGATGGGCCTCTCGCCGATCCTGGTCTCGCAGGTGTTCGAGACGATCCGCCAGATCCACGAGCGGGGGACGACGATCCTCCTCGTGGAGCAGAACGCCCGCCTCTCCCTCTCGGTCGCCGACGACGCGTACGTCCTGGAGCGAGGGGCCCTGGTGCTGGAAGGGAAGGCGGCGGAGCTGGCCGACGACCCCCGGATCCGGGCGGCCTACCTCGGCGGCTGAACGGCCGGACGGCGCCGGCGGCTCAGAAGAGCCGTCCCACCAGGACCGCCATCGCCGTCTCGGTGCGGAGGATCCGGGGTCCCAGGTCAACCGGGGCGAGACCTGCTCTCTCGAGGCTATGCACCTCGGCGTCGATCCAGCCCCCTTCCGGGCCGATGGCCAGGGTGACCGGGACCACTAGGACTCCCGGCGGCTCGCCGCCGGTGCCGGGGTGGGCGTAGAGGCCGGTCCCTCGCGCCGCCAGGCCGGGCAGCTCGTCCTCCACGAACGGGCGGAAGAGCCGGGCCAGCCTCAGCTCCGGGAGGACGGTGTCCCTGGCCTGCTCCAGGCCGAGCACCATCTGCTCGCGCAGGTTGTCGGGCCGCATCCGCGGGCTCGCCCAGTAGGCCTTCTCCACCTTCCAGGCATTCAGCAGCACGATGCGGGCGGCCCCCAGGCTCGTCGCCGTGGCCACCAGGCGATTCAACACCTTCGGACGCGGAAGCGCGACGACCAGGGTCAACGGCCGCTTCGGCGGGGGCTCCTGGTCCAGGGTCATCTCCAGCTCCAGGGCCTGGTCGTCCACGCGAAGCACCGTGCCCCGGCCCATGCGGCCGCCCAGGAGGCCCACCGTCAGGCGGTCGCCTACCTCCGCCCGGTGCACGCCGCGAACGTGGGTCAAGCGGCGGCCCGTGAGGCGGGCCCGGTCGAGACCGGTCAGGTCGTCGGGGGTGAGCAGGACCAGGTTCACGAGGGGGCGAAGAGTACCGCGGACGAGGGCGGCCGACCTCGGCCGTCGACCGGCTGCCGGCCAGGCCATGAGCCGTCTGGTCCACTACCCGACCGTGACGTCCTCGCCTAGACTCGGGCAGGTGCCCCGGGCCCCGGGCGGACCGCCTGACGGGCCGGGGATGCGGAGGGACAGAACGGATGGCTCGCTACAAGATCGCCTGGCTCCCCGGAGACGGAGTTGGCAAGGACGTGATGGACGCGGCGCGCCTCACGCTCGACGCGCTGAAGCTGGATGCGGAGTACCCCCACGGCGACATCGGGTGGGAGTTCTGGTGCTCGGAGGGGGACGCCTTCCCGGCCCGGACGATCGACCTCCTGAAGGGCTCCGACGCGTCCCTCTTCGGGGCGATCACCTCCAAGCCGGTCCGGCAGGCCGAGGAGGAGCTGACGGCCTCGCTCAGGGGCAAGGGGCTGACGTATCGCTCCCCGATCGTCCGGATGCGGCAGATGTTCGACCTCTACATCTGCCTCCGCCCGTGCAAGGCCTACCCGGGGAACTCCCTGAACTTCAAGGAGGCGATCGACCTCGTCATCTTCCGGGAGAACACCGAGGACCTCTACGCGGGGGTCGAGTTCTCGCCGGTGCCGAAGGAGCTGTCGGACGTCCTGTCGAAGCTGTCGAAGCCGTTCGCCCACTTCGCCGGGAACGCGCCCGACGATTACGCGATCTCTTGCAAGATCGACACCCGCAAGGGGTCGTCGCGCATCGTCCGCGCCGCCTTCGAGTACGCGCGGAAGTTCGGCCGGAAGAAAGTGACCGTCGTCCACAAGGCGAATGTGGTCCGCGCGGCCGACGGCCTCTTCTTCGAGGAAGCGAAGAAGGTCGCGAAGGAGTTCCCGGAGATCGCCTGCGACGACGCGAACGTCGACGCGATCTGCATGTGGCTGCTGAAGAACCCCTTCAGCTACGACGTCCTGGTCTCTTCGAACCTCTACGGCGACATCATCTCGGACCTGGCGGCGCAGATGGTGGGCGGCCTCGGGTTCGCCTGCTCGGGGAACATCGGCGAGAAGCTGGCGGTCTTCGAGCCGAGCCACGGGTCGGCGCCGAAGTACGCCGGGCAGTACAAGGTCAACCCGATCGCGACGATCCTCTCGGCCAAGATGATGCTCGACTTCCTCGGCGAGACGGAGAAGGCCCGGAAGCTCGAGGCGGCGACCGCGAAGGTCATCGCCGACGGGAAGGTCCGGACGTACGACATGGGCGGGTCGAACACCACCCTCGAGATGGCCGAGGCGATCGCCCGGGCGCTGTGAGCCGGGGCCAGGAAAGCGACGGAAGCGACAGGCCTTCGATGCAGCGCATCGTCCTCCACGAGGTCGGCCCGCGTGACGGCCTCCAGGTCGAGAAGACGGTCGTGCCGACACCACGGAAGGAGGCGTGGATCAAGAGCCTCCTCGCGGCCGGGATCGACCTCGTCCAGGCGGGCTCCTTCGTCCACCCGGAGAAGGTGCCGCAGATGGCCGACAGCGACGCGCTGATCCGCGGCCTGGTCGACTCCGGCGTGGATCCCGGGCGCCTCTCGGGCCTCGTCCTGAACGAGAAGGGGCTCGACCGGGCGCTCGCGTCAGGAGTGGGGCTCGTCTGCATGGGGGTGAGCGCCAGCGACACCCACAGCCGGAAGAACACCGGGATGGGGACCGACGAGGCGACCGCCAGGATCGTCGCGACCGCGAGGAAGGCGGTCGAGGCAGGGAGGCAGGTGCAGGTCTCGGTCCAGTCGGCGTTCGGCTGCGGCTTCGAGGGGCCGGTGGCCGAGGAGAGGGTCCTCGCGATCGTCCGGGCCTACGCGGAGGCGGGGCTGAACCACGTCAGCCTGGCCGACACGGCGGGGCACGCCTGGCCCGAGCAGGTGGAGCGGCTCTACGCAGCAGCAGCGAAGGCCGCGCCCGGGGCCGACTGGGCCTGCCACTTCCACGACACGTACGGGACGGGGATGGCGAACCTTTACGCCGCCCTCCGCTCGGGGGTGACGACGTTCGAGAGCTCCTTCGCGGGCCTGGGGGGCTGCCCCTTCACGAGGGTCGCGGCCGGCAATGTCGCGACGGAGGACGTCGTCCACGCGTTCCAGCGGGAGGGGCGGCGGACCGACGTGGACCTTGCTGGCCTCGTCGAGGTGTCCCGTTCGGTGGCTGAGTTCTTCGGGAGGGAGATGCCCGGAAGGGTCCAGAAGACGGGGCCGATCGGGCCCCGGACGCCGGCCGCTCCGGCCGGGGAGGCGAAGGGATGACCCAGGCTCAGGCGAAGGCCCTGGACGGGATCCGGGTCCTCGACCTGACGAACGTCCTCTCGGGGCCGTTCGCCACGCTGCACCTAGCCCTCCTCGGCGCCGAGGTGATCAAGGTCGAGAACCCGACGGACGGCGACCTCGCCCGGAAGCTCGGGAACGTGCCCAGGCTCAACAAGGAGCTGATGGGGACGAGCTTCCTGGCCCAGAACGCGAACAAGAAATCCCTCACCCTGAACCTGAAGAAGCCCGAGGCCCGCGAGATCTTCGGGAAGCTGCTGGAGACCGCCGACGTCGTCGTGGAGAACTTCCGCCCCGGCGTCATGAAGCGGCTCGGCTTCTCGTGGGAGCGGATGCGGGAGATCAACCCCCGCCTCGTCTACTGCGCCATCTCAGGATTCGGCCAGGACGGCCCGGACGCGGACAAGCCCGCCTACGACCAGATCATCCAGGGGCTGTCGGGAGAGATGGACGTCAACGGCGACGAGCGCCTGCACCCGCTGCGCGCCGGCTTTCCCGTCTGCGACACGGTCGGAGGGATGAACGCCGCCTTCGCGATCCTCGCGGCGCTCTACCACCGCGAGCGGACGGGGGAGGGGCAGATGATCGACGTCGCCCTCCTCGACTCGATCATGCCGCTGATGGGATGGGTTGCGGCGAACCTCCTGATCGGCGGGCAAGACCCGGTGGCGATCGGGAACGACAACTTCACGGCTGCCCCGTCGGGGATGTTCAAGACGAAGGACGGGCACGTCAACATCGCGGCGAACAAGCAGGAGCAGTGGGAGGCGGTCTGCGACGTCCTCGGCGTCCCCGGGCTGAAGACCGACCCGAGGTTCGAGGAACGCGACACGAGGAAGAGGAACCGGCACGCCCTGACGCCGCTCCTCGAGGCGAAGCTGTCGGAGCGGCCGACGGCGGAGTGGGTCGGCCTCCTCAACGCGAGGGACGTGCCGTCGGGCGACATCCTCGCCCTCGCGGCCGCGCTGCGCCAGCCGCAGGTCGCCCACCGGCGGACGCTCGTGGAGATCGAGACTCCCGGCGTGGGGAAGATCCCCCTCTTCAACCTGACCGCGAAGTTCGAGAAGACCCCGGGGTCGCTCGACGCCCCCCCACCGCGTCTCGGTGCGCAAACCGAGGAAATCCTCGGCCGGATCGGGTACGGTCCCGACCGGGTGGCCGAGCTGAAGAAGAACGGTATCGTCTGAACGGAGAATCGAAATGGGTATGACAGTCGTCGAGAAGATCCTCGCGAGGGCCTCGGGCCTTCCGAAGACGAAGGCCGGGGACGTGTTGGAGCCGAGGGTGGACCTCGCGATGTCCCACGAGAACGCGGCGCTGGTGATCAACCAGTTCCACGAGGTCTACGAGGGGACGGGGCTCACGGCTGCGCCGTGGGACCCGTCCCGGATCGCGATCATCTTCGACCACCGGATCCCGGCCGAATCGCCCAAGACCGCGAGCAACCAGAAGAAGATCCGCGGATTCGTCGAGCTGCACGGGATCGACCGCTTCCACGACGTCCGGGGCGACTCGGGGGGCATCTGCCACCAGATCCTTCCCGAGAACGGGTACGTCCGGCCCGGCTTCGTCGTCGTGGGGACCGACTCGCACACGACGAGCCACGGGGCGCTGGGCGCCTTCTCGTTCGGGATCGGCGCGACGGAGATGGCGAGCGTGTGGGCGCTGGGCTGTGCGGTGAACGTCGAGGTTCCGGCGACGATCAAGGTCGTCGTGGAAGGGGAGTTCCCGCCGCACGTCGGCCCGAAGGACCTGATCCTCCACGCGATCGGCCTGTTGACGGCGCAGGGGGCCAACTTCCGGGTGATCGAGTTCCACGGGGAGACGATCCGGAAGATGTCGACCTCGGGCCGCCTCGTCGTCTGCAACATGTCGGTCGAGGCGGGAGCCACCTCCGGGATCGTTCCGGCCGACGCCGAGACCGTCCGGTACCTCCGGGAGGAGGCGGGCGTGACCGATCCACTCGACCTCGTCGTGCCCGATGCCGAAGCCGCCTACCAGCGGGTCGTGACGATCGACGTGACGAAGCTCGAGCCGCAGATCGCCTGCCCCCACACGGTCGACAACGTGAAATCGGTCGGGGCGGTCGAGGGGACGAAGGTCCACCAGATCGTCATCGGGTCGTGCACGAACGGGCGGCTGGACGACCTCGCCGAGGCGGCGAATGCCGTTCGAGGGAAGAAGGTGGCCAAGCACACCCGGATGCTGGTCTTCCCTGCCTCGGGGAGGATCTGGCTCCAGGCGCTGACGAAGGGGTACATCGGCGACCTGATGGCCGCCGGCGCGGTGGTGATGAACGCCGGGTGCGGCCCGTGCCTCGGCATCCACGAGGGGGCCCTCGGCGACGGGGAGGTCGCCCTGTCGACGACGAACCGGAACTTCAAGGGGCGGATGGGAAACCCGAACTCGGAGGTCTACCTCTGCTCGCCGGCGGTGGCGGCGGCCTCCGCGGTGACCGGCGTGATCACCGACCCGCGCAAGGGAGGGAACTGACGTGACGAGCATGGTTTCGAAGGTCCTCTTCACCGTCGGCGACGACGTCTCCACCGACGTCCTCTACCCGGGCCGGTACATGGCGACGGTCCTCCCGACCGAAACCCCCCAGTACGCTTTCGCGAACGACGCCGAGCACAACGCCCTGCTGAAGGCGAAGAACTACGAGCCCGGCTCGGTCATCGTGGCCGGGAAGAACTTCGGGTGCGGCTCCTCCCGCGAGCAGGCCTGCTCCACACTCAAGGGCTACGACGTCACCATCGTGGCGAACGACATCGCCCGGATCTTCCTCCAGAACTCCATCAACCTCGGCCTCCGCGTCGTCACGGCTCCGGGCGTGAAGGCCTCGGCCGGAGACGAGCTGGAGCTCCTGGAGGAGAGGGTGGTCAACCGGACGACGGGGGAGTCGTTCCCCGTCGTCCCGCTCCCGAAGGCGCGCCAGTCGATCATCGACGCCGGGGGGCTGATCGCCTGGACGAGAAAGCGCCTCGTCGAGGCGCGTCCGGCCTGACGGGCGTGGGGTCTGCGCGAGCGTGAGCCGCGACGAGCTGTCGCCGCTGGGAGAGTGCCACCGGGACGTCCTGGCGTCGATGTACGGAGGGGAGCCGCAACTCGGGGAGGACGGCCAGCGGCACCCGATCGACGCCACCACGCGGATCTCGGTCGCCGAGGGGATGACGCTCCATGGCCTGTGCGTGGCCGCCGGCGCGACCTCCCTCCTCGAGGTGGGGCTCGCCTACGGGTTCAGCACGGTCTTCCTGCTCGCCGCGCTGGAGAAGGCCGGGGGCGGCACGCTCGTCTCGATCGACCCGTTCCAGGCGACGGACTGGCACGGCATCGGCGCCGGCCACGCGCGGCGCCTCGTCTCCCGCTCGCCCGTCCTGGCGCCGGGCTCCTTCTCGTGGGTCGAGGACCGGTCCGAAAGGGCGCTCGTGGAGCTGGAGAGGGCGGGGCGGTGCCACGACCTCACGTTCATCGACGGGTACCACCGGTTCGACGACGTTCTCGTCGATTTCACCCTGGCCGCGCGGACCTGCAGCCCCGGCGGGGCGATCGTGCTTCACGACCGCTGGCTGGACAGCGTGGAGGCGGTCGTCTCGTTCGTGAGGAACAACCGCGGAGACTTCGAGGAGGTCCCGACGGCGTGCGAGAACCTGGGCGTCTTCCGCCGGACGGGGGACGACGGGCGGGACTGGTCGCACTTCGTCCGCTTCCCCCTCCGGTAGGGAGCGCCGCTCCGCCCGCCGGCGCGGCTCAGCCGGCCGGAAGCCAGTCCACCACGCCGACCTTCGCCAGCCACGCGAGGGACATCCGGACGAAGGGGCGGCGGGCCGGGGGGAAGGCGAGCAGCACCTCGCGCACCGGGAGGGATCCCGCTTCCCTCAGCAGCTCCACCACCCGGCGCGCCTCCGCTTCGCTTCCGCGTAGCCCGGGGAAGAGGTGGTCGAGCTCCACGCCGGGGTCCGCGGCGAGCGCGCCGCGGCCGAGGGGCGGGGCGAGGCGGAGCCGGAGGTCCTCGTCCATCACGGCGCTGGGATGGCCCCGGAAGGTCTCGAAGGGGTCCGCGCGGAGCGGGTTCAGCCGGTGGGCCGCGACGTTCGTCTCCCCGCCCGCGACCGCCCCGCGGAGCCGCTCCTCCGCCAGCGCGGAGAAGAGGCTCTTGTACTGCTCGACCACCGCGGCCCAGGAGAAGATCTCGCGGGCCCTCAGCCGGCCCGCCGCGCCCATCGAGGCGCGGAGCTCGGGGGAAGAGATCAGGAGGCTCAGCGCGTCCGCCGCGCGTCCGACGTGGACCGCGGTGTGCTGGGCGACCGAGCCGGCGTACTGGGCGTAGCTCACCGCGTCGAGCTCCTGGAGGAGGGCGAGGGTCTCTCCCAGGCGCCCCCCGGAAGCGCCGAGCGTCGGTACGAGGAAGCCGTCGACGCCGTCGCGCACGATGGAGCGGTAGCCGTCCCAGTCGCTGACGACGAGCGGTAGGCCGGCCGCCATCGCTTCCACGGGCGCCTGGCCGAAGGTCTCGAGGATCGTGTCCGAGAGGAGGAGGAAGACGTCCGCCGCCGCCCAGCACCGCGCCACGACGCCGGCGTCGTTGCCGTCCAGGAAGTGGGTGACGACGTCCGGCGCGTACGCCCGGGCGGCCTCTTCGTAGCGGGCGCGGTCCCTCTCGCCGGCCGGGAACCACCCCGCCATGACGAAGTGGGTCCGGACCCCCGTGCGGCGCTGCGCCTCTTCGACGGCCTTGAACATCGCCTGCGGGAACGCCTTGTCGAAGAACGACAGCCGCCCGAGGAAGAGGACGGCCACGTCGGCGTCGGCGATCCGGAGGGAGCCGCGCAGCTCCTTCCGCGCGCCGGCGTCGGCCGCCCAGGCGCCGTGGAGCTCGACGTCGGCGCCCAGCGGGATGACGGGGAGGGCGGGGCGCGGCAGCCGGGAGGCGCCGGTTCTCTCGCGGAGGTAGTCCTCCCACGCGTCGAACGTCCGGACGACGGCCTCTTCGAGCGCGGGAGAGGTGCAGACCAGGGCGTCCCACCGCTGCAGGGGCGCCATCGCCGACTCCATCATCTCCTCGCGGTGGGTCGCCGAGGCGAAGGCGAAGATGGACCCGACGAGGCTGTACGCGCCGTCTCCCGCCGTGTTGCGCCTCGTCCAGGCCAGCCCCGAGAGGTACGGCTGGCCCGAGAGAAGGACGCCCGCGCGGGAAGGGGCTTCCGTGGCCAGGGGGGAGCCGGCGCTCAGTCCCGTCCCGGCGCCCTCCGGGAGGTGGAGCTCGCGGGCGAGGCGGTCGAGCGGGAGCGCCCCGTGGCTCTGGAAGTGGAGCTTCCGGTACCCGCCGTACCTCGCCAGCGCCCGGTAGAGCCCCGCGTTGGCGATCAGCCGGCCGTACGGGTTGACGGGAGGCGCGACGCGGCCGTTCGGGAGGTAGATCGCCAGCTCGTCGGATTGCAGCGTCACCTGGAAGCCCCCCTCCGGAAGGTCATCCCCCAAGATATCATCCGGCGCCGAACTGTCCGTGACCCAGCCCGTGACCCAGACCTTGATCCAGCCCGTGATCCTGACGACCCCCGCCCGCAGGGGAGACGAAGCCGCCGCCCTCGCCGCGGCCTTCGCCGCCCATCCGGCCTTTGCCCGGCCGATGGTCCACCGCGACGATGGCCGGGACGGGGCTGCGGTGGCGACGCGCAACGCGATCTCGCGGGCGGCGGCCTCGGGCGGCCACGTCCTCTTCCTGGAGGACGACGTGCTGGCGGACGCCGAGGCGCCGGAGCTGGTCTCTCGCGTCGCCTTTCCCGAGCGGGTGGGCGTCATCTCCTTCTGCGACATGCGGGAGGTGCCGGAGTACGCCCCCCGCGGTCTCTACGAGCGGAGCGCCCTCGGCAGCGACGGCCGGGGATGGTGGGGCAACCAGGCCCTCCTGATCCACCGCGGGTGCGCGGCGATGAGCGGGCGGGAGGACTGGTTCAGCGCCCGCATCGAGTCCTCCCGGGGGATCCGGACCCACGTCGCCGCCTACGGGGACGGCGGGAGGAACTGCAGCGACATCCGGTTCTCGCTCCTGGTCCACCTCCACGGGGGAGACCGCTCCCTTTACGCGGTGCACGTGCCGAGCCTCTTCAAGCACGTCGGCCACGACTCGGCCTGCTTCCCCGGGCGGACGATGGGCGAGAGGGAGACCCGGAACTGGATCGCCGACCGGCGGCGATTCGGCGTCGATCGCTGAGGGGGTTCAGCCGGCGGCCGGGCCGCTCCCGGGCGGCCTCTCCTCGTGGACGTGGCAGATCCCGTTGATGGCGAGGTTCTTGAGGCTACAGTCCTCGATGCCGCGCTCCCGGACGAGACGGAGGAGGCTTGAGAACTGGGCGTCGTCCATCAGGGAGCATCGCCTCAGCCCGTTCCTCTGGACGCACTTTCTCAGGAGGTTCTCGCACGACCAGTTCGGGATGTGCTCCCAGATCCTGCCGTTGTAGCCCGGGATCCTCCCCACGATCGCGAACGAGCGGTCCAGGAGCTCCTTCTCCACCAGGAAGTCGGTCTTGCCGACGTCGATGGCGTAGAAGTTGGTCTGCGGAAAGAAGAAACCGGGGGCGGCCTCCCCGTGTTCGCCGTCGATCCGCGGGGGCATCCTGGAGGAGATGGCATCGAGATAGTAGAAGTCGGCGGGCTCGACCTCGATGTCGAGCACCGGCGGGTCCAGGAGGATGTCGTTGGCTCCCTTGCAGAGCCACTCCGCCCCGGACGCCTTGGAGTGGTCGAACACCATGTTGTCCAGGTCGGCCGTCCCGATGGAGTGGCCGCGGTTGAGAGGGGAGTCGAGCAGGACGCACCCGGGGACGTGACGGCGCCACGTCTCCCGGCTGAGGGCGGAAAGCTCCCGCGTCGATTCGCCCCCGTAGTTGGTGGCGACGACGACGCCCCGGAACAGCCTCAAGACCGGCAGGTTGTGCCGCAGGTTCCGCTCCAGGACCGTGGCGTCCCGGGGCTCCTGGAGGTAGCCGACCGAGCCGTAGACGCTCCGGGCGACGACCTCGCCGAACCTCATACCGGTCAGGCGGTCAAGCCGCCTCGCCGGGCGGCGGCCAGCCCGCCTCGCCGGGTATGCCATCGGCTCCGGCCAACCCCTCGAGCGCCTCGTCGGAGAGCTTGCCGGAGACCCAGGCGAGGTCCTGCTCGGACAGCTTCCCCTCCGGGACGGGCTGCGCGGCAGCCTCGGGGTCGCTCTTCTTCGTCTTCTCGTCGGGCATGAGCCGCTCCTTTCAACGTTGTCGCCGCGGTCGGATGGAACCCGGATGCCGCCCCTTCCGGCGCGCTTCCGGGAGCCGGGGAGATTATCCGTCAGTCCCAGACGCACTGCCACCAGTGGACCCGGTGCTTTGGCTGCCACGCCGCGACCACGGCGAGTTCGTCGTCGGACAGCTGCCAGGTGGTCGCCCGCGACTGGTGCCGGACCAGGTCGCCCACGGTGACGTGGAAGCCGGCCCGCGCGGCGAGGGCGGCGGCGCCCGCGGCGTCGCTCCCCCGCAGCTCCTGCCGGAGGGAGGCGTCCGAGCGGACCCTCTCGAGGAAGGCGTTCATCTGCTCTCGCGACATGGCGCGTCAGGAGGCGCGGGACTGCGCGAAGAGCCAGTCCGCGACCTCCTCGGAGTAGTACGCGACGTCCCAGACGTCGTGGCCGAAGCCCGCCAGCTCCGTGTAGCGGGCCGGGGCCCCCTCGCGGGCGAGGGCGGCCATCACCTGCCGGGCGTCCTCGACCGGGAAGACCGGGTCGGCGTCCCCGTGGAAGGTCCAGACCGGCGTCGCCCGGAGCCTCCGCGCCAGCTGCTCGACCGCGTCGCCGTCGGCGTCGGGGACGACGGGATAGGGGTCCGGGGGGCGCACGCCGTTCCGGAGGGGCGGCCTGACGAGCCCGCAGACGACGAGCGCGGCGGCGAAGCGACGTGGGTGGCGGTAGAGCGCGTACCACGCGGCCCTGGCTCCGCTGGAGACGCCGGTGAGGTAGACGCGGTCGACGTCGGTCGCGAAGTCCCGCTCGGTGCGCGCCAGCGCTTCCATGGCGAACCTCACGTCCGCCTCGCCCCAGCCTGCCTTGCGCTGGACCTGCGGGAAGATGGCGATGCCGGGGAACCGCGAGGCGTTGCGGCGTATGGCGCTGCCGAGCTGGTACTCGGTCGGAAGGAGCGGATCGCGCCCCCCCTCCCCGGCGCCGTGGAGGAAGAGGATCACCGGCCACCGCGACTTCGGCGTGTAGCCGCCCGGCACGAACACCTGGTAGAGGCGCCGCTCCTTCCCGTCGGCCAGGGAGCGCGTCAGGAAACCGGTGGTCGAGGTCCGCGGCACCACCAGAGAATATGCCGACGGGGCCGTGGGAGGAGCCGCGCGGGGCGCGCCGTCCGGAGAGACCGGGGCGGGCGTGGCGCGACAGGGCCATCCGTGCGACTCTCCGGGTGGATGAAGAAATACGACGTCGTCGTTGTCGGGGGCGGGATCAGCGGCCTCACCTTCGCTTTCCAGGCTGCCCGGGCCGGCCGCTCGGTCCTCGTGCTGGAGCGTGACGCTCGGCCGGGGGGCTGCCTCTCGTCGCACCGGGGCTCGTCAGGCTACTGGTTCGAGCTGGGGGCCCACACCTGCTACAACTCGTACACCGGCTTCGCGGAGCTGGTCGAGGCGTGCGGGCTCCGCGGGGAGGTCCTCCCGCGGGCCGCCACTCACCTGCGCTTCCTGGACGGGGACCGCCTCGTTCCCGGTTCGAATCTCGCGGTCCTCCTCCGTCTCTTCTCGTGGTGGGAAATGGTCGTGAGCCTCCCGCGCCTCGTCGGCGCGAAGAAGGAGGGGCAGACCGTCCGCTCCTTCTACTCGCGGATCGTGGGGAAGAGGAATTACGAGACCGTCCTCGGGCCGATGTTGTCGGCGGTCCCCTCCCAGAGCGCCGACGCCTTCCCTGCCGGGATGCTCTTCAAGAGCCGTCAGACGCGCCGCAAGGATTTTCCGCGCAGTTTCACGCTTCGCGGCGGCCTCCAGTCGATCGCCGAGCGGATGGCGTCGGAGCCGGGGATCGAGTTCGCGGCGGGGCGCGCCGTCGCCCGGCTCGAGAAGGCCGGGGCCGGCTTCACCGTCGTCGCCGAGGATGGCGAGCGGCTGGAGGCCGGCGCCGTCGCCCTGGCCAGCGGGCCGGCGTCCGCGGCCCGGATCCTCGCGGAGGCCTTCCCCGACCTCTCCGCCGTCGTCTCGAAGGTGCGCGAGGCCGAGGTGGAGACGATGGCCTTCGCCGTCCGCTCCTCGAAGACCCGTCTCCCGGTCTCGATGTTCCTCGTCCCGAAGAGCGACGTCTTCCACTCCGTCGTGACCCGGGACTCGGTTCCGGACCCGGACTGGAGATCCTTCTCGTTCCACTTCAAGCCGGGCCTCTCCCGGGGCGGACGGATCGAGCGGGCCACGCGCCTCCTCGGCCTCGTTCCCGCGGATCTCGAGGAGCTGGTCGAGAGGAGGGGCGTCCTCCCGTCGCCGGCCCTCGGCCACGAGGAGACCGTCCGGGAGGTCGACCGGCTCACGGCCGGGACGAAGCTCTCCCTTCTCGGAAACTGGTTCGCCGGGCTCGCCATCGAGGACTGCGTCGAGCGCTCCCGGGCGGAGTGGCAGCGGCTACAGTAGTACCCTCCGCCGACGGGGGCGGTGACGTCGATCGGCGCCCGGTCCGCGGCTATCGCGCCTTGGCGTACGACCCGAGGACCTTCACGAACCGGCAGCAGGCCTTGAGCTCCTCGATCGCCTCGGCGACGTCCGGATCCGAGACGTGGCCGGCGAGGTCGACGAAGAAGACGTACTCCCACGCCTTCGTCTTCCCGGGCCGGGATTCGATCTTGGAGAGGTTGATGCCGCGCCTGGCGAACGGCTCGAGCATCCGGAAGAGGATGCCCGGCTCGTCCTTGACCGAGAAGAGGATCGAGGTGCGGTCGTTCCCGCTCCGGTCGGTGAGGTCTCGCCCGATGACGAGGAACCGCGTGACGTTGTGCGCCTGGTCCTCGATCCGGTGCTGGATCACCTTCAGGTCGTAGAGCGAGCCGGCGAACTCGCTCGCGACCGCGGCGGCGTTCGGGTCCGACCCGGCGATCTGGGCCGCGAGCGCCGTGGAGCCGACGTCCACCAGCGGGATGCCGGGGACGTTCGCGGCGAGCCACTTCCGGCACTGGCCGAGCGCCTGCGGGTGCGAGTAGACCTTCTGGATCCCGGAGAGGGACCCGGTCCGGGAGAGGAGGTCGTGCGAGATGGGGAGGAGGATCTCCGCGCCGATCTTCAGGTCGCTCTCGACGAAGGTGTCGAGCGTGTGGGTGACGACCCCTTCGGTGGAGTTCTCCACCGGGACGACGCCGTACTGGGCCCGCCCCTTCTCGACGTCGTCGAAGATCGCCCCGATCGAGCTCTCTGGCACCAGCTCCGCGGACATGCCGAACTGATGCATCGCCGCCAGGTGGGTGAACGTCGCCTTCGGCCCGAGGAAGGCGACGCGCATGGGGGCCTGGAGGCCGACGGAGGCCGAGATGATCTCGCGGAAGACCGTCCGGACGGCGTCGGCGGGGAACGGACCGGGGTTCTGGGCCTCGAGGCGCTCCAGGATCTCCCGCTCCCGGTTGGGGACGTGAAAGCCGAGCTTCTCGCCCTTCTTGACCCGGGCGACCTCGATGACGAGCGCGCCGCGCTGGTTCAGGAGACGCAGGATCTCGTCGTCGACCGCGTCGATCCGCTTCCGCAGGTCGCCGAGAGGGGAATCGGGTTCGCTCATCCGGAGAGGCGATGGTAGCAAGAACGGTCCGGAGGAGGCCGGCGAGCCGCGGAAACCGCGCCGGGAACGGCGGTCACGGAAGCGTGACGACCGCCGTGCCCCCCTCCTGGACGGTGAAAGACTGGGATCCGCCGGCATCCAGCGCGATCGTGTACGAGCCGGGGGCGATGTTCTGGATCAGGCGGACCGGGAAGTTCAGGGTGATCCGTCCCGGCTGGCCGAAGACCGTGAAGGGATAGGGGACGCCGCTCGAGGTCAAGAGGGTCGCCAGGGCCGTCCCCGCCGCCAGCGTCTTCGCGCCGGCGTGGAACTCCGCGTTCCCTCCGGGGGTCAGGCCGACCACGAGCGTCTGGGAGGGGACGTTCACCGGCGCGAGGACCGCCGGGGCGTACCCGGTCGCGTCGAGGATGACGGTGTAGCTGCCTGGCTGGACCGACGGGATCTCGCCCGATCCGTTGCTGTCCAGCGAGATGGTCCCGACGTAGGTGGTCGCCGCCCCGCTCATGACGCGGGCCTGCAGCGAGCGGAGCGGGACGCCGAGGATTCCGTCGGTCGCCTGGACGCCGATGCCGTCCGACCGCCTGCCCTGGATCGTCACCTGCTGCGTCTCGGGCCCGCTCAGGGTGACGCTCTTCGGGTCGAAGAGGTACCCGGCCAGGCGCACCACGACGTTGAACGCCGCCGGATTCAACGATTCCAGGGAGAACGACCCGTTGCTGTCCGTGGTCGCGGTGCGGCCGCCCCCGCCTGGGCCTCCCCCGGCTGCCGCCTGGCCCCCCGAGCTCGCGGGCGTCGCCGAGACAGTCGCATTCGCGAGCGGCAGGTTGGTCCCGGTCTCGACGACGGTGCCCGAGATGCTCCCCTGCGGGACGTCCAGGTCGGCGCTGGTATCGGCGGAGACCGTGACCGTCTTCGAGACGGTTCCCCCGCCTGACGAGAGGTCCCGATAGGTGACGGTGTAGGTCCCGTTCTGGACCCCGGCGACGCTGTATCGGCCGGAGCCGTCGACCGTTCCGGAGTAGGCGACTCCGGCTCCGCCCCGGGCGTTGACCATCACGGACCCGCCGCTGACAGCCTGCCCCCCCCGGGTGACCGAGCCGGAGAGGGTCGCCCCGGACGGGTCGAAGGCGATCTCGGCGGGGACGAAGGTCTGGCCCGACGGGATCTGGACCTCGGCCGTCTTCGTCTGGCTGGAGGAGAGGATGTCGCCGGCCGTGGCCCTTAGCATCAGGATCCCCTCCGGCGCCCCGGAGATCTGGAAACTCCCGTCGGAGGCGGACCGGACGGAGCTCGCGAACCCGTCGGCGCCGCTCGCCGAGACCAGGACGTTCCCACGCTTGTCGGCGGCGAGGCCAGTGAGGGTCCCCTGGACGGTGGCGCCGGCGGAGAGGGAGATGATCACGGCGTCCTGCGACTGGCCGGCCGCGAGGACGACCTGCTGCTGGCTGCTCGAGGCGTTCCGGAGGGAGGCGGTGACGGTGTACCGGCCGGCCGCGAGGTGGTCGAAGCGGAAGCTCCCGCTCTGGTCGGTGGTCGTCCCGGAGGTGCCGATCCCGCCCCGTCCCATCGGACCGCCGTCGGACGCCGCGACGAGGGCCACCTGGGCGCCCGCCAGCGGCTGGTTCGACGCGTCCGCGACGAGGCCCGAGATGTGGCTCCCCGGGGAGAGCGAGATCTTGACCGCCGCCCCGGTCACCTTCACGTCCACGCTCTCTGAGCCATCCGCGTAGTCCGGGTGCTTCGCGCTGATCGAGTACTTGCCCGGCGCGATGCCATCCATCTGGAACTCCCCGTCGGCGTCGGTGGTGGGGCCGGACCCGTCGTCTGCCTGGGGAAGGGCGGCCCGCATGGCTCCGCCGGGGGACCCGGCTCCGGCCGGGGAGACCTGGACGTTGGGGATCCCA
This sequence comes from uncultured Acidobacteriota bacterium, assembly GCA_903845115.1. Lineage (GTDB taxonomy): Bacteria > Acidobacteriota > Thermoanaerobaculia > UBA5066 > UBA5066 > CAIMWE01. Next base: position 11,267 of record CAIMWE010000117.1, on the reverse strand, counting down.
CGGCCCGACATGGAGTCCACCACCTTGCCAGAGAGCGTCACGCCTGGGGAGACCTTCACCGTGATCCCGGCGCGCTCCGTCCCCTCTGCGACCGTGACGCCGCCGACGCGGGCGGTCTGGTATCCCGTCGCCTCGACGTTGACCTCCCAGTTCCCGGGGGGGACGTTCTCGAGGGCGAAGGTGCCGTCCTCCGCGTGGACGACCACCTTCTCGTTGTTTCCGATTCCGAGCTGCTGGGCCACTCCTCTAGCCACCATGCGGATCATCTGTCCGCCGCCCCCCTGCCCGGTGGAACGGTCGGCGTCGTACCAGACCTGGAAGTCCACGACCGGCTTGCCGGAACCGGCGTCGACCGCGTTCCCGGTGATCCGGCCCGGCGCCGGGAGCAGGAGGTCGATCCCTTCGGCGGGCGCGGAGACCCCGCTCCGGACGACGCGCGGCATCGCCGACGGCTCGAGGAGGAGCAGGTCGTAGCTCTGTCCCGGCTTCAGGCCGTCGAGGACGAAGAGGCCGTCCGGGCCCGTGGGCTCGAGACCGGCGAGAAGAGCCGGTCCGGCTGTTCCCGGCGGAGGCCTCACGGTGACGACCTTTCCGGCGAGCGGCGTGCCGTCCTTCAGCTTCACGTAGCCGGCGATCGCCGCGCCGGGAGTCAGGAAGACCCCGACCGGCTGCGGGTCCTCGCCCCGCGCGACCTTGATCGGCGCGATCGTCTGCGTCGCGTATCCGGACCGCTTCACCTGGAGCTGGTAATCCCCTGGCGCCAGGCCGCGGAAGGTGAACGAGCCGTCGCCGCCCGTCTTCTCGGTCTCGGGGCGCCCCGCCATCGGCCCGGCGGCGTTCAGCACCATTCCTCCCCGGCCACCGCCGAAGGAGCGAGCCTGCGTGAGCGTGACCTCGGCCCCGGGGACCGCTCCCTGATTCTCGTCCTTCACGATTCCGGAGAGGAGCATTCCCTGCCGGAGGATGACCGCCAGGCCCGAACGGACCGTCCCCGGCGGGAGGTTGAGACCGGCCAGGGCCCCGGCCTCGTAGCTCGGGTGATGGACCGCCAGGCGGAGGTTGTCCCCGGACCTGAGGCGGGACGCGCGGAAGGTCCCGTTCGCGCCGGAGACGAAGGCCGTCTCCCCCTGGCCCGTCATGCCCCGCAGGAACGACCTGATCCCGGTCTGCGTGGCGGGGGCGAGGGACCCCTTCGCCCCGGCTACCGGGGCGCCGGTCTCGTCGGTGACGGTTCCGGAGATCGACACCCCGGGCGTCAACGGCAGGTCGAGCTTCCGGGTCTCTCCCGCCCGGATGACGACGCCGCTCTTCTCCCACGGCGCGTATCTCGGCTCGTCGCCGCGGACCTGGAACCGGCCCGGCACGAAGTTCCGGAGGAGGTAGTGGCCGTCCGCCCCGGACCGCGTCGACAGGAGGCCTCTCGGCCCGGCGAGCAGGATCTTGGCCCGCGGGACCGCTTTCCCTGTCACGGCGTTCACGGCCCTCCCCTCCAGGCGGGCGCCGGGCGTGAGGTGGACCGTCACCGGGGTGACCGACGCGCGCGCGCCCAGGATCTCGGCGAACCCGGCATCGCCCCCGTCGGCGACGAGCGTTCCGGTCCCGGCGGGGACTCCTTTCACGACGAACGACCCGTCGGCCCCGGTCTCGACCCACCGGGTCTTCCCCGCCGCCTCGAACCGGACGAGGACGCCGGCCGCCGGCGTCTTCCGGTCGCTCTTCCGGATCGTCCCGGCGATCGAGCCGGCGGCTCGCACGACCATCGGCGAGGGGATGGCTCCGGCCTTCACGCCGGAGAGCGGCTGGATCGAGAGTCCGTCGGCGTGGATCGAGACCTCGTTCCGGTCGCCGGCGGCCTCGAAGTAGAACGTGCCGTCGGCGCCGCTCTTCGTCGCCTGGACGGCGGCCTCCAGTCCGCTGGACGGTCGGCGGGACGGGAGGAGGAGGACCTCCGCCCCGGCGAGAGGGGCCCCTTCCGCGCTCGCCACGCGCCCTGCGAGGCGGGTCCCCTTGCTCACGACGAGATCTCCGAGGTCCTCTGCTTCCTGGGTGTCGAAGTTGCCGGGAACGAGGGCGGTGACGACACCGCCTCCCTCCACCCGCACCCTGAATTCCTTCGAGGGGGTACCGCCCGGGACCGGAAGGACGAAGAGGCCGTCCGGACGCGTCGTCACGGAGGAGAGAGGGGCTGGCGCGGGCTCCCTGCGGGCCTCCCGGCGGGCCTCCTCGAATGGGGTTTCCCAGGGGACGGCGGCGACCGAGACCGCGGGGACGGGCCGGTCGTCGGCCAGCAGGCGGCCGCGGATCTCCCCCGAGAGGGCGGGGCCCGCCGCCAGGGCCGACAGGGCGACGGAGGCAAGGAGAACGGAGGCTGAAGTTCGACGCATGGACACACCCCTGTAGTGATTGGACGCCTGGAAAGGCTCTCGGATTACGGAAGGAGGAATGTGCCGGGGCTTTCCCGTCACGACACGAGGCCGGGACGCCGGAGAAGGAACCGGAGGCGCCCGAGCCGGCTCTCGATGAGCGCCGCCGGGGCGAGGCCGCTCCCACGGGCGCGAGTGAAGCGGAGGGGCGGAATCCTGCGGCCCAGCTCGCGTCTCTCTACCGGGACCGCCCCGGCGAGGCGTGAAACGAACGACCGATCGAACGTGCCCGGACAGAAGCGCTCGACGGAGTCGACGGCATGGATCAGGGACGCCGCCTCCCCGCGGGAGGTCCCGCTCGGATCCGGAGAAAGGGGCCCCAGGGCGAGGGCGAGGAGGCGGAGGTCGATCGCGGAAACGCCCGGAAACCCGTCCCCGGCGAACTCGGCGGCGGCCGCGAAGAGCAGCTGCGCCGCCAGCGCGCGTGGCGAGGCGAAGAGGACTTTCACCCCGTCGACCGTCCGGACGACGGGGTCGTCCAGGACGAGGCCGGTCAGGTCCGTCGCGGAGCCGAGGGCCCGGTACGCGAGGGAGGCATGGAGAGAGACCGGAGCCCGGGGGGCGAGCGAGCGCCGCGCGCGGCTCGCGTCGGCGCGCCGGACGAGAAGGAGGCGCAGGGTCCGGGCCGGCCGGAGGGCGGCCTCGCGGTAGACGGTGACGGCGGCGACGGCCTCGCCGGTCACCACCACCTCGCAGCCGTTCGAACGGAGACGGTCGACGGTCTCCGAAAGGACGCGCAGGAGGGCCTTCGCGGAGGTCCGCGACGCTTCCAGGCGACGGACGACGAACGCGGCGAGGTCGGGCGGAAGCAGGTCGAGGTCCGGGAGACTGGCCGCGAGAGGGGAGAGATCCTGGGATTCGAGCGCCGCCGAAGCGACGAGGATGGCCTCGCGCTCCGGGACCCGCGCCCGGGACATCTCGAGCGCTTCCGCCAGGGGTCGGGCGGAGCCGGACGCGACGGAGTGGAGCGCCGCCGAAGCGTAGAGGGGATGAGCCGGGTGTCCCGTCGACTCGGGGGAGCTCGGGGTCATTCCGGCGATGATACGGGGCGCCCTCCCGGGGCTCTCCGAAACCCGCTTCGATGTCGTCCGTAGGTAAGGATGATGAGCCCCCCTCCCAGGATCGCGGCCGCCGCACTCCTCGCCGCCCTCATCGGGTCGGCAGGGTGCTCCATCCTGGGCTCCCGGGAGCCTCTCTTCCTGAAGCCGGAAGAGTGGACGGGGGCGATTCGCGAACGGGGGGTGGACCCGGTCGGGATTCCGAACCCGCTCGAGACGACGGACGAGATGAGGGCGTTCGCGAAGGAGGTGGCCGGCGGCGGGTTGATGTTCGACCGGCTCACCCGGATCCAGGCGTCGATGTTCGATCGGTCGATGTTCACGATCGACCAGGAGTCGCCGGAGACTCTCACGGCCGCCGAGGCGTTCCAGCGGAGGCGCGGGAACTGCGTGTCGTTCACGAATCTCTTCATCTCGCTCGCCAGGTCCCTCGGGATCCAGCTCCAGGCGGGGCTGGTCGTCCAGCGGGACTCGAGCGAGAGGAAGGACGACCTCGTCCTCGTCTACACCCACATGGTCGCGGTCGTCCGTTTCGTGAAGGGGTTCGCGATCTACGACTTCTTCGCCGCGGCGGAGAAGGGGAGGGCGGAGATCCGGCTCCTCGACGACCTGGCGCTGACCGGGATCCTGGTCAGCAACCGGGGGGTGGCGGCCCTCCGGGCGCGCGACTACTCCGGGGCCCTGGCCCGGTTCGACGCCGCGGTCAGGCTGGCCCCTCAGTTCACGGGGGGCTGGGGGAACCTCGGGCTGGCGCGATGGAAGACCGGCGATACCGAGGGAGCCCTCGAGGCGTACCGGAAGGCGCTCTCGATCGACTCCCGTCAGCCGACGGTCCTCCACAATCTCGCCGCCCTCTACCAGTCGCAGGGCAAGTACGAGAGCGCGCGGGCCGCCCTCGCGGCCGCGGATCTGGCGAAGGTCTCGCCCGACAGCCTCATCGTCCAGGGAGACCTCGAGCTGTCGAGCGGGAACGTGAAGGAGGCGCTCCGGCACTACCGGTCGGCCCGCTCCCTCTCCCCGAGATCCCCGGACCCGCTCGTGGCGATCGCGAGGGCCGAGATCGTCCAGGGCAACCGCGACGCCGCCCGCGAGGCCCTGGAAAAAGCGCTCCAGCTCGCGCCCGGGGACGAAGGGATCCGGAAGCTGCTCGAGGGCATCTGATCCGCCGGGAAGGAATGGCCGTCGACCTAGAATCCCCTCCGGAGGAGCCTTCGTGAACAGATCCCGTCCCGCCGTCGTCGTGCGCGACGAGGGCCGACCGCTGTGAGATTCGTGACCACCTGCGAGGAGGCGGAGACCCTCCTCGCTTCCAGTGAGACCGTCGTCGTGTTCAAGCACAGCACCCGCTGCCCGGTGAGCGCGTGGGCCTTCGAAGAGGTGAAGCGGTTCGAGGCAGCTCACCCCGAGATCCCCGTCCACCTGCTGAAGGTCGTCGAGGACCGGCCGGTGTCGCTCTACCTGGCCGACCGGTTAGGCGTCCGGCACCAGTCGCCCCAGGCCATCCTCGTCCGCAGCGGCCAAGCGGTGTGGAACACCTCGCACGAAGGGGTCACCGCCGGCGCCCTCGAAGCGGCGACGGCGGCCGCCGGCCAGCCCAGGTCCGCACACATCCCGATCAGCGGATGACTCGCGGCAGTCGTCCCGACCGACGTGGCCCCCGTTTCCCGATCCGGTTCCGGCAGGACCTTCGGGCGGGGAGGGGTAGCGGAGGGCGGAGCCCGACGCGCAGGGGCACCGACCGGCCCGGGTGCCCCTGACCCAGGATGGCCGCTCCGTGCCAGGCGGCAGCATAGCCAGGCGCACGGCGCCTGGCTATGCTGCCGCCTCCCGATCCTTCAGCTGCAGCGCGTAGAGCCTCGCGTAGATCCCGTTCCGCTCGAGCAGCTCGGAGTGGGTCCCCGCCTCCCGGATCTCGCCGTGCGACACGACGAGGATCCGGTCGGCGCGGACGATCGTCGAGAGCCGGTGGGCCACGACGAGCGACGTCCGGCCCACGAGGAGGCGCGAGATGGCCTCCTCGATCTTCTCTTCCGTCTCCGGGTCGACGCTCGACGTCGCCTCGTCCAGGATCAGGATCCGGGGGTCTCGGGCGAGGGCCCGGGCGAACGAGACGAGCTGCTTCTCGCCGACGGAGAGGCCGCCGCCCCTCTCGGTCAGCTTCGCGTCGAGCCCGCCGGGGATGCGCGAGAGGAGCGGGCCCAGCCCCACGTCCACGCACGCCTTCTCGATCCTCTCCCGCGGCATCGCCTGGTCGAAGAACGAGACGTTCTCGGCGATCGTCCCGCTGAACAGGAACGTGTCCTGCAGGACGATCCCGAACCTCCTGCGCATCTCCACCGGGTCGAAGTCCTTCACGTCGATCCCGTCGACGAGGACCCGTCCCGCGAGAGGGTCGTAGAACCGCAGGAGCAGCGAGAGGATCGTCGACTTTCCCGAGCCGGTCGCGCCGACGAAGGCGATCGTCTTCCCCGGCTCGGCGTGGAAGTCGATCCCCTTCAGGACCGGCTCGCCCGGGTTGTAGCCGAACTGCACCGCCTCGAAGACGACGTCGCCCCGGAACGGCTCGGGCACCGGAGTCGCGTGGCCCGGGGCGGCGATCCCGGGGGCGGAGTCGAGGAGCTTGAAGATCCGCTCGGACGACGCCATCGCCGCCTGGAGGATGTTGTACTTTTCCGACAGGTCCATCAGCGGCCGGTAGAACCGCTTCGAGTACTGCAGGAAGGCGACCACGGCGCCGACCGACATCCGTCCCCTCAGCACCAGCCAACCGCCGTAGGCGACGATGGCCGCCATCCCGACCGCCGAGAGGAGGTCGAGGGCCGGGTAGAAGACCGCGTAGTAGAAGATCGACCGGATATTCGCCCTGCGGTGCTCGTCGTTGATGACGGCGAACTTCTCGAGCGTCCGCTTCTCCTGGCGGAAGAGCTGGACGACGGCGGCGCCGGAGAGGTGCTCCTGGAGGAAGGAGTTGACTCGGGCGATCCGGGTCCTCACGTCCCGGTAGGTGTCCCGCGCCCCCTTCCGGAACCAGTTCGTCACGAAGAGCATCGGCAGGAGGACTCCGAAGGTGACGGCGGCGAGCGAGGCGTTGAGGGCGAAGAGGAGACCCACGATCCCGCCCAGGACCGCCACGTCGCCGAGGAGCGAGACGAAGCCGGACGTGAAGAGCTCGTTGAGCGCGTCGACGTCGGTCGTCAGCCGCGTCATCAGCCTTCCGACCGGCGTCCTGTCGTAGACCGCGATGTCGGACCTCTGGAGGTGGCCGAAGATCCGGGTCCTCAGGTCGTACATCACCCCCTGGCCCATCTGGGAGGTCCAGAGGATCATCAGGACCGTCAGGAGGAAGGCGGCGACGGTGGCGACGAGGAAGAGGAGCGCGATGGCTCCGAGCCCGGCCGTTCCCTGCGTCGGCAGCCCGAGCCAGGCGAGCGACCGGTGGACGATCTCCGACGCCACGTCCCGCTTCGCCTTCGGCGCCAGGATCAGGTCGATGGCGGCGGCCGTCAGAAGCGGTCCGGCGAGCCCGACGGCCGACTCGAGGACGAGGACCACGAGCGAGCCGATCACGTACTTCCGGTAGGGGATCGCGAGGCGGAAGAGACGTCTCAAGAGCGGCAGGTCGATCGCCTTGCCGAGCGCCTCCTCCTCCTGGTGAGTCCCGGACGTCTCGCCCATCGTCCTAGGCCGCCTCGACCTCTTCCTCCAGCCGCTGCCGCTCGGCGAGCGCGGCGTAGAGGCCTCCCTTCGCCAGGAGCTCTTCGTGCGTGCCCGATTCGGCGACCCGTCCCTGGTCCAGGACGACGATCCGGTCGGCGTCCTGGATCGTGGAGAGCCGGTGGGAGACGAGGAAGAGCGTCCGCCCGGCGGCGGCGGCCCGGAGGCCGGCGAGGATCCGCGCCTCCGTCTCGGTGTCGACCGACGAGAACGCGTCGTCGAGGATCAGGATCGGCGCCTTCGAGACGAGGGCGCGGGCGAGGGCGGTCCGCTGCTTCTGGCCTCCGGAGAGCGTGATCCCCCTTTCGCCGACGACCGTCTCCAGCCCCTTCGGGAACCCGGCCAGGTCGGACCCGAGGCCGGCCGCCCGGACGGCCTCCGCGATCTCCTCGGGAGTGGCGTCGGGGTTCCCGAAGGCGACGTTGGCGGCGATGGTGTCGGAGAAGAGGAAAGTCTCCTGCGGGACGGCGACGACGTTTCGCCGGAGGTCGGGGAGCGGGATGCCGCGGATGTCGCGCCCGCCGATCCGGATCGTTCCGGCCGGCGGGTCGTCGACCCGGAGGAGGAGCGAGAGGAGCGTCGACTTTCCCGAGCCGGTCCGGCCGACGACCGCGATCGTCTCGCCCGCCTCGACCGTCAGCTCGATCCCGTCGAGCACCGGCCGGCCGCCCTCGTAGCCGAACCGGAGATCGCGGAACTCGATGGCTCCGTCCAGCCTGACGCCGGTCTCCTCCTCCTCGGGAAGGGACTCGACGTCCCAGAGCTCCACCATCCGGTTCCAGGAGGCCGACCCGCGCTGCCAGAGGTTGACCACCCAGCCGAGGGCGATGGCGGGCCAGATCAGCTCGATCATGTAGAGGTTGAACTCGACGTACCGGGCGACGGAGAGCTTGCCCGACAGGATGAAGTGCCCGCCGGCCCAGAGGACCAGGACGAAGCCGCTCCCGACGAGGAGCTGCAAGAGCGGGAAGTAGATCGCGTTGAGCCGCGCGAGGCCGAGGTTCCGGCGGAGGAACTCGCGGTTCCGCTCCTCGAACCGGGCTTCCTCCGTCGCCTCCCGCGCGAAGGCGCGGACGAGACGGACGCCGGAGAAGTTCTCCTGGGCCGAGTTGGAGATCTCGCTGAAGAACTCCTGGATCTTCGTGAACCGCCGGTGGGTGATCTGGCCCATCACCTTCGTCGCCACGGCCACGACCGGGAAGAGGGCGAGGGCGATCGCGGTGAGGACGAAGGAGACCCGGATCATCAGCGCGAGCGACGCCAGGCCGACGACGACCGTGTTGGCCGCCTGCATGATCCCGGGGCCGATCATCATCCGGACCGCCGCGAGGTCGTTCACCGTCCGGCTCATCAGGTCGCCCGTCCGGTTCTTCCGGAACCAGGTGGGCGGGAGCCGGAGGAGGTGGGCGAAGAGATCCTGGCGCATCTCGTACTCGATGTCGCGCGAGAGGCCGATCAGGATCCGGCGGGTGAAGTAGAAGGCGAAGGCGTCGCCGATGGCCAGCGCGACGATGGCGCCGGCGGCGAGGAGGAGCCTCTCGGTCGTGACCCCCCGCTCCAGTCCTTCCAGGGCCCGCCGGACGATCCCGGGCATCGCCAGGAAGAGCCCGGTCGAAAGGACCATCGACCCGAAGCCCGCCAGGTAGGGCCGCGGGCGGCGGAAGAAATAGCTACGGAACCGTCGGAGGTCTTTCAATTCACGAAGGAACCGTCGCACCCGGAACGAGCCGACGGAGCCGGAAGTTTACCCTCTGCATTCTCGTTCCGGCGCCAGCGCCCCGGCGGATTCCCGGCGCGGCCCGCAGGCGGCGCTTCACCGCCGGAGCAACGGGGTCAGCGGAAGGGCGTAGTTCAGGATCATCCGGTAGTCGGTGTAGTCCCGTCCCGAGAGGGAGTACTGGCTCAGGGCCGATTCGACCCACGCCGCGCGCGCCCGGATCGCGAGCCCCTCGAGCGGCCCACGGAAGTAGTAGTCGACCGTCACGTCGTTCTCGTACTGGTCCTTGTGGCTCATCCCGAGAGGCGGGTTCACGATGTGCGACCTCGTCCGGTCCCAGTGGACCCTCAGCCCCGGGACGCCGACGATGCCGAGGTCGACCGTCGCCGTCAGCAGCCATGCCCTCTCCGCGGCGAGGTTGTTGTCCTCCTCCATGATCGACGTGAAGCCCGGATAGCCCGCCCACGGGTTGACGATCATGTAGCCGTCCGACGTGTCGGTGAAGGCGAACCCAGCCTCGCAGCCGCGCCAGTCGAAGGTCGCCATCGCCCCCCCCATCCAGGTGCTGAACGGGCCGTAGGCGCCCCCCTCGCGCCCCCGCTGGTCGATCCATTGACCCGAGAGCGTCGTCGAGAAGCCCTTCCCGAGCGGGAGCGTTCCGTCGGCCTGCGCGTAGAACGTGTTCCACTGCCCGGCGTCGTAGTAGTTCCAGGCCTGGAGCCGGACGGCCTTCCCGGGGCTCTTCCAGTCCAGGCCCGCGAGCGTCAGGGGGCTCGCCGTCTCGAACCCGGCGTTCTCGCCCAGCGTCACGAACTGCGTGGAAGTCCACGTCTTGATCTTGGTCACGTACGAGACCATCGCGAGGAGCCCAGGCACGTCGCGGTTCTCGACCGTGTACGCCTCGAAGGTGAAGGGGGCCATCTTGGTGTCGCGGAAGTTGAGGAAGGGCGTGTCGATCTTCTGCCGGAAGAGGCGGACGGTCGTCTTCCCGGCCTTCGCCTCCATCCACGCCTGTCCGAGGACCGAGAAGCCCTGCTGTCCCGGAGCGAGGAGGTTCGTTCCCCCCTTGTCCTCGGGCCCGTAGAGCTTTTGCGAGGTGTAGAGCGAGACCCCGAACCCGATCCCGTGCCAGCGCCCCGTCTCCCAGTCGAACCACCCCCCCACGGCGAGCGCCTGCTGCTCTTCCCGGGGAGCGGCGAAGGTCGGCTCGTACGTCCGGTCCATGTAGTAGGTGCGCAGCTTGATGTCCATCCGGCCGCCGGTCAGGAACCCCGCGAACCCTCCCGCCGTCTCCTGGGCGGAGGCGACGGGGCCGACAAGCAAGGCAACCAGGGCCAGGCAGCTCCCGCACGAACGAATCGTCATCGGATTCCCCCCGTCGGAGAATACCCCGCGACCGAGCTTTTTTCGGCGCGCCCGTCCGCCCTTTCCCGGGCGCCGGCCGGCCTGCTCGACCTTGCCCTGGTGGGGGAAGAGGACCTTCGGCTCGACGGCCAGCGCGGGCGAGGGCGATGCGACTCTGGCGGACTAAGCCGTCCCTGGTCGTTCGGACGCCGACGCACCTCGACTGCGCGGGACCACCTCGAAGCCCTGCCGCGCGAAGTCCGCGTCGAGGGTGAACGCGCGCCTGATGCCGCTTCGGCGCATCACTTCGAAGCTGGTGCAGTCGACCAGGCTGAGGGCCCGCTGTCCCGCCGCGAGGAAGGCGCCCAGCGCCGCGGCATGGACCTCGGCATCCACCCAGACGACGTCGAGGAGGGGCTCGAAGTCGGTAGCAAGGACGCGGACGGCCTCCATTCCGAGGCGTCGCTGGGTGAGTGCGTAGACCTCCACGAGGATGGAGCTGGACGTGACGAGCTGCTCGTCGGCCCTCAGGAGGTCGGCCCACGCTCGAGCCGCGCGGGCGTGCCCGGCGTCGTCGCTGTCGAGTACGGCGAGAAGGCCCGACGTGTCGACGAGCGTGGTCACTCGGCGAAGGCCTCAGCCAGGTATCGGTCGTGATTGCGGGCGAGATCCGGCGTCCGGGAGTGGAACCGCCCAGCCGCGGCGAGAGACCTCTCCTTCACGCTCTCGCGGGACACACCTCCGCGGGCCCTGACGAGGGCATCCACCCCCTCGCGGACGAGGTCCGAGAGCGACCGGTCGTCCGCGGCCGCCAGCCGCCGAAGCGCCTCGAGCTGCCGCTCCTCGAGCTGAACCTGTAGACGAACCATGATGCCATCATACCGCCTATCCGTGGCGTCACGCAGCCATGCCGCGCGAACGACACCTTCTTTCCGAGGATCTTCAAGTTGGATGGGTCGTGGACGGACTCGAGGTCTCGTTCCGGAGCTGACGCCATCGATTTCCCGTTTA